>MFPS01000008.1 GCA_001782825.1 Candidatus Magasanikbacteria bacterium RIFCSPHIGHO2_01_FULL_33_34
ATCTGACCCAGAAGATGGTGACATCACTGATGACACAGTAGCTTCTAGCACTGTAAATACAGCTATTGCTGGCACTTACAGCGTAGAATATGATGTTGAAGATTCAGAAGGATTAATCGCTGACACAAAGACTCTTAGTGTAGTTGTGGAGGAATCTCCATACGGGCCATACTGTGGTAATGGTATGGTTGATGAAGAATTACCTTGGGAAGAATGTGATGGTAGTGAAGACTGTACAGATCAATGTCAAATTGAAGTAGACGAGTGTACTGGGAATGTATTTGCTCGTGTAAATGTTAGTTCTTTTACCAATTGGGGTATAGGAAACATGGCCGATGATATATTCTTGGGTAGCTCAGATAACAAGATACCTAATGGTACTTGGTTCCCATTGTATTATGATGGTTCATATTATATTGATGTTGATATTGATGGTTATGAGGATATTGCTGGTTTGGCAGTTGAGAGAAGTGAGGGTTTTGTTAGGGTAAGAATTCACGGTAGTCTTCCAGTAGGTTCAAAAGAGCATGTTGGTGGAACTGTTGAATTTTTCAACAATACAGCCCTATACGCCATGGATGATACCGAAGGTAATAATAAGCTAGAAAATGGCTTTGATAGTGTAAAAAGTTACACTAATGCTAGCCAAGATGAAGTATGGATTGAAGATAATTTTTCATACTTTCTAATGAATGTAACTACTGCAGATGATAGTTTCTATACTCAGTACGACGAAATGCCAATGTGTGTTGAGAATGAACCGCCAGTAATCACATTGTTGGGTGCAAACCCATACCATGTGACACTGGGTGACAGTTTCACAGACCCAGGCGCTACTGCTGAGGATCCTGAGGATGGTGACATCACAGACGATATAGCAGTAGGTGGTACAGTAGATACTAATACTCTAGGTAATTACATTCTTACTTACAATGTTGAAGACTCAGAAGGTTTATTAGCAGAAGAAGTAACCAGAATGGTTACTGTAAGTGAAGAACCATCAGAGTGTGAAGACGACGAAGACAACGACGGTGACGAATTGGTCGATGAATTGGATCCAGGATGTTGGAGTGATCCAGATGATCCTGAAACATACAATCCAGACGACAACGACGAAAACCAACAACCAATAATCACATTAACAACAACTACTGTTTATCTAATGGTAGACGATTCATTTGATGCTTTAAGTTATCAAACTGCATCTGACCCAGAAGATGGTGACATCACTGATGACACAGTAGCTTCTAGCACTGTAAATACAGCTATTGCTGGCACTTACAGCGTAGAATATGATGTTGAGGATTCAGAGGGATTAATTGCTGACACAAAGACTCTTTCTGTGGTTGTGGAGGAAGAAGAAGGATCTCCTGAATGTAGCGACGGCATTGATAATGATGAGGATGAATTAATAGATGAAGAAGATCCAACTTGTTATCGTGTAGATCAAGAAGGGGGAGACCCAGTGTATTACCCTGAACTAGACGATGAAGAAAATCAAAAACCAGTTATTAATTTAATTGGTAGTAATGTAAGTTTTACAGTAGGTGGAACTTATACAGAACAAAACGCAGAAGCTGAAGATTTTGAAGATGGCGATATTACAGATGACGTAGTAGTAAACAACAGTAGTGTTAATCCAAACGCTGTTGGTACATACACTGTCACTTACAATGTTACAGATTCAGAAGGTCTACCAGCAGACGAAGTCACAAGAACCGTAACTGTCACTTCAGGTGGTGGCGGAGGCGGAGGAGGTGGTGGTGGTGGCGGTGGAGGAGGTGGTGGTTGTTCAAATTGTGGAGGTGGTCATGTTCCGGTTAATATTATTATCTTTAATGAAGGTATAAAATATTTGGGTGATGGTAATGTAGCCGTATCTTGGAAGACTAATATTCCTGCTACTAGTCAAGTATTATATGGAAGTGAATCAATTGAACATCCTACTTTGCCACAGCTTTACGGGTATGCAACTTCTAGTCCAGAGTATGTAAAATTGAAAACATCACATACAGTAATAATCAATGGCCTAGATGATGGTGTACAGTATTGGTTCAGACCATTATCAGATAATAGTGATACTGTAGAAGTATACGGTATAGAATTAACTTATGATGTAAAGATTAAAAAAGTGGTCGTTGCGAAAAAAGAAGAGCCAAGTGTATGTAATTATCTTTTAGAATACATTAAGCTTGGAAATAGCAATAATCCAGTAGAGGTTAGAAAATTAGAAAATTTTCTAAATGAATTTGAAGGTGAAAAATTAGTGGTAAATGGTATATATGAAAGGGTTGATTTTGAAGCGGTAGAGAGGTTTCAAGAGAAGTATTCAGGAGATGTGCTTAGTCCATGGAATCATATTGCGCCAACTGGTTATGTATATATCACAACCAAGAAAAAAATAAATGAGGTATATTGTGAGAGAGAATTTCCACTTACAAATGATGAGCAAGAAGAAATTGGTGTGTATAGTGGGTTTTTAACTACAAGTAATGTAGATACAGAATTGATTGAAGATGAGGTTAGTAATACAGTTTTTGATGGGGTTGGTGGACCAGTATTGTTGCCAGAAGTTGTTACAGCTAGTGAGTTGATAGTAGATGAATATTTTGAAGCGCCGGTAGAAATAAAAACAAATACAAATGAAGTGAATGAGACAAATATAGATGAAGATATAAATATAGAAAATAATATAGAAACAAACACAGAGGATAATGTAATAGCATTGAGTCCTAATACTAAAAATGTAGAAAAAATTTCATTTTTTACTAGAGTGAAAGCATGGTTTTCTTCGTTGTTTGATGAAGATAAAGCCTTGGCAAAATAATAAAATAAAAATAAAAACAAACTTGTTTAAACAAACAAAAAATCCCGTAAATCGGGATTTTTTGTTTGTAATAAATATTGTTTTATCTAGCGTATTCTACCACTCTTGTTTCGCGAATTACATTTACTTTAATTTCTCCTGGATAGGTGAGTTCACCTTCAATTTTGTGAGCAATGTCTTTGGCAAGGTTATATGATCCATAATCATCAATTATACTTGAATTGATAAATACTCTGATTTCTCGGCCAGCTTGTATAGCATAAACTTTTTCTACACCAGGGAAATCTTTGGCAGTTTTTTCTAATTCTTCAAGACGTTGTACATATTCTTCAAATGTATCGCGTCTAGCACCAACACGAGAAGCAGAAATTGCATCAGCTGCCATGGCAATTTTTGTCAAAAGTAATGGTGGGTTGGTATCGTGATGGGTAAGGGCAACTTGGCAAATATTTTCGTCTATATTGAATTTTTTTAATATGGTATAACCGATTTCTGTGTGTGTCCCTTGGGTATCATGATCAACTGCTTTACCAATATCATGGAAAAATCCGGCTTTGCGAGCGAGAGATGGATCAATTCCACCAACTTCTGTAGCAATAATACCAGCAATATGACCTACTTCTAAAGAATGTAAAAGTACATTTTGACTATAACTGGTGCGGTATTTCAAGCGACCCATAATTGACATTAATTTTGGATCTCCTCCGGCAATTCCCATTTTATAGAAGGCTTCTTCGCCAGCTTTGCGAATATCTACTGCCAAGTCTTTTTTAGCTTCTTCTACATATTCTTCTATTTTGGCTGGTTGGATTCGTCCATCTTTGATTAATTTTTCTAGAGCTAGATGACATACGCGACGACGAATTGGTGAAAAACTTGAAACTAAAATAATATCAGGAGTTTCATCAATCAAAAGTTCACAGCCGGTTAATTTTTCAATGGTTTTAATATTGCGTCCTTCTTTTCCAATGATTCTACCTTTCATTTCATCACTGGGTAGATTTACTACAGTAGAAGTAGTCTCAGCTGCGTGGTTGCAAGCGGTGCGTTGCATAGCATTGATCACTACTTCACGCGCTCTGTTTTCAAGTTTTTCAGCATTGACTTGATCAAATTTGAGTGTTCTTGCCATCAGATCTTCAGCTGCATTTTTTTCTATATCTTGGAAGAGTTCTTCCTTAGCTTGATCTTTGGTATAACCAGCGACAGATTGTAGTTTTTCTATTGCTTGTTCGCGAGCACTTTCAATTTTTTCTTTGATTGCTTGAATTTCTTCAACTTTTTGTTGAAGCTTGGTTTTTCTATCTTCAAACTCCATTAATTTTTTGTCGAACATATTTTCACGCTGTTCAACACGTTCTTGTAGTTTTTTGATTTCTTGACGACGAGCATTTTCATCGTTTTTTGCTTCGTCAATAATCTTAATAGCTTTTTCCTTTGCATTGAGCAATAATTCTTGCTCTTTGTTTTTGGCTTCTGTAATCTTTTTTTCGGCAATGGCTTCAATAGTATTAGAACGTGCTTGGGCTACTTGTTTGCGGATAAAATATCCAACAACAGAACCAATACCTATTCCTACTATAGAGACCGCTGCAATAATAATTTCTGACATAAAAATCTCTCTTTATTCACGAGAAAAGAGATTTGGGGACAGTTTTGATGAGATACGAAAAACTCCCTTAGATAAGGTTAATTAGTTTATTGAGAGTTGAAATATTTTTATACTTATTTGTATAAAGTGTTGAATAAGTATTTTTTTTGCTTGTTTTAGCCATATTTCTTGTCATTCATTCTGCCGCAAATATCCTTCTTGCGATTTTTGCTAAATAAATAAATTATAGAATAATTATATCAGAAAAAGTATTGTTTGTCAATATTTTGTATTTTTATGAGAAAAATCTTATTTTTTTAAATTATAATTGACATATTCAATAATAATGAATATTATATATAATATTCTAAATTTATTTATAAAAAAATATGGGTGAAATGAATCCAGAAATTTTAATTCAAGAGGAATCTTTTAAAGTTAACACTAATAATACATTTGATATAGACAGTTTTAAAAATAACAAAGAAATGTATGAACTTTTAGGTTCACCACTTTTGACAGAAAAAGATTTTAATAGATATCTGAAAAGTAATGAAAATCTTACTAAATTTGATTATAAAGATAATATTAAAAAAGCTTTAAATGATGATGATGATCATTATGTTCGTTTAGAAGCCATAAAATTACTCACTTATTTACCTGAATCCGAAAGATCAGAATACATTAAAAAATGTTTAAATGATGAAAATACTTTTGTCCGTTTAGAAGCCGTAAAATTACTTATTCATTTACCTGAATCCGAAAGATCAGATTATATTAAAAAAGCTTTAAATGATGATGATTATTCTGTTCATGAGGAAGCAGTAAAATTACTCACTTATTTACCTGAATCCGAAAGATCAGATTATATTGAAAAAGGTTTAAATGATGAAAGAGCTTTTGTCCGTTTAGAAGCCGTAAAATTAATTATCAATTTACCTGAATCCGAAAGATCAGAATACATTAAAAAATGTTTAAATGATGAAAATACTTTTGTCCGTTTAGAAGCCATAAAATTAATTATTAATTTACCTGAATCCGAAAGATCAGATTATATTAAAAAATGTTTGAGTGATGGAAATGATGAAAAAAATTCTATCCGTTTAGAAGCCATAAAATTAATTATTAATTTACCTGAATCCGAAAGATCAGATTATATTAAAAAATGTTTGAGTGATGATGATTATTTTGTCCGTTTAGAAACCATAAAATTAATTACTCATTTATCTGAATCCGAAAGATTAGAATATATAAATAGTTATCCTGAATATTTTGAAGAGTTAAAGGACATATTTAGTCAAACACCATTATATAAAGAACAACCAGATAAATTTTTTAAAAGTACATTTAACAAAACAGGTTCAAAAACTACTTTATTAGATAGTGTCCCAGGACAACCAGAAAATACTTTGCGTGATAAAGTAATAATTAGAAATATAGATTTATCAACTTATGAAGCTTGGAAAAAAGCTTATGAAGCATGTAATTTTTGGAAAGAAAAAGGTTTTGATTATGTGCCGGTTGAGCCTATCGTAAAAGTAAATCCTAGCAAAGAAGGAATGTTCAAAGTAGATATAGTAACTAGAGTATTAAAAGGACTTTCTTTTAGTTCATTAATGTCTAAGTCTGGTATGTATGTAGATTATATTAATGATATGGGGATAAAAATAATAGAAGGACTAAATGAATTGGGAATAAAACATGGACATGCACATCAAGGTAATTTTGTTGTAGTTTTTCCAGTGTCTGAAACTGGTAAAATTCAACTTGAAAAATTACCTCGTGTATATATAATTGACTTTGACGAAGCAGAATCTTTGTAATTATTTTTGTCTATTTTTTTAGGGTCAATTGATTTTTCAATAGTATATTCCCCAATTTTTGTTCTTTGAAGTTCGTCACAATATGCGCCGATACCGAGTGTTTGTCCTATATCATTAGCTAGTGATCGGATATAAGTGCCGGTAGAACAATTTATTTCAATAGTTAAATGTGGATAATTGTATTTTAATAGCTTAATATTGTATATTTCAATTTTGTTTGGTTTTCTTTCTATTTCTATTCCTTTGCGGGCTAATTTATAAAGTCTTTTGCCAGCTACTTTTTTGGCGGAGTGCATTGGTGGTATTTGTTCTTGGGGGCCAATAAATTGTTTTAAAATTTCTTTTATTTCTTTTATTTTTGGTTTTTTTGAACTTTTTTCAGTGATTATTCCAGTAGAGTCATATGTGTTGGTTATAGCGCCTAATTTTATTTTAGCGATATATGTTTTTGGTAGATTTTTGAAAGTGTCCAATTGTTTGGTGGCATCGCGTTCTACGCCGACAATTAATAGGCCGGTTGCAAATGGATCAAGCGTACCGGCATGACCAATCTTTTTTATTTTGAGTATTCCTCGCAAATAGCCGACTACATCGTGGCTGGTCCAATCTTTTGGTTTGTTGATTAAAATAAATGGCATATATAATAATTATTATGATACAATATCATTGTATGAATAACAACAATGAGACACTTGGTTGGGGAAAAGTCGTTGAAAATGGTGCAGAGATTTGGGATGATAATCCAGTTTTTAAACAGGACAGAGTTGATTTCAAAGATCGACTCAAGCTTTTATTTTATCCAAAAAAGTATTTATTATATAGATATATTGAAAAAGCCAAAAAAAGAACAAAGATAAATTTGAAAGAGCCTTATCGCATATTGGATTTGGGTTGTGGTACAGGTGCGTCAGTGATTGATTTAAAAAAATTGTTTGGTCACGAAGTTGAAGTAGTGGGTATTGATGTGGTTCGTTTGCAAATTGAATTAGCCAAAAAAAAGATAGTTGAAAATGCTGTGTGGGCTGAAGTTGATTGGTATGATGGAGAGAATATTATGTTTCCGGATAATCATTTTGATGCTGTTTACACTTCTGATGTTTTGGGGCATGTTGCTGATGTACCTCGTTGGTTAAAAGAATTGAATCGAGTATTGCGTCCTAGTGGAGTATTGGCTATGTTTTCAGAGTCAGAACTTGGTCGTCATGCTTATGTTCGTAAATATTTGTTCAACAGAGGACTCAATATTGATCCGCACGCTGAGTTTCATATTTCACTGTATTCCAAAGAAAAATTAAGAGAAATGTTGGAAGAGTCTGGTTTTGAAATAAAAAGAATGTTAAATTCTTTTTGGCTTAGTTTTTTGGTGCATCCAGATGAGTTTTATGAAAAAATACAAGCGCAAAAGAAGTTTTTATTTTTGAGACTTATAAACAAAATTTTGTATAAAATAAAAAAGAAGTTGGGAATTTATGGTATTGCAGTTGCAGAGTTGTATGGATTGGTGGAAATGCTTACGATTGGTCGGTGGATAGAGGGACAGGGGTATATTGTGCTTGCTAAGAAAAAATAGGTAAAAAAAAATTTGCCCACTGGTCTACGGAGAGACCAGTGGGATGATATTAATACAGCCTAAGCTATACATATAATATATAATATCATAAAATAAGTATTTTGTCAAGGGACGATTGGGGGATAAAATTTAAGTTAAATTGGAACTATTTTTATTTAAAATTTGCAATTTTTAAGTATTTTCGTTATAATCTATTTGATTTTTAATCATTTATTAATTTTAAAATATAAAGAGATATGACAATCTTTATTTTTGCTAGTGCACTCGTTGCAATTGTGTACGGTGTTTTTCTAGCGAAGAAAGTAATGAGTTTGCCAGATGGGGACGAAAAAATGAGAAATATTGCTCATGCAATCCAAGAGGGGGCGAAGGCTTTTTTGAATAGACAATACAAGACTGTGGCTGTGGTGGCTTTGGTATTGTTTGTAGTGATTGGTTTGGTGCCAAGTTTGGGCTGGACTACAGCGGTTGCATTTTTGGTGGGTGCATTTTTATCAGCGCTTACAGGATATATTGGTATGTATGTTTCAGTGCGAGCCAATGTTCGTACAGCCGAGGCTGCCAAAGGTGGTTTGAGACATGCGCTTGATGTGGCTGTCAAAGGTGGTAGTGTAACTGGTTTGTTAGTAGTAGGTTTATCATTATTGGGTACGGCTGGAGTCTATTATATAACTCGTGATGTACATGTATTGATTGGTCTTGGTTTTGGTGGTTCGTTGATTTCTATTTTTGCGCGTTTGGGTGGTGGAATTTTTACCAAAGCAGCTGATGTTGGAGCTGATTTAGTTGGTAAAGTTGAAGCTGGAATTCCAGAAGATGATCCACGCAATCCAGCTGTGATTGCTGACAATGTTGGTGACAATGTTGGTGATTGTGCTGGTATGGCTGCAGACTTATTTGAAACTTATGTAGTAACTTCAATTGCGACTATGCTATTAGGTTCGTTATTATTTGTTGGATTTAATGGCGCTGTTATTTATCCATTGGTTATAGGAGCTGTTTCAATTCTTGCTTCAATTATTGGTACTTTATTTATTAAACTTGGAAAGACTGAAAATATCATGCATGCTTTGTACAAGGGTTTAGCAGTGGCTGGTGTTTTGGCTGGTATTGCTTTTTATCCAGTAACAAAAATGTTAATGGCTGGTAATGGAGAATATAATACCACTAGTCTTTATCTTGCATCTTTGATTGGTTTGGTGGTGACTGGGGCTATGATCTTGATCACAGAATATTATACATCTACTAAATATCATCCAGTAAAAAGCATAGCAGCTGCTTCAAAAACTGGTCATGGTACTAATGTGATTGCAGGTTTGGCAGTGGCAATGGAGTCAACTGCTTTGCCAATATTTGTGGTAGTGGCAGCAATGTTAGGTGCGCATACATTGGCTGGTATTTATGGTATAGCAATCGCTGCGATGAGTATGCTTTCAATGGCTGGTATTATTGTGACTATTGATGCTTATGGTCCGATTACAGATAATGCTGGCGGAATTGCCGAGATGGCTGGAATGGATGAAAGTGTTCGTGCTGTGACTGATCCATTGGATGCAGTAGGGAATACTACCAAAGCAGTTACCAAAGGTTATGCTATCGCCTCAGCTGCTTTAGCAGCATTGGTATTGTTTGCTGATTTTACTTATAGTATTCCGGGTAGTTTTGAATTTTTGATAAACGATCCTAGAGTATTGGCAGGATTATTTATTGGTGGTTTGTTACCATATTATTTTGCAGCTTTGGCTATGCAAGCAGTCGGTAAAGCGGCTGGCTCTGTAGTAGAAGAAGTTAGAACTCAGTTCAAGGAAAAACCAGGAATTATGCAGGGGACTGAAAAACCAGATTATGGTAGAACAGTAGATATAGTGACAAAAGCCGCTATCAAAGAAATGAGTCTGCCAGCAGCAATCCCTGTAGTCGCTCCGATAGTGGTTGGTGTTTTACTTGGGGTACAAGCTTTGGGTGGTTTGCTTGTTGGTTCAATTATTACTGGTATTTTTGTAGCAATTTCTATGACATCAGGTGGTGGAGCATGGGATAATGCCAAGAAATATATTGAAGAGGGTCATCATGGTGGCAAAGGTAGTTTTGCGCATCAATCAGCTGTGACTGGGGACACTGTCGGTGATCCATACAAAGATACAGCGGGTCCAGCCATTAATCCGATGATCAAGATTGTGAATATTGTGGCATTGCTGATAGTGGCGTTGTTGGTATAAAAAATAAAATTAAAGAAGTCCTGATGTTATTTTATCAGGACTTTTTTTATTGACAAAATATAAAAAAAATGATATTAAAAAAATGTACGTTTTAGACAGAGGTCTAAAGTAAGCGTACAAACCTAACCGCAGAGGCGGAAAGGAAAAGTAAAATGAGAGACCAGAGGGAAGTACAGAGGAAAGAGTTCCTCGATCAAGTCAACAACATGTTGACTGAAAGAAACTTGAAGGCATTGCCGAAGCTTGGTGATGTTGACAAGGGTGAGATTGAACTCACGGCTGTCGAGGAAGTTCTCGATGGTATGAGTCGGTTTCACACGGACGTGCGTTTTAAGTGTATCTTTCCGGGCGGGGGCACCGGAAGTTTCCAGATACGTTGGAACGCCAATAGTGCCGTGTCAGATGGTGCGGTTTTTTTGCCAATTATCAATGGGAAAGTCGCTGTGGTAAAGCAGTGGCGTCCGACCATGGGTAGGTGGACATATGAGGTACCTCGGGGGTTTGGTGAAGCGTTGGATAAAGCAAAGGTCAATGGCCAGTACGGTCAGATCAAAATTGCGGATCTTCCGCTTAACAACCTCTTTCGGGAGCTTGGAGAGGAAGTCAAGAAGGGTGCAGAGGTATCCTCGATTGTTTTCCTTGGCAATGTCGCCGAAAACACTGGTACACATACTGCTATGCCATCCTTCTACATTGTCAACTTCAAGGTTGACGAAGACGTTCTAGAGCAGAGACTCAAGGGTGCTGAAGAAGGCATCAAGGTTCAGTTGTGGACCATCGACAAAGTTAAGAGTGAACTTGGTGGCAAGTTGAATGACTTGCATACCATCGGGGCAGTAGCCCTGGCGCTCAAGCATATGTCCGAGCTTCCGCGCTAGTCGCGAGCAGGATAATGCCAGTTGTATCGGGCACCGTTTCGGCGGTGCTTTTTTAATTAAATTAAAGAAGGCCTCTATGCGAGTAGCACGAGGCCTTTGTGTTTTTTCCTCCTTGTCGAACTTTGTTTGTCCGACTAGTTGTTTTTTTTGATCCGCAGAACTTTGCCTGCGATAATGGATACGATTGCCATGCCGGCAGAGAACAGCGCGCCCATTTTGGCAGAGCCAGTAATGGTGGCGTCTGTAAAAGCTACTCCAGCCACAAACAAGGCTACTGTTAGTCCAATGGATGCAATCATGCCTGCAACTACCAAGTCAATCTTGCTCATACCTGTTGGCAATGGTGAACCTAGGAGTTTATCTGCAATCAATGATAACAGAGTGACTCCAAAGGTCTTGCCAATTACCAGAGAGATCAGGACTGCCCAAGTAGCACTCCCAACATTTGAGAAGACAACCCCAGCATTCGCCAGCCCAAATGCGAATAGGCCGATGTCAACTGGAAGTTTGAACACCTCCTCAAATCTGTTTAGAGTATCTTTGTGGCCTTTGCCATGTTCAGCGAATAGTCCTTCATCTCGCTTGGGCCCCGGCATGCAGGGCACAATCGGTACAAGGGCTAAGGCTGGATGAAGTCCAGCGAAGTACAGACCTATCCAACTGATAACTCCCGCTACTAGGTGGGGTTTGAAGCTGTTGTTATTGTTTTTGATTGCGATGTGTTTGAACATCACAACAGAGAATAAAGCTACAGCTACTAGTATTAGGTAGTTTACTTGCACAGGGTGCTTGGGGTCTGGATAGAAAATAGCAATAATACCCAGTCCAATGGCATCGTCAGCGATTGCCAAAAGCAGTAGGAAACTCACTGCTGGGTGTTTGGAGCCAAATACTACTTTAGCGACCAACCATGCGATTGCTATGTCTGTAGCAGTCGGGATACCCCAACCATTTTTTATGCTTATGTCGCCATTGAAGTGAACATAAGTAAAGTACACACAAATTGGGCCAACAACTCCACCAAGGGTAGCAAGAAGCGGGTTCACCGCTTTCTTTATCGGATTTAGATTGCCTCCAGGCAGAAATGACTCAGTAATTTCTTTGGTAGCAATGCCAAAGAAAAATACCATAAAGATGTCATTTACTAGAAAGTGAAAATTGAATTCACCGCCAAATGGTGACCAGTGTATAAAGTTATAATAACTATTGTGACCAAGATTGGCCCACAACAATGCTGTTACTACACCAGTAATCAATGGAATGGCAAACTGTTGAAGGGTTGCTATTGGATTTCTTTTGGACATCTTCTCCCCCAATGGTTGTTTGTTTTTCTATGCGCAAAATGTGCATAGTCGCATATTCTAACAATAAATTATTAAGTTTGTCAAGATATAAAAAGATTTTTATTATTGATTTAGTTGACTTTTTGGCTTAATTAATATATAATCTACTCATTAAATTATTATTCATATATTCATGAATGTAACTGAATTGGCTAGACAGCTTAGAATAAATACAAAACAAATGTTGGAAATATTACCTGCACATGGTTTTGATATTGGTGCAAAAGCGGTAAAAATTGATGATAGGGTTGCCAATCAGATAATGCGTCAATGGAAATACATTAAAAAAGCTATTGAGGATAAAGAAAAAAAAGCCAAGGCAGAACAATTGTTGAAAGAAAAGGAAATGCGTAAACAAGTTGGCGAGTCTGTTGCTTTGCCTAGTTTGATTACTGTTCGTGATTTTGCCAGTAGATTAAATTTACCAGTAACACAATTGATTACTGAACTTATGAAAAATGGCATTTTAGCCAATCAAAATCAAAATATTGATTATGATACCGCGGCTATTATGGCAGAGGAACTTGGTTTTACAGTTTTGAAAGAAACTGGGGATAGAATGGTAGAAGACGACAATAGTCATGTATTGGAAAATGCATTACAAAAAGGTGAAAATAAAACTAGAAGAGCTCCGGTAGTTGTAGTTATGGGACACGTCGATCATGGTAAAACTAAGTTATTGGATAGTATAAGACAAACAAATATAGTTGATACTGAATCAGGTGGAATTACTCAACATATAGGCGCATATCAAACTATTTGGAAAGATCCAAAAACAAAAGAAGAAAGACCAATGACTTTTATTGATACTCCTGGTCATGAAGCTTTTACAGTGATGAGATCTCGTGGGGCTAAAATTGCTGATTTGGCTATTTTGGTAGTGGCAGCCGATGATAGTGTAAAACCACAAACAGAAGAAGTTATTCAGATTATAAAAGCGGCTAAGCTTCCGTTTGTAGTGGCTATAAACAAAATTGACAAAGAAACAGCCGATATCCAACGAGTAAAAACAGAGCTTTCACAACGTGATGTCTTGGCAGAAGAATGGGGTGGATCAGTCCCAATGGTAGAGATTTCTGCCAAAGAAAAATTAAATATTGATAAATTACTTGATGTATTACTTTTGGTTTCTGATATGAATGCCGATAGTATGCAAGCAGATACGAGTATTCCAGCTGTTGGTACTGTGATTGAGTCGCATGTTGACAAAGGTACTGGGCCGGTAACCACTATATTGGTTCAAGCAGGTACCCTTAAAAAAGGTGATCCACTGGTATTGAATGGTGAAATATATGGCAAAGTTAGAGCCATGCATGATTATAAAGGTGAAGAAATTTTAGAAGCAGGACCAAGTGTGCCAGTGCAAATCATTGGATTTAAAGTGGCCCCTGAAGTTGGTGATATAATGGATGTTGGTCTTGCAAAAGGTGCTCAAAAAATTGATGCAAAACAAAAATATTCACAACAAACCGGTGCAGAAAATAGGTCTGCCTTTCAATCAAATGAAAGTGAAGAAGATGGAAAAAATAAAAAATATTTAAATATTGTTATAAAAGCCGATGTATTGGGTTCACTTGAAGCTATTATTGGTGCTCTTGAGAATATTCAGCATGAAGAAGTGCGGGTAAAGATTATTGGTAAAGGCCTTGGAAATATAAATGAAAATGATATTGCCAAAGTTGAAAGTTCTGGTGGCGCGATTCTGGCTTTTAAGGTTGGGGCAACACCAATGGCAGGGGAGAGTATTCGTGACAAGAAAATACAATTTTTAAAGTTTGACATAATTTATGATTTGATTGATTGGGCAAAAGACGAGTTAGAAAAAATGTTGGAAAAAGAATTGGTGACAACAGAAATTGGCAATTTAAAAGTATTAGCAATTTTTAGAACTGATAAAGGCGCTATGACATTGGGTGGTAGAGTGGAGATAGGTAAAGTTATAAAAGATGCTTTGGTCAGAATAAAAAGAGAAAAAGAAATTGTTGGTATAGGCAAGGTATCAAAATTACAAACTGGACAATCAGAAACAAAACAAGTGCCACAGGGATCAGAATGTGGTCTGCGTATTGAAAGTAAAACAAAAATAGAAGCGGGTGATATTTTAGAATTTTATACAGAAGAACTTGTGGTTAGAAAAATGAATTTAAAAAAATAATGTGTATTATATTGGCTTGGCATAAGGGCTTGCTAAAATAATTCAGAAATAATATAATAATGAATGCTAAATCATTATTTTTTTAATTAAATAGTATGAATGAATTAAAGCTTACAGATGGAAATTTTGAGGGAGAGGTATTAAAGTCAGCAGTACCAGTATTGGTTGATTTTTGGGCACCATGGTGTGGTCCTTGTCAAATGATGGGTCCTATTGTGGAAGAATTATCAAGTGAATATGACCAAAGTAAAATTAAAGTTGGTAAACTTGATGTTGATCAAAATCAAGCAGTAGCAGGAAAATACCAAGTAATGAGTATTCCTACTTTTTTGATATTTAAAGGTGGAGAAGTGGTTGATAAAATGGTTGGTGGAGTACAGAAAGAAAAATTAAAGGAAATGATGAATAAATACGTTTAATGTAAATTTATGTCAAATCCTTTTAGTAATGCAATGAGACAGTTGGATAAGGCTGCTGATATCATCAATTTGGATAAAAATATTCATGAAATATTGAAGTCACCTGATAGGGTAGTTTCTATTTCTATACCTGTAAAAATGGATAATGGGGATATAAAAGTATTTGCAGGGTTTCGTAGTCAATACAATAATACATTAGGTGTGTATAAAGGTGGTATTAGATATCATCATGGAGTAACTATTGATGAAGTAAAAGCTTTATCATTTTGGATGGCAATCAAATGTGCGGTTGTAAATATTCCAATGGGCGGTGCTAAAGGCGGGGTTATAGTTTCTCCAAAAGAATTATCTGAAGGTGAGATTGAAAGATTGTCTCGTGGTTATATACAAAAAATATGGCGATTAATTGGATCAGATAAAGATGTGCCAGCGCCGGATGTATATACAACTCCACAGATTATGGCTTTGATGCGCGATGAATATGAAAAATTAGTCGGACATACAGATCCAGGTGTTATTACTGGTAAACCGATTGAAAATGGTGGTTCTGAGGGTAGGTCTTTTTCAACTGCGCAAGGTGGGGTATATTGTGTAGATGAATTAGCCAAGAAAATGAATTGGGTTTCAGAGAATACAACGATTGCAATTCAAGGGTATGGTAATGCCGGGTCTCATATGGCTCGTATTTTACATGGATTAGGTTATAAAATTGTGGCGATTAGTGATTCAAAAGGTGGTGTCTATAATGAAGATGGGATTGATCCAGCCAAAGCTGAACAAATAAAAAAATCTGGTGGACGACTTGGTTGTTATTGCGTGGGTACGGTTTGTGATATTGTTGATATCAGTACCGATGGCCCATGTAGAGCCATTAGTAATGATGAGATTCTTGAATTGGATGTTGATATTTTAATTCCAGCTGCGCTTGAGAATGTTATTACTATTGAAAATGCTGACAAAATAAAAGCAAAGACAATCGTAGAGCTTGCAAATGGACCAACTACGCCAGAAGCCGATGAAATTTTGAATAAAAATGGTGTGGTAATTGTTCCAGATGTATTGGCAAATGCTGGTGGTGTAACAGTAAGTTATTTTGAATGGGATCAAAATGTAAAAGGTGAACATTGGACTGAAATGGAAGTTTTGAATAAGTTGGAAAAAATAATGAAAAATGCTTTTGATGATGTGTGGAGTATAAAAGAAAAATATAATATTGATATGAGAACATCTGCGTTTGTTTCGGCAGTTGAAAGAATTGCTAAAAAGATAAAAATTTAAATTTTATTTAAAAAATAGTTTATTTAAACTATTTTTTATTCCTCAAATATATTACGTAGTTTTTGTTTTATTCTAAAAATAATACTAGCTACTGTATTGCTTTTTATACCTTCTTCTTGTGCTAGTTTAGCGACACTTTTCCCAGCCACTCTTCCTTTTATTATAGCCTGTTCTCTCTCGGTAAGAGTTTCTATTGCTTGATTTATTTTATCTCGTATTCTAGCTTCATCAATAGCATTATCAAATAGTTGATCATTATTTGGAATTGTGCTTGTATCTGGATAAATATTTTCCTTAAATTCTTCATATTCTTTTTCTTTTGTTCTTTTTTCTTTTCTAAAAGTATCCATAATAGTATTATATGTAATTGAAAAAAGCCAAGATTTAAAGTTGACTTCATCTTTAAATGTATCAAGTTTATTCCATACTTTTAGCCATGTACTTTGTAATATATCTTCAGTTTTTGATGGAGAATGTGTTTTTGATATTATAAAAGCATAAAGATCACGATTGTATATATTGTATAGTTTTGTGAATGCTTTTTTATCTCCATTTTTTGCTTGTCCTATTAATTCCGTTATGTTCTCTTCTGATTCGCTTGGGTTTATTTGTTTTTCTGGATTATATGTGATTTTTTCATTAGACATAAAAATAAATAATGATTTATATAATTAAATCATTATAAGGATATATTGTCAAAAAATTTAACTTGATTCTTTCTAGCTATTTTGTTAATATAGGGTTTATTATGCAAGATTTTTTGAAAGAGACAATCAGAGAAGCCGGGGGTATTGCCAAGGAATATTTTTATCAAGGAGTTGTTCATAGGATGAAAACTTCTTTGGGTGATTTGGTTACAGACGCTGATATTGCAGTCAGTAATTTTTTGATAGAAAAAATACATGAAAAGTATCCAGATCATCAAATTCATACAGAAGAAGAGGGCGATGATATAAATCCTGGAGCTCAATATGAGTGGGTACTTGATCCGATTGATGGTACGCGTAATTTTGCCATGGGAATATCTTTTTGGTGTATTATGGTAGCCGTACTCAAAGATGGCGAATTGTATATGTCAGCTATATATAACCCTTTGGCAGATGAATTGTTTTTTGCTGAAGCAAATAAAGGGGCATTTATGAATGATAAAAAAATAAAAGTAAATGATGTTGATGTTTTGGATCATGGTAATGGTGTATTGATGCGTGGTATCAATACTGATCGTGAAGAAGAATATAAAAATATGTTAGCAAAAGTGTCGGTTGGTAGTAATATGTGGATGCTTAATTTTGGCACGATGTTGAGTTTGTGTCATTTGGCAATGGGTGGTATGGAATATTTTGCAGTTAATGTTGGTTTTGATCATGATTATTTGCCGGGAGTGTTAATTGCCAAAGAGGCTGGAGCAGTCGTGACTGATAGTCAGGGTGAACCATGGACTCGATATAAGCGTGATATAGTAGTATCAAATTCAAATTTACATTCAAAACTTTTAGAACTATTCAAATAATATGCAGGAATATAATCCAAATAAAATAGAATCAAAATGGCAAAAAGAATGGGAAAAAAACGGCCTTTATAAAACGCCAGAAGATGTTATTATAGAAAATAAAATGTATATATTGCCACAATTGCCATATCCATCAGGATCTGGTTTGCATGTGGGTCATGCAGAAGTATATTCGGCATGTGATATATATGCGCGATATCAGAGAATGCAAAAAAAGAAAGTTTTGCAAGTAATAGGCTGGGATAGTTTTGGATTGCCAGCAGAAAATTATGCAATAAAAAATAATGTGCACCCAAAAATAAGTACAGACAAAGCCATTGATAATTTTAGGAGTCAAATTAAGTCATTGGGTATTTCTGTAGATTGGGATCGTGAAGTTGGGGCGCATAATCCTGATTATTACAAATGGACACAGTGGTTTTTTTTGCTTATGTATAGACGTGGTCTTGCTTATCGTAAAAAACAAAGTGTCAATTGGTGCGATAGTTGTAAGACTGTGTTAGCAAATGAACAAGTGGTTGAAGGTCATTGTGAGCGTTGTGATACAGAAGTAGTCCAAAGAAAAATGGATCAATGGTTTTTGAAAATTACTGATTATGCAGATCGGTTAGCAAAAGATTTGGATAAAGTAGATTGGCCAGCAGAAACAAAACGAAGACAAAGGCAATGGATAGGTCGGAGTGATGGGGCTGAGGTTGATTTTAAAATCAAAGATTTTGATTATAAGATTTCAGTATTTACTACTCGTCCAGATACGCTTTTTGGGGCGACATATTTGGTATTGGCTCCAGAAGGTTTGATCGTGCAAGAATTAAGAGGGCAAGTAGAAAATTGGTTAGAGGTTGAAAAATATATTGATGAAACAAAAAAGAAAACAGAACTTAATCGTCAAACACAAAAAGAAAAAACTGGGGTAGAATTGAAGGGTATTAAAGCGATTAATCCGGTTAATGGAAAAGAGATGCCTATTTGGATTGCTGATTATGTTTTATCAACTTATGGTACAGGGTCTATTATGGCAGTGCCGGCGCATGATGAGAGAGATTGGGAGTTTGCTAAGAAGTTTGGTTTGGAAATAAAAGTTGTCGTAATTCCGGTGATAGATAGTAGACCAGATGAATTGTTGAATGAAAAAATAAATTTTTATACAAATGAAACGTTACAACACGGCAGTTATTCTAAAGAAGGCTTATCAGTAAATTCCAATTTTTTAGATGGTTTAAAAAGTGAAGAAGCCAAAGAAAAAATGATAGCTTGGCTTGAAGAATATAATGTTGGCAAAAGAAAAGTCCAATTTAAACTTCGGGATTGGTCAGTGTCTCGCCAAAGGTTTTGGGGAGCTCCAATTCCAATGGTATTTAATGAAACAAGAAAAAACAAAAAATATGAATATATTTTTATTCATGGGTATGGTGGGGACAGTGAGTCAAATTATTTTCCAAAATTAAAAAAAGATTTAGAAGCAATTGGCCATACAGTGATTGCTTTTGATTTGCCAAATACGGAAAAGCCAAATATTTGTGAACAAATGCAGTTTTTGCTTGAAAATATTAGTATAAGTGAAAATACTGTTATTTTGGCACATAGTCTTGGTGGGGCTGTAGCCATGAAGATGTTAGAACATGAAAACAAAAAAGTTGCTAAAGTGATTTTTTCTGATTGTTTTTTTGAGCCAAAGTTTGCCGATGTTGCACGACCAGTTGTTGAGAGTAGCTGTGATTGGAATTTTGATTTTGAAAAATTAAAGACATTGTCAGAGGAGTTTGTAGTTGTTTTTGATTCTAATTGTCCGGTAATTCCTCGTGAACATAGTGAAAAGTTTGCCAAAAATTTGGATGCAAGAATAGTATTTGCGCGGGCTAATGGACCTCATTTTATGAGTATTCACGAACCAATAATTTTAGAAGAGTCATTGGTCAATGGTTTAAAACCAGTTAAATTTGATGATTTGCCGGTGAAATTGCCTGATGATGTAGATTTCAAACCTACTGGACAATCTCCTTTGACATATTCAAAAGATTTTCAAAAAGGTATTGAAGATAAATATGGTTTGGGTTGGGAGAGAGAAGTGGATACACTGGATACGTTTATGTGTTCTAGTTGGTTTTATTATCGTTATCTTGATCCAAAAAATGATGATGAGTTCGCCTCAAGTATTGCCTTAAAAAAATGGATGCCAGTAGATTTTTATCTGGGTGGTGAGGAACATGTTAATGGACACTTATTGTATTCAAGGTTTTTCACCAAAGTTTTATTTGATGCTGGATATATTGATTTTGATGAACCATTTATGATGCATAGGCATCAAGGTATGATTTTAGGTGAAGATAGCAAAAAAATGAGCAAACGTTGGTCAAATGTTATAAATCCATCTGATGTTGTAGATGAATTTGGAGCAGATACTTTTAGAGTATATGAGATGTTTATGGGTCCACTCGAACAAACTAAACCATGGAATACTGATGGTGTTCGTGGGGCGCGTAGATTTCTAGATAGAGTGTGGAATTTATACAAAAAAGTAAATTCTACAGAAAATTTAGAAGTTGAATACGATTCAATTCTTCACAAGACTATAAAAAAAGTTGGTGATGATTTGGCTACTTTTAGATTCAATACGGCCATTGCAAAGATGATGGAATTGACAAATGAATTTGTAAAAAGTGATAAAATTAGGCATACAGATTTTGAATTATTTTTAAAGATATTATCTCCATTTGCTCCACATATGACAGAAGAATTGTGGTCTGATATGGGTAATAAAAAATCAATATCATTAGAAGTTTGGCCTCAATATGATGAGAATAAAGTTATGGATAGCAAAATTATAGTGGTGGCGCAAGTAAATGGTAAAGTACGGGCAAGTTTTGAAGTGGATGTTGATATTTCAGAGAGTGATATTAAAAAGATAGTGTTAGAAGATGCTGTTGTCAAAAAATGGTTAGCTGGCAAAGAGCCAAAGAAAGTAATTTATGTTAAGGGAAAGTTAGTATCAGTTGTAGTTTAGTTATGAATTACAATATAATAAATTCCAAAAGCAAAACGTTTATAGCGTTTTGTTTTTCTTTTCTTATTGGTGTTGTAATAGCCTCAATATTTAAATTTAATTTTGATTATGTAGTCTGGGGTTTTGTGTTTGTAATTTTGATTGGATTATTAGTTGCATTTAGAAAAAGTAAAAGTAAAGTATTTATTTTTGTAAATGTACTATTGATTATACTAGGAATTTGTAGATATAATTTTGCCTTGCCAAATGATAATGAAAAATATATTAGCCATTATAATGGCAATAAGTTTAAATTTGTTGGTTATATTAGCACTGAGCCAGATGTACGAATTGTTGATATTCGTTATGTAGTTCAAAGTGATGATTTAAAAGGCAAAGTCTATTTTAAAAGTACTTTATATCCAAGATATGATTATGGAGATAGAGTTGAGATTGAATGTGATTTGGTAACACCAGAGGCATTTGATGATTTTAGGTATGATATGTATTTGGCAAATATGGGTGTATTTTCATTGTGTGTGAATCCTTATGTATCCAGGTTAGATGGATATGGTGGTAGTATATTTTTTCGTGAAATAATGAAGTATAAAAATATTTTTGCTGGGCAAATAAATAAGTTATGGCATGAGCCATATGCTAGTTTTATGGCTGGACTTTTGTATGGTTATCGTGGTGGTTTGGGAGATTTGCAGGAACATTTTAATAGGACTGGTATTACTCATATCGTGGCAATTTCTGGATATAATATTTCAATTATTTCAATAATGTTGATTACAATATTTGTTCGATTATGGATTCCAAGAAAAAAAGCATTTTGGATTATTATTTTTTGTATTTTTTTGTTTGTAATATTTGCTGGGGCAAGCGGGTCTGTTGTCCGAGCTGGGATTATGGGGTCAATAGTTCTTTTGTCCAAGTATTTGGGTAGGAAAAATAGAATGGCGAATACTATTATTTTTACAGCCGTATTGATGACAATTTATAATCCATTTGTATTGGTATGGGATATTGGATTTCAATTGTCATTTTTGGCTACAATTGGGTTGGTTTATTTGTTGCCAATTTTAGAAGATAAATTTAAAAAATTTCCTAATTTGTTTTCAATAAAGACATTATTTTTATCTACTATTTCGGCTATTATACTGACATTTCCATTGACATTGTATCAGTTTGGTAGATTTTCAATCGTAGCTCCAGTCGTTAATATATTGGTTTTGTGGTTGATTCCATTTATAATGTTATTTGGTTTTATTAGTGTTTTATTGAGTTTTCTTTTTTATCCAATTGGGCAAATGTTCGCTTGGCTTACTTTTTTAGGTTTGAAATATATAACATTTATTACAGTTTGGTTTTCTACTTTTGAATATTCTTCTGTTGAATTTCAAGTACCATTATTTTTTATCTTTGTTATTTATTTTGTAATCTTTTTTATTATTTATAAATTAAAAAAATGATGATTGACTAATCATTATTTTTTTGATATTTTAATATGAACTATTTATTAGGAGGTTATTTTGTCCAGACAACGCATATTTAGGCATAATCAATTGTCTTTGGGGTTAACAGATCATAATGTTAAGGTAGGTGTACGAGATAATTCAGGAGAAACTATTGTTATAAGTAATCCAACATTACTTTCAGAAGTTTGTCAAAATTATACTCAAATGCCATTTAGGCTTGGTTATAAATATCCCATAGATGAGATACTAGATTGTTGGCTAGAAATTTTTGATGCTAGTAGTAATAGCATTGGTCGGATTTATAGGAATGGTATCTTCTATTTTATGGAGATAGATACACTCAAAGAAGCTTTGGGGTGGCTTATTTTGACTAGTCTTGGTAGAGAAGTAGAGGTGGATACACTATATAATTTAAACAATGTGATTAGAGTACTTCGATCTAAAATCAATAATGGTAATTATTTAACAGATGAATACTTACTCAGTATATTAAATTATAGTTGTAGATATAAAGTTGATCTATCTGTTGCTCGTGATCTGTTTATTATGGTTAATAATAAAGAGAATGATAAAATTTGTGATAAGTAGTTTTGGTCGCCATATGTTAAATATTCATATGGTCGACCTTTTTAATTTTGACAACTATGGTTTATTGTACAAGTATTTTGGAGTATAATGTGTATAATATCTTTAATAAATATTCATGAAAAAAACATTTTTTATAGTTTTGGCATTTTTAGTAGTAGTTATTGTAATGTTGATTTATATAAAAATTGATAAAAAAACTATTATTAAGAGTGTGGAAAATACTAGTATTTCTCCACAGGATAAAAATGAATTTAAAAGTTATTTGAAAGTAAGCTTTTTGGATGTTGGGCAGGGTGATGCGAGTATGATTGAGTGGCCTAGTGGCAAGCAAATGCTGGTGGATTGTGGCAGGGATGCGAGTGTTTTGTCTGGTCTGGGAGATTTTATGCCTTTTTATGATAAATATATAGATTATTTATTGATCACTCATCCAGATTATGATCATTTTGGTGGATGTATTGATGTTTTGAAGAGATTTGATATCGGAGAGATTGTATATAATGGTTTAGTTGCGGATAATAAGGCTTGGGATTATTTTTGGGATTTGGCGATTTCTGAAGGTGCAACTATAACTCGCATTAGTAAATTGGATACATGGAAGATTGAAAATTCAGAGTTGAAATTTTTGTACCCAGATTCAGATATTTCTATTAAGGGTATAAATAATAATGATAGTTCAATTGTGTTTCTTTTATCATTTGGAGAAATGGATATTTTGTTTACAGGGGATGCAGAAGAAGGGTTGGAAGAATATTTGGTAACTACATATGATAATATTCTTGATTCAGAAATATTAAAAGTTGGACATCATGGTAGCGGGACATCATCAATTACAAAGTTTATTGATGCTGTTAAACCAAAATATTCTGTGATTTCTGTTGGTGAAGATAATAATTATGGACATCCTTCATTGAGAGTATTAAAACGATTAGAAAGGGTTCAAAGTGAAGTTTTTAGGACTGATTTATTGGGTAATATTAGCTTTAATATTTATGAAAATCGTATTGAAAGAGTGTTTGAATGAAATAATATATAGTGTATAATATATTTATGAAAGACCCTTTTATAAAGTTTATTGTTCTGGCAATTGTGCTTATAATAGTATTATTGTCTTTTGTAGTTTTTGGTTCAAGAGTAGACTATATTACTAATACGCCAACATCATTATATAAGAAAGTTTCTGGTAATTATGACAAAAATGAACAGAAGAAAATTATTAATAGTATAGTAGGAGATAGTGAAATTAACGATTTGACTGAAATGCAAAAGTGTTTAATTTCGCTTTTAGGCTCAGAAACAATTTTAAAAATTCAAAATGATATTATGGAGATTACACCAGATGTTAATGCTGTTATAGAAGAATGTAATGAGCGTATAGCCAATTTATAATTAAGTTTAATTAAATAAAATATGACATTAATAATTAGGTGGTTAGTTAATGCGATTGCTTTATTAGGTATTTCTTATTATCTACCAGGAGTTTTGGTAGAGAGTTATTATACGGCTTTGGTTACAGCATTAATTTTAGGATTGGTAAATGTTGTAATTCGTCCAATTATATTATTTTTTACATTACCATTGAATTTTATTACTTTAGGATTGTTTACATTGGTAATAAATGGTTTTCTTTTTTGGTTTGTAAGCACTATTGTTGATGGTTTTACAGTGGTTGGTTTTATGACGGCTTTTTGGGGCGCATTGATTATGACAGTGGTTGGTTGGGTTTTGAGTGTATTACTTAAGAAATAATTATCTAATAAATTATGTATAAAATACTTTCAGTTGGTGGATCAATTGTTATTCCAAAAACAGGTTTCAATGTTCCTTTTTTGAAAAAGTTTAAAGCCATGATCTTACGACGGGTTTCCCAAGGAGAAAAATTTATTTTGGTTATTGGTGGTGGTGCGACTGCTAGATTATATCAAGCTGGAGCCCAAAAAACATCAAAATTATCCAATGATGAATTGGATGAATTGGGGATTTATACTACAGTTTTGAATGCGCAGTTTGTGCGGTATATGTTTAAAGACTTTGCTTATAATGAAGTTGTAAGTAATCCGACCAAAAAAATTAAGACAGACAAAGCCATAATAATTGCTTCTGGTTGGAAACCGGGTTGTTCTACTGATTATGATGCAGTTTTGTTAGCCAAAACTTATGGCGCAAAGGAAGTTTTAAATTTATCAAATATTGAGTATGTGTATGATAAAGATCCAGCAAAGTTCAAGAATGCCAAAAAGATTGAGGAGATTGGCTGGGAGGCATTTAGGCGGGATATAGTAGGGGATAAATGGGTAGCAGGCAATAATGCTCCATTTGATCCAATTGCTAGTCGCGAGGCGCAAAAGTTGGGTTTGGTGGTATCAATATTGAAAGGCAGTGATTTGGCAGAAGTACAAAAAGCTTTGAGTGGAAAAAAATTCAGAGGTACTGTGGTTGGTAAAACTTTGTAAAATATATATTAAAAAATATCCAGATTAATCTGGATATTTTTTTATTCTGTAATTATTTTTCTGCGTTCTGAATCTATATATTCAATTGATATTTTTTTATTATTTTTGCCTGTAAATAGATGACTGACTTTGTCTGGCCATTCAATTATGCACAAAGTATCTGGTTTGTATAAATAATCTGTAATGCCCACATCTTCTAAATCATTTTTGTCACGAAGTCTGTATGTATCACAATGAACCACTTTTTTTATTTTTGGGTGGATTGCTTTGTAAACATTCATCAGGGCAAAAGTTGGACTAGTAGCAATTTCTTTGACGCCTAATTCTTTGACTAATCCTTTCGTTAGGGTAGATTTACCAGAACCGAGTTCACCATATAATAAAATAACATCACCACCATTGATACTTTTGGCAATTTGTTTACCAACTTGTTCCATGTCTTCTGATGTGACAGTTTTGTATTCCATACTATATATTAATTTGGAAGTGGAAAAGATTTACACATTTCTTTTACGCTTTCTTTGATTTTTGCTAATTCATCGTCATTATCAATATTAATTATAGCAGAATTTATAAAATTAGCAACGGTTTTCATTTCTTGTTCTTTCATTCCTCGGGTGGTTAATGCTGGAGTACCGAGCCTAATTCCTGATGGATCAAAAGCTTTGCGTGGATCATGAGGGATGGTATTTTTGTTTACTGTTATCCCAGCTTTACCGAGGGCTTTTTCAGCTTGGGTTCCGGTGACATTTTTATTAATTAGATTGATTAATAATAGGTGAGTTTTTGTTCCACCTGTAACTAGGTTGAATCCTTTTGACAATAATTCTTCTGCCAATGTTTTGGCATTTTTGACAACTTGTTCGGCATATACTTTGAATTCTGGTTGCATTGCTTCTTTGAGAGCAACTGCAATGGCAGCAGTTTGGTGATTGTGTGGACCGCCTTGAAGTCCAGGTATAATAGCTCTGTCAATTAAAGTTGGTATATCTTTTTTAGTTCTTTCAACTTTTTTAAGTGGCGTAGAAGGGTTACCATTGGCCATTATTATTGCGCCACGAGGACCGCGTAAAGTTTTGTGAGTGGTCGTAGTAACAACATCAGCAATACCGACTGGATTTTGATATACTCCACCAGCAACAAGTCCGGCAACATGAGACATGTCAGCTAATATAAAGGCGCCAACTTCATCAGCAATTTCTTTGTATTTTGCCCATTCATAAATTTGCGGATAAGCAGTTCCTCCAGTAACAATAAGTTTTGGTTTGTGTTCATGAGCTAAGGCGCGCATTTCATCAATATCTATAAATCCATCTTCACGACAACCATATTGAATACTATTATAAAAAACTCCTGAAAAATTTACTTTGAGACCATGAGTCATATGGCCACCATGGAATAAATTCAAACCCATTACTGTATCGCCAGGGTCTACAAGGGCAAAATATACTGCAAAATTGGCTGGACAGCCAGAGTGGGCTTGAACATTGGCCCAGTCAGCTCCAAAAAGTGCTTTAGCACGGTCACGGGCAAGATTTTCAACTATATCTACATTTTCACAACCGCCATAATATCTCATGCCAGGGTAACCTTCTGAATATTTGTCAGTCAAACGTGAGCCAAGGGCTTCCAAAACTGCCCCAGAGGTATGATTTTCTGATGGTATCATTTCTAATCCTTCAGATTGGCGTCCTATTTCTTTTTTGATTAATTCAAATATTTGTGGGTCTTGGTTTTGAAGCATATTATTTTATTTGTATAATTTATTCAGGTTTTGTATATTTTTTAAGAATACCATCTTTATCATAATACCAAACTTGGTTTCTAGATGGTTCTTTTTCATGACCCGGTTCAATATTTTCTCCCTCTAGTACAGATGCTCCAAATTCACCTTTAGCTGCATAAAGTGCTTTATCTGATTTTATTTTTAGTGCCTCTAAATCAGCCACTTCATTTTGTGGTGCGTTTACTCCAGCGCTGATAGTGACATCAATTTTTTTTCCTTCGTATTTAAATTCGTATTTTGCAACTGCTCTTCTTAATTTTTCTGCTACCTCCGGTCCACTACCATTTGCATTAGCTGCTAATACTACTAGTTCTTCTCCGCCGTAGCGAGTAACAATGTCTCCTTCACGTAATGTATTTTTTAGAACTTCTGCCAAGGTCTTGAGCACATAGTCACCACCGGCGTGTCCATAATTGTCATTAATACTCTTAAATTTGTCCACATCAATCATAATAAAAGAAAATTCTTTATTTTCTCTTTTTCTTCTCTCTAGGTCTTTCTCTAGAGCTACACGATTTGGTAGTTTGGTAAGTGAATCAGTTTGACCTTTTATTCTTTCAAGTATGGTTTCTTTTATGGATCTTTCTATAACTTTGCTACCAGGACCACTTTCGTATATAGAAGTTGGTTCATCTGGTTCTTCAGAACGCAAATTATCTTCCTCAACTGCATAGGATTGAATAATTGTTTCTTTTGACACACCTAATTCTTCGGCAAATTTTTCCATTCTTTTATCAAAAGCTTCACGTTCAGCTTGCATTTTTTCTTCGTATGATAATTCTGGCATATTATTTGGATTATATCCACCACTTTCTATACTCATATATTATTTATTTAGTATATGTTTTTAAATTATTATGGTCAAGTAATTATATTGATTTTACCATATAGCTTCCTTTTTTTGAATAACCCACTTTTTTGTAATAACCTTTGACGCCAACTCCTGAAATAACGCTAATTTTTTTGAATTTATTTTTTTTAGCAATTTTTTCCGCTTCAAGTAATAGTTTTTTACCCATACCTTTGTGTTGACTGGCTTTTTTATCACTTTTGCCAATTTCTAGGAGTTGTCCATAGGTGTGAAGTTCGCGGACAAAAGCAGTATTTTTTATCTCGGGTATCAATTCGTATAATTCTTTTGGCGCTTTTATTGTTGGGATTCGGAGACGCAAAAAAGCATAAACTGCAATTCTGTCTTTGTCTTCAAAGGTTATAAAATATTCTGTACCACCAATTGTTTCATAAGTATCTATAAATAATTGTGGTTTGGCATCGGCTGGTAGGTTTTTGAATTGACGAGATATTTCACGACAGCGCAGACAAACACAATCTTTGCCTTTTTTGAGTATTTCTTTTTTTAATGATTCGCGTAGGTTTGTAATTGAGTTGCCGGCAGTTATTTCTTCTGATGGAATATCACGGATAAGGCGAGAGATTCTACAATAACGTGGAGTAGTTAATTTCATTTGTATAAGAGCTTCAAATAATTCATTTTCACCATATGGAGTATATCTACCATCTTTGAACCATTCATAAAGTTCAGCCGAAGCAATGACTGTATTTGGATAAATTTTTACCATATCTGGACACAAGCCAATGTCTGTGAATAAACTAGCATACATTTCTACATCATGTTTTGGGGTTGTACCAGGCAAGTCTGGCATAAAATGGAGGTCAACCTTAAAACCAGCTTGACGCAGGAGTAACATAGCATCGCGAAATTGCTGTACAGTGTGTCCGCGTTTTACTAATTCTAATATTTCATCATCAGGTGCTTGGAGGCCAAGTTCAATGCGAGTACAACCTTGTTGACGCATATGGAAAATAGTTTTTGGGGTGATTGCGTCTGGTCTGGTTTCTAGAGTTAAACCAATAATACGATATTTTGCTTTTTCGTTTTTTTTCTGTTCTTTTGCCACAGCCTTTTGTAATTCTTCTAGTGGTGAATTTTGATTAATTGTATGTTTAAATGTTTGTATGTTTAAATGTTTAGATGCTAGTTCATTGCAGGCGCGAAAAGATTCCAAAATAAACCAATATTGGTATTTGAGTGGATAAGAATTCCAGGTTCCACCTTTTATTATGTATTCGATTTTTTCAGTTGGGTGGCCGTTGGCTTCGAGCATTTGGATTCTTTTTTGCATTTGTACATATGGATCAAATTTGAGCCCAAGGGCGCGGGCGGCCGCTGGTTCAGAAGCAATATAGCTTTTTGGCATTCTAGTTTCTGTTGGACAGTAGACACATTTTCCTGGACAAGCGTATGGTTTTACTAGAGATGTGACTATAGCAATACCGGAAAGGGTGCGAATATCGGCTTTTCTTAAAAATAATTCTATTCTTTTATCTTTTTTGACTCTTTTATTTTTTAGCATTTTCTGATAGGCTTTTAGTAGGTCAGGATTTGATGGTTGTTTCATTTTGAGTTTACCAGCCACTTGTCTGCGAGCACTATCAAATTGCGCCTTGGTTTGAGGCGATTTTGCAATAATTTCAATTATAATATTTTCAAGTAAGTTTTCTTTCATATATGGATAATAATTCAAAGCTAATTATACGTCAGAACAGGGAAGTCTACAATAAAATTGCCGACCATTTTTCTGATACCCGATCATTTTTATGGCGTGATTTAGAACCATTATCAACCTTTGTCCATGATAGAGATAGTATATTAGATATTGGTTGTGGTAATGGCAGATTATATCAGCTTTTTACAGATTTGTCCATAGCTTTTACTGGCATTGATATTGCAGAGGGTCTTATTGAAATTGCCAAGGAAAAGTATCCAAAAGCTAGGTTTGTGGTGGGTGATATGGTTAGTCTTCCTTTTGAAGATCAAGAATTTGATGTAGTTTTTAGTTTGGTGGCATTTCATCACTTACCAGACGAGGAATCTCAATTAAAATCATTGGCAGAGATGGGCAGAGTATTAAAAAAAGGTGGAAAAATAATATTATTGAATTGGAATGCTTATAGTGATTGGGTTAGCGAAAAATTAAAAAAAGGGGATTATAAGGAGTTGGGGGATCATTTGTTTGAAGTTCCTTGGAAAACACAAAAGAAAGAAAATTTGGGAAATAGAATATATTATGGTTTTACTTTGGAAGAATTAGAAAAATTATTTGAAAAAACTGGCCTTAATTTAGAAGATCAATATTATTTGCGTCATGGTGAAAAAGTTGGGGTTGATAAGGGGATGAATATTGTGAGTATTTTGAGTAAATAAATTGATTATTTCCCAGTAATCAAACAGACAATTGTTCCATTCCATTTCCAATTATTTTTAATAGCTTTTTGGAGTCCAGCGATTGAGAGGGCGCTGTTTGGGGATATGTCTATATCAGTCTTTTCTTTTACTAGTTTGATTGCTTTTCTAATTTCTTTGTCAGTTGCAATCCAACCAAAACCTTGGCTTTTTTTTATTAATTCAATAATTTTTTCCTTTCTGTGGGCGACTTTGTCCACGATTGCGCCAGCGATTGATCGGTCAGTATTTTCAAAATTTTTGTCAAAGTTTTCTGCAATTGGGTGGCAGTTAGTTGTTTGAATTATATGAATTTGTGTATTTATAACTGCTAATGCTTGTGCGGTTGTTCCAGATGAAGTTGGAATAAAGATTGCTTGTAAATTTTTAATTTCTTTTAATTCTTTGGTGAGAGATTTGTATCCGGTAAGTGCAAGGTCATCGGTTGATTGGCGTAAGTTTACGGCTATTTTTTCTTTGTCCATTTTGAAGGCTGTTTGTTTAGGGTTATGAACTTGTTCAATAATTATATTTTCATCTGTAATTTCATTTTGCAGGAGCCTGTATTTTATTTGTTCAATATTTTTTCCTATTAAAATTTTAAGAGTAACTTTTGTGTTCACTTTATTATTTTCTTGAATATATCTAATGGATGCTAGAGCGGCATTACCAGAGGATGAAATGACAAAATTGGTTGTACCTTTTTTAATATAAGTTTCAATCATCAATGGAATTGAACGGCCTTTGTGGGATCCATATGGGTTCAAGTCTTCTCTTTTGAGGATTATATTGGATACTCCAAGTGCTTTGGCTAATTTTGGGTATGAATTTTGGGGTGTTTTTGTTTCCATATTTACAATGTTTTATTTTTTTGTTATACTAATAAATATCTGTTATTTATATGTAAGATATAATAGTATTGTTTATACTTTAAACTAATACTTAATTATAAATAATGCTTTTAATTCTTACAACTTATATAATATACATATGAATTTAAACTGTCCAGAATGTAAAAATGATGTAGATTTGTCCGTGTTTCCAAATTTAGAAAAGGATCAGGTTATTGAGTGTAATACTTGTGGTATTTCTTTGCTTGTGACAGAAATTAATGGTGATGCTGTGACTGCAGAAGTTACTGACGAAGGCAAGTAATCAATTGTTCAATCATACCTCGGAAGCCACGCGAACCCAGAAAGACGACACAATCGTCTTTTTTTGTATTATTAATTAAGTATTGAATTAATTCTTTATCATTTTCAATGTATTTTACATTGTGATGTGTTTGTCCTATTATTTCAGCAAGTTTTTTACCGTTAGCTGGAGTTTCAGTATCATTTTGGTCTATTTTAATTTTGGATAAACGTGGAATTATAATTTGATCAGCATTTTCAAAAGCATCAGCATATCCAGAGAAAGAAGCGGGTTTTCTATTGCCGGTATTGGGTTCAAAAATTGCAATTATTTGTCCGTGGTAAATTGATTTGAGAGTTTTTAAAACGGACATAGCTTTTTGGGGTGAGTGAGCAATGTCGTCAATTATGGCAATATCATTTTCATATCTTTTTTCTAAGCGTCTTTTTATACCTTTGAAAGATTTAATTGATTTTATAATTGTATCGGTTTTTATGCCAGCAATTTGGGCCATTGCAAAGCAAGCTGTTATATTAGCTACTTGGTAATCGCCCAAAATATTAGTTTCAATCTTATACTTATTATCTTTATTTGAAATAGTAAAAGATAGTCCATTTTTGTTTAATTGAATATCAGAATAATAATAATCATTTTTGGTATCTTTTCCGTATTTGATAATATTACAAGTTGATGAGGCAATAATTTCATTGACTTTTTTGTCGTCAGCACAAGCAACAATTGTGCCATTGTTTGGGATTGATTTTGCAAGTTTTTCAAATGCTTCAAAATATGATTTTTCAGTCGGGTATACATCTGCATGGTCCCAAATCACTGATGTAAGTAATAGGTGGGTTGGTTGATAATGTGTGAATTTGGCAGAATTATCCCAACGACTGCTTTTATATTCATCACCCTCAAGGATTGACCAATGGGAATTACCTATATATGCGGCATCAATATTATTCTGGGAAAGTCCACCAAACATATAGCTAGGGTCTAGTCCAGACTCTAAAAAAATAAATGATAGTAGTGAGCTGGTGGATGTTTTGCCATAAGTACCAGCACAGACAATAGAATTTTCTTTGACAAAATATTTGGCGATTGCTTCAGGATATGATTTGTAGGGGATATTATTTTTTTGAACATATAGCCATTCTGGGTTGGTGGAACTAGCAACATTTCCAACCACCACCAAATCTGGTTTTCCTATTTTTTCTGGATGCCAGCCAGGATAAAAATCAATTTTATTTTTTTCTAAATGAGTTGAAATTGGCGGAAAAAAACCAGCGTCAGATCCGGTGACGCGCCAACCTTTTTTTTGGAAGGCAATGGCAAGTGCGCTCATAGCTACACCGCATATACCTATAAAATGTATGTGTTTATTTTCCATTTTGTTTTAAAATATTTTTTAATTCATCTAAATCAGTTCTCCATTTTGTACCATCAAACCATTCAAGTCCTGTGAATTGTAATTTGTATACATCTTTTGGTCTCTGAGCTGAACCCAAATAAATATATTGCATATCGTTTTGTTTGGCAGCAGTAATTGCCATAATCATCATACCCATACCAATATTGTTTATTTTTTCAGTAGATAAACCTAGTTTATAAAACGGGTATGAGTAGTGAGTAATAGTTGGATTTGCGTAACTTATAGTATAGCCAATGATATCTTTTTCGTTATGTTCATTGGATAAATTATATATAAACAATGTATTAAAATTATTTTTTTTATTTGTCAGTAGCTCTTTTATTTTATTTGCCGAAAAAGTTCCTTTTTTGAATTTTGTGTCATAAAAATCTTTGGCCATTTTGCCTATAGACCAGTTGTATTTTTCATAAGGGATAGATTCTATATTCAAATTTAGACCTTCAATTTTTTTTAATATTCTTCTATTTTCACTAGATAATTTAAATTTTGACAAATTAATTCGGAGGCTTCTGGTTTGGTGCATAATTCCATACCCAAGTCGAGTAAAAACATAGCCCTCAGAGTAGAGGGAATTTATATTATTGTCAGCAAAATCTGTAATTGTTTTTTCATTCCATTTTAAGTACATATTAGTATAATGCTACCCAAAGACCCAATAAAACAACGGCTGCATGGATTATCCAGAAGCGCATGACGGTTTTCTCTTCGCTCCAGCCACGTAATTCAAAGTGATGATGAATTGGCGCCATTTTGAAAATACGTTTTCCAAGTATATGTCTGCCAAAAACTTGTATAATGACTGTTCCCAATTCTACATAAAATATAAAGGCAATAAATGGTAACAATAGCATTCTATTGATTACAATTGCATTGATGGCTAGAAGCGCGCCCAAGCCAAGCGAACCAACATCTCCCATTTGAAAACGCGCTGGTTTTATATTGAAATAAGTATAGGTGATAAGAGCGCCAACTACAGTTGCATTCAAAAAAGTGATTTCAGAATATCCTTGAATCCAACTGAGTAATGTAAGGGCAGAGAAGGTGATAATGAGTGATCCGCCAGCGAGCCCATCCATTCCATCAGCAATATTGACTGCATTAGCTGTTAACATTATGAAAAAAATAATCATTGGGATAATCCAAATACCAAAATTTACAAAACCATCAAATGGAATAAATATTTCTTGCCATGATTCACCAAGTTTAAAATATATCCAATAAGCGGCAGCAAATCCAGCTAAAAATTGTAAGAGTAATTTTTCATGTACATGTATTCCTTTGCCTGGATCGCGAGAAAGCCATGTAGACATTCGTTTGAAAATCCACCATGGTAGAGTAATCAGGTAAAATAATCGCATATGCCAATTTTTGTGTACTCTTATTAATGTAAAAACTTGTTTCAATTTTCGGCTTCTGCGTCTTTTGCCATATATGTTGAGCAGATCATCAACTCCGCCGAGTAGTGCAGCCATCAGCATAACGCCAATTGGTACCCAGGTGAAGCTTCTTTCCCAATTAAAAAAATAAGTAATTAAGGCCACTGTTATTATTACGAGTAGTCCACCCATAACTGGTACTCCGCGTTTGCTACGTCTGGCTCCCATCGCTAGAGTGGCATCATATTCGGCATGTCTGGTGATATTGTATTTGTATAAAAATTTGGTGAGAGCTGGCGCCCAAAGGAAAGCAATAATACAAGAAATAAGACCAAATTGAATAGCGGTCTTAAGTAGGTCTAGTTGGGCTGTACCTATATACATAGTGATAGTTATAATAACAAAGAAGAGCCTGAATTTCAAGCTTTTGTATTTTTTATTTTGTATTAGCTATAATAGCTAGGGTTACATCTTAAACTATCATTGCACAGGTTTCAATTATTTATTTTTACTCCCTGCCTGCCGGCAGGCAGGATTCTCGCTTTGGCTCCGAGGGTGATGCCTGTTGTGGCATCAAATCCGTAAAAACAAATAATTGAAACCAATGTTTAATTATAAATATCGCTTTTAATTTTTTTCATCTAATGCATTTAATCTGCGTATTTCAAGTGTTTTTGCTTGTGTTGCGCGTATATAAGTTTCGTTTTCTTGATTTGTTTTGCATTGTTCTGTCCAGAGTTGGTCTAATAATCCCGCATTTTCATTGATTATTTCAATTTCTCCTTCACGAACACCATGATTGTATTTGCCATCTTTATTCCAGGCAAATGAGTGGACATATGAGATTTTTTTGATAGATAAGTTGTTGGTTGAATCAGGTGTATTGTATTCACAATTGGTTTTGGTGATTACAATGATATGATCACGGTCTTGTTTTATGCCAGCATTTATCATTACTATAAAATCACCAGGTTTAATATTTTTTTTGAGTATAGAGTGACTATTTTCATCTTGTGCAAAAGTTAAAACATTTACATTTTGTACAATTCTTAATTTGGCTATTAATTTTCTAAAAATATTTTTTATTGTAGGGAATTTGATTACAGATTGTAAGGATTTATTAGTCTTTGCTTTTAATTCCGCATTCAATATATAGTAGGCAAGACCAGAGCAATCAATACCTATATTATTGTCTACTAACAATTGTTTGGTTTGTTCCTGATTGAATTTGTCTAAGTTTATTTTATTTTTTTGGGCGATGATAGAGATTTCTTCTATAATTTCTTTTGGATTACCTTTGCCAGTAAAAACTTTCAAGCCACCGCGTATTTTTTGACGCGCATTATTAAAATAAGGTACAGAAATAAAATTATTTTTGATTGGTAAGTTCAAATAAGCATCAATTACTTTTTGGGCTTCATTACTTAAAAAAGCAATATTTGGACAAATTATGTGTAGAATTTTTTTGCCAATATCACTTAGTCTATTGTGATCTGTCATGACTGATTGGTTGCTTTGTATTCTCAATAGTTCTGTACCAATATTTTTATTATTGTAACCAATAACATCTAGATTATTTTTCTTTAAATCATTTATTATTTTTGTAATCTGTGGTGACCAATCATTGTTGTGAATAATTCGTTTTATAATTTGTGAACCATTGGATATTGGTATTAATTTTTCTGTTGATGTATCTATATTGAGTAATCCTGCTAGATGAGCTTCAAAAATATTTATGCCATCATACTTAACTTTATTTTGTAGGATTGATTCAAAAGTAGTTGAAGCTGGCTGGCGAGCATTGACTTCTATCAAATACATTTTTTTGGTTTTTTGGTCCATTATAATATCTACCCCAAATAGTCCTTTCCAGCCAAGCTCTTTTAATTTTTCAGATACTGATCTGACTATATTTTTAAAATTTTCAATATCTACTTGAGTAAGTAATTTGTTTACTAATCCCCAGTCATTACCAATAGTTGAAAATGGCTTGTCAGTAAAATATTTAATACCAGTTATTTGATAACTAATGTTCCCGATTATTAAATCATTACCACTTAATGCATTATTATTTGTAAATATTGGACCTTCTACAAAATCTGAAATTCTAGCTTCTCTTTCTGGAAATTGTTTTTTAATTGTATCTAATTTTTCTTGACTATCAATCAAAACAGTGCCACTGCCAGTATGTGAATAATTGAATTGTAAGATAAATTTTTCTTTATTCCATTTTATATCTTTGCATTTTTCTATTTTGTAATTTAAAAAAAATTCGTTCAATGATTTGAAAATTTCAACTTGTGAAATTTTTTCTTCAATTTTATTTGATATTTTAGATGGTGGATTTAGTAGATTCCATTTATTTTCTTCACATATTTTTTCAATTTGTGCTGTATTTTTAAAAACCAAGATTGATGGATTTGTAAATTTTTTAATAAATTCTTTTGTGTCAGTATGCTTTAAAAGTTCTGCGGTACTTAATATTTCTTTTTCTTTTATTAAAAGAATATTTTTTTTGTTGACGCTTGATTGTTTGGCAAAATCATTATTGTTTGAGATAATAAAATAACCCTCTGTGTCAGGATCAATGCTCATAGCCCTTTCAATATCACGAGTTACATAAATTATCGGGTTTGATTTGAGTTTGTCAGTTAGGCTTTTCATAAATGTGATTATACTGTAAAATGTATGTGATTGCAATATGTTAATTTGGGGTTATATTGGTAAAAATTTGCTTATCTTAGGTTAATTTTATAATCAATTGTGTTGATTAATTTATGGAAATATATAAAAAATTGAAGGAATTTGGCAAAGTTAAATTAAATGAGCCATTATTTAAGCACACTTCTATTAAAATTGGTGGTGTGGCTGATTTTTTTATTTTTGTGGATTCTGTTAGTCATTTGGTGGATTTGTTGAATTTTCTGCGTAAAGAGGATATCAATTATATTGTTTTAGGTGGTGGAACCAATACCTTGCTTGTTGGTGAAAGATTTGAGGGCGTAGTTATTTCTACTGTAAATGTTAGACAAATTAAATTTGATGAAAATAAAGTTACGGCTGATGCGGGTAGTTCAACGGCTGAGATTGCCAGAATGTCTATTAAAAATAATCTGACTGGTTTTGAATGGGGAATTTGTGTACCCGGAACAATTGGTGGAGCGACTTGTGGCAATGCTGGGGCTATGGGATATGATATGCGAGATTCTGTGGAAAAAGTGGAAGTATATAGAGATGGTGAAATTTTGGAGTTGTCGTATGATGAATGTGAGTTTGGGTATAGGGATAGTATTTTTAAGCATAATACAGATATAATTTTGCGTGTTTTTTTGAAGTTGGAAGTCAACAAAAATAAAGATTTGGCCAAAGAAGCGATGAATAATATAACTCACAGAAATAAAACTCAACCGCAAGGCTTTCCATCAAGTGGTTGTGTTTTGAAAAATGTAGCAATTGATAAAAACATAAAGATTAAAGATTTGCCTGAACAGTTTTTGCAAAGAGGTATAATCTCTACTGGTTGGTTGATAGATCAAGCTGGCATGAAAGGTGAGAGTTTGGGTGGGGCAAAAGTGAGTGAAACGCATTGTAATTTTGTGATAAATGCTGGTGGGGCAACAACTGATGATATCGTTGATTTGATTGAAAAAATTAAGGATAAAGTGTATGATAAATTTGGGATTAAATTAGAGGAGGAAGTGAGAATTATTCATTTATAATAATTTAAATATATGTCAATGAGTATAAAAGGGACAGGGATTGAGCTTACAGAAGCTATAAAACAATATGTGGAGGAAAAGTTTGGTGATTTGGATAAATTTTTTGATAATATCCAAAAAATTGAAGTTGATGTTGGTTTGCGTAGCCAACATCATAATAAGGGAAATATTTTTTATGCAGAAGTGAATGTGCATGTACCTGGACGATCTATCAGGGTTGTGAAAGAGACTGAAGATTTGTACAAAGCAATTGATAAAGTACGTGATCATTTGAAGAGTGAATTAAAAGAATTTAAGGATAAATTGAATAGAGTGGACAAACAAGAACTACGCGATACAAAAGAATATGATATTGAAAATTAGCCTTGTGGCTAATTTTTAAACCTCGCCTAATTGTGTATTTGGGCGAGGTCTGTTGCTAATCATTTTTTGTTTTTAGGAGGTATTTTATTTTTTAAGTAATCTATTAAATTAATTATATTGCTTTTTTTAGCTTCTTCTTTTGGTTTATTTTTGAAAATATTTGAGAACCATGAGGTGTATTTTTTGAGAGTTTTTTTGAGTTTTTTGTAGTATATATAAATTACACCGAGAAGAAATAGTATAATTATTAATTGGAAATAAAACATGATTTTACTCCTTTTTGAAAAAAAAGATTGATTAGTATTATGTAGATTAGCAGATATAATGAGTTATGTAAAAAAAGAAGTCCGCTTTTGTCAAGCTATAGACAAAGAGCTGTAAATAAGCTAAAATACGGGTCAGTTATAAAGTAAATTAATAGACTTATGTCATTTTTAACTAAATTGCTAATAGGAGATCCGAATGCTAAAGTATTGAAATCATTACAAACCAATGTAGACAAAATTAATAGTTTGGAGTCAGAATATGAGAAGTTATCTGATGATAAATTAAAATCCAAAACATTGGAGTTTAAAAAACGTCTTGAGGCGGGTGAGACATTGGATGATATTCTGGTGGAGGCATTTGCAACTGTTCGTGAAGTTTCCAAGCGGACCACAGGTATGCGTCATTATGATGTACAGCTGGTGGGTGGAATGGTGCTTCATTCTGGAAAAATTGCTGAAATGAGAACTGGTGAAGGTAAAACTTTGGTGGCAACTTTGCCAATATATTTGAATGCACTAGCAGGGAAAGGTGTTCATTTGATTACAGTCAATGATTATTTGGCCAAACGTGATGCTGTTTGGATGAGTCAAATTTATGATTTTTTGGGTTTGTCTGTGGGGATTATTCAAAATCAAAGAGTGAGCTATATTTATGATAGTTCAATTTTGGGTAATAATATTGAGGGAAGTGATATTGATCAAGAAAGAGATGAAAGTGGAAGTTACAAAGTTGAGGAAGTATTTTTGCGTCCATCAAGTCGGCAAGAAGCGTATAGGTGTGATATCACTTATGGTACCAATAATGAGTTTGGTTTTGATTATCTTCGTGACAATATGGTACAAAAACTTGATGAAATGGTAATGCGACCTGGTAGTGAGATGACTTATGCAATCATTGATGAAGTTGATTCTATTTTGATTGATGAGGCGCGTACGCCATTGATTATTTCAGCGCCAGCAGAAAAAGCAGCTGATCAATATTATCAATTTGCCAAGCTAGTTCGTAATTTGAAAGAAAACGAAGACTATAATATTGATGAAAAATTGCGGGCAGCGACCTTGACCGAAGAAGGTGTAAATAAATTTGAGAGTTGGCTTGGAGTAGAAAATATTTATGTTGAAAGTGGAATGCGCACAATTCATCATATTGAGCAGTCTCTCAAAGCAGAAGTTTTGTTTAAACGAGATAAGGAGTATGTGGTTGAAGGAAATAATATAGTGATTATTGATGAATTTACTGGACGCAAGATGCCTGGTCGTCGTTATTCTGAAGGATTGCATCAAGCAATTGAAGCCAAAGAAGGAGTTGAAATTCAAAGAGAAAGTCAGACTTTGGCGACTGTAACTTTTCAGAATTTATTCCGTATGTATGGCAAATTGTCTGGAATGACTGGTACAGCTATTACTGAGGCTGAGGAATTTGGTAGTATATACAATCTAGAAGTAGTCACGATCCCAACCAATAGGACAGATGTTAGAATTGATAGACCAGATAGAATATACAAGAATGAAAAAGGCAAAAATAAGGCTGTTCTTGAAAAAATAAAAGAATGTCAAGCTAAAAATCAGCCAATTTTGGTTGGTACGATTTCGGTGGAAAAAAATGAAGAGTTGTCAGCTTATTTGGATTTGCAGGGTATTAAATATGAAGCTTTGAATGCCAAAAATCATGAACGCGAAGGTGAAATAGTTGCTCAAGCCGGTCGTCCTGGGGCTGTGACATTGGCTACCAATATGGCTGGTCGTGGAGTAGATATTAAACTTGGTGGTGCAGAAATGGATGAAACGATGGCAAAACAGGTGAGAGAGGCGGGTGGTTTATTTGTATTGGGTACTGAGCGTCATGAGTCTCGTCGGATTGATAATCAGCTCCGTGGTCGATCAGCTCGTCAGGGAGATCCAGGAGAGACTCAATTTTTTGTGTCCACCGATGATGATTTGATGCGAATTTTTGCCGGTGATAGGCTTAAAGCTGTTATGACCAAGCTCAATGTGCCGGATGATATGCCAATTGAGCAAAAGATGATTACCAAAATGATAGAGACTGCTCAAAAGAAAGTGGAAGGTCATAATTTTGATATTCGTAAACATCTTTTGGAATATGATGATGTATTAAACAAGCAGAGAACTATAATTTATAAAAAAAGAAAAGAAATATTAGAATCGGCTAATGAAAAAGATAGAAAAAAAATAAAAGAATTGGTATTAACTTTGATTGAACAAGAGATTGAGTTTATTGTTTCATATCACACAAATTTTGATGATAAAAAAGAATGGAATGTTCAAGAAATTTATGAGACAGCCAAAACTATTTTTAATTTTACAGACAAGGAAAAAGAAGAATTGTTGAGAATGAATAAATTTAATGATAATAAATTGGATGAAATCAAAACCCGAGAGATGATGGTAAAATTTTTGTTGGATAAATCAAATATTGAATATGAAAATTTGGAGAATAGCATCATGCAATCAGTTGGAGATGAAAATAATAATAAAGATGAAGTGATGAAGGATATTGAAAAAAGTATATTGCTTCGGGCAATTGATACACTTTGGGTGGAGCATCTTGTGTCTATTGATCATTTGCGTACAGGTATTGGTTTGCGTGGTTATGGTCAACGTGATCCATTGATTGAGTACAAAAAAGAAACTTATGATATGTTCAATGAGTTGCAGTCTGCAATTCAAAAAGAAGTAGTATATTCATTTTTCAAAATTGGCGCTGGTCTCCAATTAGCGCCGACTATTATGGCATCAGACAAAATGACTTTGCAAGGTGCCAAGAAAAGTTCAACAGTAAATTTAAATTCTGGTTCTAGTAAGCCACGAGATGGTGAAGGAAAAAAAGTTGGTAGAAATGATATGTGTCCTTGTGGTAGTGGAAAGAAGTATAAGAAGTGTCATGGAGTGTAATATGCAAATAATAGTTGGTTCTCAAAACAAAGCTAAGTTAGATGCGGTTTCAGAAATAATCAAGGATTATCCGAATTTAAAAGATTTTTCAGTTTTTGGTGTGGAAGTTGAATCTGGTGTATCTGATCAACCAAAAAGTTTAGAAGAAACTGTGCAGGGTGCAATGAATCGCGCTAAAGATTCGTTTAAGGATTGTGATTATAGTTTTGGTTTGGAGTCTGGTTTGATGTCAGTCCCAAATACAAAAACTGGTTTTATGGATGTATGTGTCTGTGCAATTTTTGATGGGAGTGATTATCATCTCGGTCTTTCGTCAGCTTGGGAGGCGCCTAAGAAAGTTATAGATTATATGCTTGAAGAAGGTTTGAATATGACTGAAGCAAGTGTAAAAGCTGGTTTAACAGGTAACTCAAATATTGGTTCTGCAGAAGGTTTGGTTGGAATTATGACAAAAGGCAGATTAAATAGAAAAGAATATACAAAAGAAGCTATAAGAACAGCTCTTATACATTTAGAAAATATTTAAAATATTGTAAATATAGTAAAATTTGCTTACTTGACGATTTTATCTATATATTGTAAAATGTGTCCACTGTCTATTTTCGCAATAATATTGTGAAAGTATTAAATTATCTAGATTAGAATGTAGAGAAAATAATAAAATATGGCATTAAAAACAAATGTTAAACAAAATATTCGTAATAAAATTAGATGGGGTGTAGTTGGGATTTTTGCATTAATTGTGGTAGCAGTGTCTTATGATGCGCCAACTTTTTTTAATAATAAAATCAATTGGATAAATAGCGTTACATCAATCGGTATACCAAATATTCCTGAAAGTTCTTTTGCGCTTGGTCTAGATTTGCAAGGTGGTGCCCATCTGATATATCAGGCTGATGTAGCTGGTATTTCAGAAGATGGAAAAGGGGATGCAGTTGAAGGTGTACGTGACGTAATTGAGCGTCGTGTAAATGGTTTGGGTGTTGGTGAACCAAATATTCAAACTACCAAAGTTGGAGAAGATTATAGAATTATAGTTGAGTTACCGGGTGTGACTGATGTAAATGAAGCTATTAGTATGATTGGTGAAACTCCGATATTAGAATTCAAAGAATTGAATCAGGAACCAGAACGTGGATTGACCGAAGAAGAACAAAAAGAAATTGATGATTATAATGCTGATGCAGAATCCAGAGCATTGTCTGTGGTTGAAAAGTTAAATAATGGTCTTGATTTTTCAGATGCAGCCAAAGAATTTTCAGAACATGAAGTTAGTAAGAATAATGGTGGATATATTGGGTTTGTGAATGAATATGGTTATTATGCGCCAATCTATAATTGGTTATCTGGCGCTGGTGAAGGGGAGATATCAAAAGGTTTAATAGAGTCATTGGATAGTTTTAATATCTTGAAAAGAGGCTCTAGTAGGGATGGTGAAGTGAGGGCTAAGGCGAGTCATATTTTGATTTGTTATCTTGGTTCATCACAATGTAATGAACCAATTTATACAAAAGAAGAAGCCAAAGCTAAGGCTCAAGAATTGTTTGATCAGGCCAATGCAGAAAATTTTGGTATTTTGGCTAAAGAAAATTCAGCAGACCCTGGTTCTCGTGAAAATAATGGTGATTTAGGATTTTTTGCAAAATCTGATATGGTAAAAGAATTTGCTGATGCTGTATTTAGTGCAGAGGTGGGTCAAATTATAGGACCAGTTGAGACAGAATTTGGTTATCATGTTATATACAAAACAGATGAAACAATTCCTGTAGAATATGAATTTTCTGCAATCGTTATAAACAAAAAAACTGCTCAGGATGTTTTGCCTGTGCAAGATCAGTTTGTGTATACTGGTTTGACTGGTGCACAATTGGAAAGGACAGAAGTGGTAAGTGATTCACAGACAAGTGAAATGCAGGTATCTTTGCAGTTTGATTCTGATGGAAAAAATTTGTTTAAAGAAATTACTACTAGAAATGTTGGTCAACCTGTAGCAATATTCCTTGATGGCGAAATTATCAGTGCGCCAACTGTACAACAACCAATAGTTGATGGTCAGGCAGTAATAACTGGTAATTTTGATTTGGCAGAAGCAAGATTATTAAGCCAAAGATTGAATGCGGGTGCATTACCAGTACCAATTGATCTTATTTCACAACAAAGTGTTGGTGCAAGTCTTGGGGCTGAATCATTGATGAAGAGCTTGAAAGCCGGAGTTATTGCGCTTGTATTGGTGATGATATTTATGATTTTGTATTATAGATTACCAGGATTATTGTCAGTGATCGCTTTAGTATTATATTTAGCAGTCACATTAGCAGTATTTAAATTGATTGGTGTTACGCTTACTTTGGCGGGTATTGCTGGTTTGGTATTATCAATTGGTATGGCAGTTGATGCCAATGTGCTAATTTTTGAACGCTTAAAAGAAGAATTGAAAGATGGTAAAAGTTTGAAGGCATCTGTAGAAGAAGGATTTCTTCGTGCTTGGCCATCAATTCGTGATGGAAATGTTTCAACTTTGATCACTTGTGCATTATTGATTTGGTTTGGATCTAGCTTTGTTCAAGGATTTGCGATTACACTTGCACTTGGTATATTGATGAGTATGTTTTCTGCGATTACTGTTACTCGCATATTACTTAGATTTGTAATACCTTGGTTTGAAAATAAAGGAAAGTGGTTATTTACAGGAGCAAATAATGATAATTAATATATGGAAATTATAAAAAATAGAAAAATTCCGTTTACTATTTCTGGTATTTTGTTTGTTGTCAGTGTTATAGCTTTATTTTTATTTGGATTAAAGCCCGGCATAGATTTTACTGGTGGTGCTTTGATGGAAGTCAGGTTTGGAAATGAACGACCAGAAATATCAGAAGTGCAATTAGCCTTGTCTGAAATGAATCTGGGCGAAGTTTTGATACAACCAACTGGTGAAGATAATATGATATTGAAAATGAGATTTGTGTCAGAAGAAGAGCATCAAGCAATTTTGGGTGTATTGAGAGAAAAATTTCAAAATAGTACAGAAGAAATAATTGATGAAGATATTATTTCAGAAGACACAGTTGAGGATGTTGTTGGGGGTGATACAAATAAAGAGGAAATTAATTTTGAATTACCAACGATAGAGACAGAAGAAGTTATTGACAAACCTATTATTCAAGTGCCAGATGTATTGGAAGAAAGATTTGAAACTATAGGTGCGGCAATCAGTTCTCATTTAAGAGAAAGATCTATGTATGCTGCTGTGGCTGTTGTGTTAGCAATAATTTTGTATATTGGTTATACTTTTAGAAAGGTTTCTAAACCAGTACAATCATGGAAATATGGTGTTACAGCTATTATTGCTCTTTTTCATGATGTAATTATTACAATGGCAGTATTTGCAGTATTAGGACATTATGCTGGAGTAGAAGTTGGGATATCATTTGTGGTAGCATTATTAACTATTATGGGTTATTCGGTCAATGATACTATTGTGGTATTTGATCGTATTCGTGAAAATTTGATAAAACGTGGAAGTGATCAATTTGATGAAACAGTCAATATGGGTGTTAAACAATCAATTACTCGTTCACTTAATACTTCCTTGACTACTTTACTTGTATTGGTTGCTTTATTTGTATTTGGTGGTGAATCTATACATTATTTTTCGTTAACATTAATTGTAGGAATAGTCGTTGGAACTTATTCATCAATATTTTTGGCTAGTCCGTTATTAGTTGAATGGGCAAATTATAAGAAAAGATAATAAAAAATAAAAGAACTCTGCTATTCAGCAGAGTTCTTTTGTGATATAATAAATTTGTCTAATTTATATTATTTAATCAAAGAATATAAAATTTTTGTATGTCTGAAAGTTTAATGAAACATTTTGTAGCTTTGTCTGGTACACTAGTATGTTTGCTTGTGTATTGGGTAGGCTATGTTGGTGGTAAATCAGGTATTTGGTTGCCGGTCTTGGGTCTTATTGCGATTTATGTAATAATTTACAAACTGCTTGATATGTAGTAGTTTTTTAAGATATGGAAATTGGTCCTATAAATATTGATTTGTCATACGCACAGACTTTTTTTCAAGGAAAAGGGACTTTTGAGGTTGTAATGTTGGTAATTGCATGGTTTGGTTGGATAGTTATTGTATATTTTTTACTTTTTATTATGTTATTCCTATGGAAGGAATACAAAGAAGAACAGTACAAGAAGGATTGGAAATGGGTACTTTTGGCGATAGATATTCCACCAGAAAATATGCAAACCCCAAAAGCTGTTGAACAAATGTTTTCTCATTTGGCTGGGGCACATGATAGTCCGAATATTGCTGATAAATTTAGAACTGGTTATAAACAGCGTTGGTTTAGCTTTGAAATTATTAGTATGGAGGGGTATATTCAGTTTTTGGTGCGAACTGAGGAAATGTTTAGAGATTTGGTAGAAGCAGCAGTTTATGCGCAATACCCAGGAGCTGAAATTTTTGAGGTTGAAGATTATGTTGATCAAGTACCAGACAAATTTCCTTCAGATGAATATGATATGTGGTCAGCAGATTTTGGTTTAGCAGAAAATTTTGCTTTTCCGATTAGAACATATGAAGAATTTGAACATAAGCTTTTTAAAGATGAGATGTTGAAGGATCCAATGGGAACATTTTTGGAAAGTTTTAGTCGGATCGGAGCTGGAGAACAGGTTTGGTTTCAGATTTTATTGGAACCAATAGATAATAGTTGGAAAGAAAAAGTAATAAAAAAGATTAAAGAATTGGTAGGTGATATGGCAAGTATGACTAGTAGTAATAGTAAAAAAGGCGGAGGCTTTACTAGTCTTATCACAGATGAACCCAAAAAAGCTATGGCAGAACTTAGTGCTCAATTATTTGGTTCTGGTACTTCTGATGCGGATGGTAAGGTTGTAAAAGATACTAACAAAACTCCAAAATTGACTCCGGGACAATCAAAAATATTAGAAGCAATGGAGAAAAAAATAACTAAAATTGGATTTAAAACTAAAATGAGATTAGTATATGTTGCGCGAAAGGAAGTATTTAAACCAGAAAGAGCTGTTAATGCAATTATTGGGGCTATTGGTCTATATAATGTTCCGAGTTCTAATTCGATTGTGGCGACTTCATCTATTAGTACCAATTATTTTCTCAAAGAATCAAGGAACCAAACTAAAAAAATTAAAGCAATGAGTGCATATAAGAAAAGAAAAATGAAAGTTGGTGGCAATTCTTTTGTGTTTAATATAGAGGAGTTGGCTACTATTTGGCATTTTCCATTATCTTATGTAAAGACTCCAAATGTGCAAAAGACACAAGGTAAAAGAGCTGAACCACCATCTGGCCTTCCGGTTGAAAATATTCCAATTGTTGCCAAGATTCCAGTAGATGAGAGTGATAATAAGACAGTCAAAAAAGGGCAAAATAAAACTATTATTACTGATGCAGGGGATGTGGCTTATTTTAGTTCTGATGAAGAGTATGGTTAATTATTTTTAGATATTTATACTTTGTTTTGTACTTTTTTTGTTTTGATAGTATAGGACAGATTCTGTGGTTCCTACTAATATGAATGTATAGAAAATATCACCCATTAGACTATTTTTGAAGAAGGGAAGGGCCATATAGTAGGATTCAATTAATCCTGAAATTGAATGACTGTACATTGTACCAAAGATCCATACTGAGGCATTGGTTATAAGGAAGAATATTAGTGATCCCAATATTGTTGCTCCAGCAATTTTACCAAAGCTTTTGTTTTTTCTTGCAAGCAATCCTAGTAAGCCCATAATTACAAAACTGCCATAAACTGACAACATTATTTGCCAAGAGTAAAAGCCAATAAAAAAGTCGCTTATAATAAGGGCGATCACTGGAATTATAATTGCATATTTTTTTGGGAAGTATAGTCCGCTAAAAATTGCAATAGCTCCAATTGGTACAAAATTGGCTGTATGTGGTAAGAATCTAAAGGTGATTCCAATAGCTAAAAGAAAGTATAAGATTATGTAGTTATTTTTGTTCATATGTATTTTGTTGGAAATTATATGTAAGCTATAATAGCATTATTTATATTTTTATCTATGACCGCATTATTTTCAATTATTTGTTTTTACTCCCTGCCTGCCGGCAGGCAGGATTCTCGCTTTGGCTCTGAGGGTGATGCATGTTGGGGCATCAAATCCGTAAAAACAAATAATTGAAAAAATGCTTAATTATAGATAATGCTCTTAATTTTTACAAATTATATTATATTTTTAAGGAATTTTAAACCCATATATAGACCAAGTCCAATGGCTCCAGAACCGGTAACTGCTATGACTTTTTCTATTATATTACGAGAGATTGGATTGGCTTGATTTATTATATCATCCTCCAAATATTTTAATTCAGATATTTCAGTGGTTTCTCCTATTGGTTCTATGGTTTCATTTGGTTTATTATTAACCAAGTTTAACATAGTATTGGTATCAGTAACAAGTGTAATATTATTTTCTTTTGTTATTTCTTGTGTTGTCGAAGTTATTATCGTTTCTTTGGTTGTATTTTGAACAGTATCAATTTTGGTTATTGGTAAATTTTTTTCAATATTTTCTTCAATTAATTCTACAAAAATAGTTGATGTGACAAGCACTTCGGTTGATGTAACAAAAAGAGATTCAGTTGTGGTGTTAAAGTCTGTACCAATTATATTGCTGTATGAGTTTGAACTACTACTATTGGTTATAGTTGTAGGTATCTGTTCATTTGCTGTAGCAGGCGTAAATAATGGCTGTATAGGCCAGCTATAACCTAGTAGGGCTGGAATTGCATGTTTTGTATTGAACCAATCAACACCATCTACCCAGTCAGATGTATAATAGCCATTTTCTTGTAAATTATCAATATATACAGACCATGGATTTTTGTCACCGATTGTCCATTCTTCTTGACCTTCACCTAGAGAATTTAAGCCCATCAAAACCCAGCTAGTGGTCAAGGTATCAGAAGTCAGATAACCCCAGCCACCATCATTATTTTGTTCATTTTTTAAATATTGCTTGGCTTTTGTAAATACACTATTATCAATTTGAATTCCTTTTTCTTTTGCATAGTTTAATATATTTATAACTGCGCCAGTTATGTCTGCTCCGGCATAACCATCCCATGTGAATGCTCCGTCTGTATTTTGATCTGCTAAAATATCATTTAGTATATCAGTAATAATGTTTTCATTGATATTATTTTCAGATGTAAGCAATGCAAACAAAGCAAATACATCATCATTAATTCCAGGTAATCCAAAGTCAGTTTCAGAATAACATTCGGTTTTTAGCGTATTAATTAGATTTATCATTGATTGATTATTGGTAGAAATTCCAGACGTATATAATGACAAATAGTGTCTTGGGTATGAAGCACAAACATTTAAATCAGTGGCATCAGTATAATTATAGTTTTTAATGTAGTCAGACAAGGAAGTAGAACTGGCAATAATATTAGCTGGATTTTTTCCATTGGCTACTAATGCCATTACAGACCAATCAGAAATCCCAGCATCTATGATTTTTCCAGTTTTGTCTTGGTTTTTTATTAAGAATTCGGTTAATTTATTGGCTGTGTTTGTAATTTGATTAGGTGAAATTAAATTTGTATAAGGTGTATTATTATCTGAAGATCCACTACTTGAAGATCCGTTTGATGAATTATTTTCAGTAGTAGTAGAAATGATCGGTAGATCAAGTACATTTATGGTTATAGCGTTACTCCATTTTGAAAAGTCTGCCGGGGATATTTTTGCATAGTATGTCCCAGTCGCCGAGAACATAAAATCAACTATGCCATTTGTATCAGATACAAGCGTTGTAGTAGTTAAGGTTGTATCCCACCATCCAGTTGGGTTGGGATTGGTAATTGATATATCTATTGTATCATTGGCATCAGTTGACCATTCACTACTAGTAGTAGAAAAGTTATATTTGAAAGTTTGGAAGGTTGTAGTGGTACCAATTGGAAAGGTAGAAGTGCTAGCGGTAATTGACCATGGGTTTCCAAAGTATACATAAACATTTTCACCTCCAAATAATTCATATTTGTCCATACCGATATTTGGATATTCACCGTCTACAGCATATTGCCAATTGTAACAAGCTTCAGTGCTTGAATTAACTTCAATACAATTTATCAAAAAACTATTAAAAGATTCATAATATACTAAATTTGAAATATTGAATGAAGCATTGTTTTGATTTTCTGTAAGGAGTGTAGTCAAAACATTATGGTTTTGTGATGAAGTTGTAAATATTTCATTGGTATTTGAATCTGTATAATCAAATGTTGTACTTGATGATAATTCAACTTCGCCTTGAAATATAAAATTATCTTGATATCGCAAATTAAAGTTAATTGAAATTGGTTCATAAATTTCTTCTGTGGTGGTTGGTGTTTCAATAATATCATCTGTAGAGGTTGAAACTTCTTGTTCGGTTGAGCTAGTAGTTTGTGGGGTACTTGTAGAAGTGTCGCTATCATCAATAGCCCCAAAAGCAGAATTAACTGGTATGGTTATTAGTATTGAGATAAACAGTATATTTATAAACAGTATAGGTGTATTAAAGATTTGATTTTTCATATTTCCATTCTATTAAATCGTTATTATTAATTATGTAATTAGATATGCCTATTTTTGCTGATTCTCCATTTATGTAGTATACCCAGTATTTACCAGCTCGATTATCATTTTCAATACCATTTAATTTTGTAATGAAATATCCGATATTACTATAGTCTATTGCCTCAAATGTAATTAAGTTATTTTTAGAAAGTTTTTCCATTGCGTGGTATAAGCTAGTATTTTCTTGTGCTGATGATACATAAGTATTGTTATCTATATTTAGAGTAAACTTAATTGGATATTCAATGGTTATTTTATCAGTTGTAGTTTCATTGAATGTGGTTTTATCAGTAGTAGTTACTATATTATTTATATCTTCTATTATTTCAGAATTTTCAAATTTAATTTTTTCAACTTCATCTTCAATTTTTTCATTATTAATTATGGGGTTATTAGTAGTCGGTTTTTTATTCTCTATAAATATTTCTTTGTTTGAAGTTAACTGTAAATAGGTAATTCCAAAAATAGTTATGAATATTAAAATTATCATCAGAAATATTAAAGGTTTGTTTTTTTTGTAAAAATTATTCATAAAATTAAAAAACTTTCCGGCAGGAAAGATAAGTTGATCAAAAATCAAAGGTCCTGCTCGGGTTACGCATTTATTTGAAGATCGGACTCGTTCCCTAAAGGGACATTACCGTTGCGGCACAGTGAGGGGATTTACCCTACTTCCACAAATAAATGGTTTAGTTGTATTGTCAGATTATCATTGAATAGTAGTAGTGTCAAGTATTGATTTTAAGCTAAAATTAGTGTATAGTTTTGCCATATGTGGATAACTGAGTGAGATTAATAGAAATTATTATTCGCTCATTCTCGCTTTGGCTCCGAGGTGGTTGCCTGTTGTGGCAACCAAATCCGCTCGTAATAATTTCTATTAATGGTATTTTTGAAAAAGTATGTGGATTGATAAAATTTTAAATAAAAACAAAAAAATAATGGCTTTGTCGCCAATGGCGGATATGACTGATTCGCCATTTTGTCGTATAGTGCGTCAAATTGGCGGAGTGGATATTGTGTTTCGAGAAATGGTGAGTAGTGAGGCTTTGGTTAGAGGAAGTGAAAAGACATTGAAAATGGCTGAATTTCACAAAACAGAAAGACCAATTGTTCAGCAGATTTTTGGGGCAGACCCATTGATAATGGCTAGATCTGCAGATATCGTAATGCAACATTCTAATCCCGAAGGGATTGATATAAATATGGGTTGTCCAGTTTATAAAATAACTAGTAATTTTAATGGTTGTGCTTTGATGAAGGACCCGGAGTTGGCTAGTAAGATTATAAAAGAAATGAAATCTGCAATTGGTGATACGCCTTTGTCAGTTAAGATAAGGTTAGGTTGGAGTAATCCGGATGATTTTAAGATATTTATTCCGGCTATTGAGCGAGCTGGAGTTGATTTGATTACTGTTCATGGTAGAACAAAAGAACAAGGATATTCTGGAGTAAGTGATTGGCAGAGGATTGCAGAGGCCAAAAAAATTGCGACTGTGCCATTATTAGCCAATGGAGATATTCATGAACCTAGTCAGGTAAGTGAGGCGCTTGAAATTACTGGAGCTGATGGAGTTTTGATAGCTCGGGGCGCGCTTGGGAATCCTTGGTTTTTTGATATGATAGGAAAAAATGGTGAGATGGTCTCTTTAGATGAAAGAAAACGAGTAGTGCTAGAACATCTAAAATTGCATATTGAACATTATGGAGAACGGGGGATTGTAACTTTTAGAAAACATTTGTCTTGGTATTTCAAAACCAATAAAATAGGCCAGAATTTACCAAATATAAAAGAATGGAGATCAAAAATAGTACAAGTTAAAACTTTGGAAGAGGTGGAATCTCTGTTGGGTGAATTAAATTAAAATGGAATAGTATAGTAGACTCATTTTAGATCTTTTTAATATTTTTGTTTATATGAAGTGATATAAATATAAAATTATATATGAGACTGAAGCTTGACAAAATAGCTATTTTAAAATATATTAAAATAAGGTCAAATATGGCATTTTGCTATATTGTAGATTTGTGAGCAAATTATAAAAAAAGAAAGAGAGAATTTATAATGAGAAGAATGAGTGATGATAGTAGTCTACCTATGGAAATGGTTGTTGGTGGTCGTAAATACAAGATTTTAGGATTCTTATTTGAAGATGAAGAGTCTGTGCTCGGTAGAACAATGATTGAACGTGCTGTTAGTATGGATGCTAATCCTGGAGAAGAAGATGGACAACACATATTGGATAATTATAAGGATATTCCTTCTGTTTTACATAATACAATGTTTGTTATAACAGGTTGGCGTAAGCCTGGATCTGCCGATGATGTTGCTTGTCTTTGCTGGAAAGATAACATTCTGGTTCTTGCATGGCTTTGGATTGGTGGTGCGCATTGGTCCAGAGGCGATCGTGTTTTGCGTCGTGAGTAGGTAATTATATTATCTTTGGTACATCTATTTTATTTTTTTAATCTTTTTTATTCTTGGTATTTGTTTGCCAAATTTGCTTACTAACTCTTGTGTGTAAAATGCTTTTGAGCTTTTGACATATGAGGGTTTTTTTAATTATTTTACTCCCATTCAATAGTCCCTGGAGGTTTATTGGTTATATCAAAAAATACAAAATCAACTTTATCTATTATTTCAATTTCAGCTTGTATTTGTTTTATTACATTTTTTGGCAGTTTTGCAAAGTTTACTGTCATAGCTTCTTCTGATTCAACTGGTCGTATAACTATACTTTCTTTGTGATTGTATCCAAAAGGGATTAAAACTATTGGCATTTGCCAGATATGTGAACAATTTTTATTGTTGTTAACAATTTTATTGATTTTATTATCAAGTTGACGTAACAGGCTGATTCTTTCTTTTGTTAGGTATGACTTTTTAAGTGTAGAATTTTTTATTTGCTCTTCATTTCCATAAATGGTTATTAAAACTCTATTTATATTTTTATATTTATTAGTTATTTTAGGAGATATTTTATGTAGTTTTTGCCAATTTATTTTTGTATTAGTTAAAACTAGAGGATGCTTGTAACTTCTTTCATCACCTTGTACGCCAACTGATTTTATAGGTAATTTTGTACCTTCAGATATAGTTATTGGTTTTTTATTGTTTCCTTCTGAACATAGACAACGAATTGCCAGACCAGGTCCAGGGAAAGGTTGTCTATTTATTAAATTTTTTGGAAGATTTAATTTTAATCCTATTTTTCTCACTTCGTCTTTGTATAATTCTTTGATTGGTTCAATAATCAAACCCTTTTGAATCATTTTTTGTATTCTATCAACTCGATTATGATGAGTTTTGATTTTATCAGAATTTTTTGTTCCACCGGATTCAATGGTATCTGGATAAATAGTACCTTGACCTAGTAACCAGTCTTTTTCATTAAAATTTAGTTTTTTCATTATTTTGTCAGTAATATCCAGAAAAAGATTTCCAATAATTTTTCTTTTTTCTTCTGGTTCATAAACTTTTTTTAAAGATTCAAAATATTCTTTTGATGCGTTATATATATGCAAATCATCAAGACCAATATTTGTAAGAGCTTCTTTTACTTGTTCTGATTCGTTCAAGCGCATAAAACCATGATCAATATGAAAACCATAAACTTTGTCTTTTCCTAAAGTTTTTTCAAGCAAAGTAAAACATATTGTTGAATCAACGCCACCACTAATTAAAAGAAAAATTTTTTTATTTTTTGCTTCTTTACGTATATTTTCTTGTATTTGTAGAAGCATATCATTTGTATTCCAGTTTTTTTCTGCATTACAAATATTCAAAACAAAATTTTCTAACATTGTTTTACCATCTATGCTGTGATTGACTTCTGGATGGAATTGAAAGCTATAGATATTTTTTTCTGATAAAGACATAGCTGTAATTGAATTATTTCCAGTTGTTCCAATTTGTTTGAAGTTTTTTGGTAATTTTTCAACATTGTCACCGTGGCTCATCCAAACCGTTGTTTGTTTTTTTATATTGTTAAATATTGGTGAGTCTGATATTTTTAAAGATGCAATTCCGTATTCTCTTATTTTTCCAGATGAAATTTCACTTCCAAAATGTTGAGCAATTAATTGGTGGCCATAACATAATCCGAGAATTGGTTTATTTTGTTTAAAAATATTTGTATCGTATTCTAATTTTTCAGAAGAAGTAACACTTTTTGGTCCTCCTGATAAAATAATACCAACTGCATTGGTGAGTTTCTCAGCTTTTGTATCATTTGGGTATATGTGTGATATAACACCAATTTCTCGGATACGCCTAGCAATCAAATGGGTGTATTGTGATCCAAAATCAAGTATAGCTATTTCATTATTTGACATATTGTGTAGTTAATAATCGTTCTTGAATATTATCAGAAAGTATGTTAAAGTTCAATTTATTTAGTATATTTATTGGTATGTTTAAACAATTTCAAGACACTTTTACATTTGATGATGTGTTGCTGGTACCACAAAAATCAGAGATTTTACCGAAGGATGTAAAAATTCATACATATTTGACTAGAGAGATAAAGCTCAATGCACCATTTTTGAGTGCGCCCATGGATACTGTGACAGAACATGAAATGGCAATTAAAATGGCTTTGGCAGGTGGTATAGGTATAATTCATAAGAATTTATCAATTGATGATCAGGTAGCAGAAATTAGGAAAGTAAAACGTTTTGAAAATGGATTTGTCAAAAATCCAATGACTGCACACCCGAGTGATCCGATGAGTAAAATAATTCAAATAAGAAATAAATTTGGTTATAAAAAAGTACCAATTGTCGACAATGATGGTGTGTTGGTAGGATTTATTTCTGATATTGATTATTTGATGTTGCCTGATAATGATGAACATAAAGTATTGGATTTTATGTTTCCAGTCCAAAAAATGAATGTTGGATATGAAGGAATGAGCTTGAAAGAGGCTTATCAGATGATTCAAAAATTTCGTTTACGTACTTTATGTATTGTTGATAAGAATAATAAATTGGTAAGTATAGTAACTCGTCGTGATTTGGAAAAAAGTTTATTATATCCAAATTCTTCAAAAGATAGTACTAAACAATTGCTTGTTGGTGGAGCAATAGGCGTGGGTATAAATGGTATTGAACGGGCAGAAAATTTACTGAAAGCCGGAACTGATGTTTTAATTGTAGATACTGCGCATGGTCATTCTAGAGGTGTTATAGATACAGTGAAAGAAATTAAGAGAAAATGGTCAGGTGTACAAGTTATTGCTGGGAATATTGCATCTTCTGATGCTGCAAAAGATTTGATTGATGCTGGTGTAGATGCCTTGAAAGTTGGTATTGGGCCTGGTTCAATTTGCACAACTCGTATAGTTGCAGGCATAGGTGTACCACAATTATCTGCTATTATGGAGGTGGTCAAGGGTGTATATAATTCACAAAGAAAAGTTCCAGTCATTGCTGATGGTGGAATCAAGTCATCTGGTGATGTTGTAAAAGCTCTGGCAGTTGGTGCTATGTCTGTGATGATGGGTAATATGTTTGCTGGCACAGATGAATCTCCTGGAAGAATAGAATATACCAATGGTAGAATGTATAAAGTTTATCGTGGAATGGGTAGTATTGATGCAATGGAATTTGGTAGTAAAGATAGATATGGGCAGGCAGAAATTAAAGAAAAACAAAAATTTGTTCCAGAGGGTGTGAGTGGACGGGTGGCATACAAAGGATCAGTTTCTACTATTTTATATCAATTGGAAGGTGGTTTACGAAGTGGTTTTGGTTATAATGGAGCTCGTAATATTTCAGAATTACAAAAACGAGCTCATTTTGTAAAGATAACGGGGTCAAGTTTGAAAGAAAGTCACCCTCATGATTTAAAAGAAGTTAGTAGTGCTCCAAATTATAGTATTGATTAATAAAATTATATTTTAAGTATAAGGTAATTTTAATGTTTGAAACATCTATTTCCAGTAAATACCATACTTATTTTGTATTCGTTACAAGCTTTGATTACTTCTTCATCTTTTATTGAGCCACCAGGTTGGATTATGGCTTTGATTCCTGTTTGAGCAATTTTATCTATACTATCTCTAAAAGGAAAAAACGCATCAGAACATAATACAGAATCTTTTATTTTTTCACCACTTTTTTTAATAGCCAAATCAACTGCATCAATCCTTGAGACTTGTCCTGGACCAATACCAATGGTGGTATTATTTTTTGCTATTAAGATTGCATTTGATTTCACATGTTTGAGTACTTTCCAACCAAATAACATATCAATTAGTTCTTGTTCTGTTGGTTGTTTGTCAGTCACAAATTGCAGATCTTCTTTTTTGATTATTTTTGTATCAATATCTTGTACAAGTAGTCCACCTTCAATATAACGAAATTCTAATTTATCTTGATTTGGTAATATATTGCCTAATTCAAGAACACGCATATTTTGTTTTTTGTCTAACACCCCTAAAGCTTCTTTGTCATAATTTGGCGCCAAAACTATTTCTACAAATACTTTTGTTATTTCTTCAGCAATAGCTTTGGTGCAGGTTCTGTTAAGTGCAATAATTCCACCAAATGCAGACATTGGATCAGTATTGTAGGCCTGTTTGAATACTGTAGCTATGTTATCTCCAATAGCGACTCCACATGGGTTAGCATGTTTTACTATTACACAGGCTGGTTCTGTAAATTCTTTTAGGGTTGATAATGCTCCATCAGCATCATTTATATTATTGTAGGATAATTTTTTACCTTGTAAAATTTTTGCATTCAATATATTACAACCTTTGTTATTTGGTTTTTTATAAACTGATGCCATTTGATGTGGATTTTCTCCGTAACGTAATTCATAATCTTTTTTGAAAGTTAAAGAAAAATTATAAGAAAATTTTTCTTCTTTTAGATGATTGTGGATTATGGTGTCATATTGTGCTGTATGACCAAAAGATTTTATAGCCATTTTTTTTCTGGTTTCAAAATTTATTCCGCCAGATTTTAATTCTTCGAGTAGGGGATTGTAGTCTTGTGGATCTACAATTACTGTAACCCAACCCATATTTTTGGCAGCACTACGTATCATGGTTGGACCACCAATATCAATATTTTCAATTATTTCATCATAGTTTACGTTTTCTTTTAGAATAGTTTCAGAAAATGGATAAAGATTGCATACGACCAAATCTATCCATTTTATTTCATTTTGTTCAGCAATTACTTTGTGGGAGTCTCTAAGCCCTAAAATACCACCATGAACTTTTGGGTGTAGAGTTTTAACACGACCTTCCATCATTTCTGGAAATCCAGTAAATTCAGAAATATCTTTTACATTTATATTTGCTTCAGTTAGTTTTTTGGCTGTTCCGCCAGTAGAAATTATTTCTATCCCTAATCTTTGTAATTCTTTAGCAAATTCTAAAATTCCATCTTTGTTAGAGACTGAGATCAAAGCTCTGTGGATTTGAGTACTATTTTTGTTCATAAGATTTTTTTTTAATTACTTCAATGAAGGCTTCACCTTCAAGTTTTTGGACTTTTGATTTTAAGGTTTCTGGCGTATCTTTTGAAGTTACAGGACAACTTTTTTGGATTATAATAGGTCCAGTATCTATTCCTTCATCTATAATATGGATTGTACAACCAGTTTCTTTGACGCCAGCTTTTAGTACTTCTTCATGTACATTTAAATCCATCTTACCAGCAAATGCTGGTAAAAGAGATGGGTGTACATTTAAAATTTTATTTCTCCATTTATTGATAAAGTTTATAGAAATGATACGCATATATCCTATCAGTAGTACTAAATCAATATTTTTTTTATCTAATATTTTCATTATTTCTGCATCAAACTCTTTTTTGGTTTTATTTTTTGGGTTTATATATATGTTTTCTATATTAGCATTTTTTGCTCTTTCTAATATATATGCATCAGATTTATCACTAATAACAATATCAAGTGAAGCATTTAAATCATCATTTTTTATAGCTTCTATAATTGGTTGCATACTAGTGCCTCGTGTTGATCCTAAAATTGCTATTTTTAACTTATGCATAAATGAATGATTTTATATTTATATAAGTATATAAGTAATGTGAATTAATTTGTAAGTTATAATAGCATTATTTATACTTTCAATCACGACCATATTATTTTCAATTATTTATTTTTACTCCCTGCCTGCCGGCAGGCAGGATTCTCGCTATGGCTCCGAGGGTGATGCATGTTGGGGCATCAAATCCGTAAAAATAAATAATTGAAAATAATGCTTAATTATAAATAACGCTTTCAATTTTTACAATTAATTTATAGTATTCACATATGCTTATTTTCGTAAGTCAGCCATCATTTTAATTCTTTTTTCTATTAATTCTTCTGTACCTATATCTTCTCTATGAAATAGTGGACCTTTTATTTTTTTTATTTCTGATTCTGCAATTAATTCGGCATCAGAAATTGAATCAGACACACTTACAATGGCAATAGTACGAGAACCAGTTTCATACAATTCATTTTCTTTCATATCAACAGATGCATAGTGAATTAATTCTTTATTTTCTACAGCAGATACATCAATTATTTTATTTTTTATAGGATTATCTGGGTATCCAATTGGCACAGCATATTTACAGACACTGGCTTTTTTTGCAAATCTAGCATGATCTTGAGTCAGATTACCTTTAATTATTGCTAAACATAGTTCAACAAAGTCTGATTCTAAAAGAGATAAGATATTCATACATTCTGGGTCGCCAAAGCGTGCATTGTATTCTATTAGGTTTACCCCGTTTTTTGTGGCCATAAAACCACCATAGATTATTCCTTTATATTCTTCATTAAATTCATCTTTTATTGCCTTTATAGTTGCTTGATTAATTTTATGCGCTTGCTCAATATCTGTATTTGTTAAAAAAGGAAGTTTGTGGTCAGAGTCAGAATAACTGCCCATACCACCGGTGTTTGGTCCTGTATCGTTTACAAAGGCTCGTTTGTGATCTTGTATGGCTATCATGTGAGCAAGATTATTTCCATCAGAAAAACTAAGGAGAGAAAATTCTTGACCAATCAACTTTTCTTCTATCAAAAAAGTTCCGTCTTGTGCAATTAACTCTTCACAAAAAGCAATTCCGTCTGCAATAGATTGAAGATGGTCTCCAGAAACTTTAACACCTTTTCCTCCCATTAATCCGTCTGCTTTTACTACATAATTACCGCCAAGGGAATCAATAAATTCCTTCACTCCATTTATATCAGAAAAATATTTATATTTAGGTCCACCTGGTATATTGTATTTTCTTAAAAGATTGCGGGTGAAGGATTTGCTAGTTTCGAGTTGGGCAAGTTTTTTGGTTGGTCCAATGCTTGGAATATTTTGTTCTTTTAGTTTGTCTACTACACCTGCTTCCAAAGGTGCTTCAGGACCAATAATAGCAAAGTCAATATTATTATCTTTGGCAAAATCTGCAATCGTTTTAGTATCAGTAATTTTACCAATCTTATAATTAGAGGATAATTCCTTTATTCCAGGATTATTATTTGAGGCAAAACAAAAAATATTTGTAGGTTTTTTTGATCGTTTTATGGCTTTGGCAATTGCATGTTCTCTGGCTCCTGAACCGACTAATAATATGTTCATATTTTTTAAAGTTAGGTGTATGGTATAACTTTGTTTATACGTTTAACTATGATTATATTAGTTTTAATTATAAGTAACCTTTTCTTTTTATAAGTTAGGTTTTAAATTATCTATACTCTGTTAGCTCCGCGCATATCTTCTAATTCTTGTAACTTTTTTTCGTCTATATCATTAGTGATATAGATGCCATCAAGACAAGGCATAGAAGGTCTATCAATATTGTGTTCACCGTATCGTGTAATTGCTTCAACTAAATCTTCAATGTCTTGGTATAATAAAATATCACAACCTATATATTCACGGATTTCTTCTATGCTTTTATTATGTGCGATTAATTCGGATCTAGTTGGTATATCTATTCCATAAAAATCTGGATATTTTACAGGAGGGCAGGCAGAAATAAGATATACTTCTTTTGCACCAGCATCTTTTACTAGTTTTACCACTTCTCTACTGGTTGTACCTCTCACGATTGAGTCATCTAGTAGCATTACTTTTTTATCTTTTATTTCAGTTTCTTGTGGAGATAATTTTTGTAATACTGATTGTCGTCTTTTTTCTTGGCCGGGCATTATAAAAGTTCTACCTACAAATTGATTTTTGTATATACCCTCAGTATACCTAACCCCTAGTACACTGGCAGCGGATAATGCGGCTGTATTTGAGGTAAATGGTACAGGGATGAGTACATCTGGTTTTATATTTGGATATTCTCTTAGCCATTTTTTGGCCAGATTTTGTCCCATGCGTAGTCTGGCTCTATATACACTGACATTGTTTATAATAGAGTCAGGTCTAGATAAATAAACGTATTCAAAAACGCAAGGAGTGAATTTTTCTCTTCGGAGTATTCGGCTACGCATTTCACCGTCATTATTAATAAAAATCACTTCGCCTGGCTGAACATTACCCATGTATTTAAAACCAAGAGGATAATACATTGTATTTTCTGAAGAAAAAATATAATCTTTTGTTTCGTCTGGGTTTATTCTCATTCCACAAACAAATGGGCGAATTCCGTGTGGATCGCGAAAAGCAATCATACCTTTACCAGCAATTATACCAATTACTGAATATCCACCTTTTGCTCTATCAAATACTGATTCAACTGCTTGGCAAATATTTTCAAATATATCATTAGTTGGATCTAATTTGTCTAATTTTGAAGCAAAAACATTCATTATTGTTTCTAGATCAGATTCTGAATTACAGTGGTATCTATCCTCTTTTTCTAATTCATCTTTTAATTCAGTATAGTTAGTTAGATTTCCATTATGAACCATAGCTATTCCATACGGTGAATTTGTCATAAATGGTTGAGCATTTTCTACACTATGACTTGATCCATTGGTAGGGTAGCGTGTATGTCCAATACCCCAATTACCAGTTAGTCTGCTTATATTTTGTTGGTCAAATATATCACGAACAAAACCAGATCCTTTTTTCAAATGAAATCTTTTGTTGTATGTTAAAATACCAGCCGCATCTTGTCCACGGTGTTGTAGATGTATTAAGCCATCATAAATTTCAGTTGCAACTGGTTTGTGAGAGAAAATGCCGATTATTCCACACATAAATAAAAATAATTAGGATAAAAATTTATTATATCAAATCTACTACATCAGTGGAAAGACCAATATAGGTATGAGGTGTTAGTTTAAGTAATTTATTTTTTTCTTCTTCTGGTATTTCCAGTGAATTTATAAAATTATAAATTGTTTGTTTGTTGACTTTTTCTCCGCGAGTTAGCTCTTTTAATTTTTCGTATGGTTTTTCATACCCGACTTTACGCATAACTGTTTGGATTGCTTCTGCTAATACTTCCCAATGATTGTTTAGTTCTTCATCTAATTTTTCTTTATTTATAGTTAAACGTGACATACCTTTTAAAATATTTTTACAAGCAAGCAGTGAGTGGGCGAGTGGTATGCCTTGATTTCTAAGTACGGTGCTGTCAGTTAAATCGCGTTGCATACGAGAAATTGGAAGTTTTTGGGATAGGTGTACAAAGTAAGCATTTGCTATGCCTAGATTTCCTTCTGCATTTTCAAATTGTATAGGATTAATTTTGTGAGGCATAGCGCTTGATCCTATTTCATTGTCCTTCTTCTTTTGTCCAAAAATTCCACGAGATATATACATCCATATATCTCGTGTAAAATCTATTAATATTGTGTTTATCCTTTCAATTATTTGATAACTTTCTGTGATTGAATCATGTGATTCAATTTGAATTGTTATTATGTTTGGTTCAAGATTAAGAGAGGAAATAAAATTTTTACTAAAATTTATCCAATCTATATTTGGATAAGCAATATTGTGCGCGCCCCATGTGCCAGTTGCGCCACCAAATTTTCCTTGTAATTTATGATTAGATAATTGTAGTATCTGTCTTTGGAGTCTATGGGCAAAAACTGCAAATTCTTTACCTACTGTAGTAGGGGTTGCGCTTTGTCCATGGGTTAAAGAAAGCATTGGTTGGTGTTTGTTTTTTTTGGCAAAAATTATAAATTTTTCTTGAACTTCTGATATTTTTGGTAAGTAAATATTTTTTATAGCAGAATTCCACATCAATGTGTATGCTAAATTGTTTATATCTTCAGAAGTTAAAGCAAAATGAATAAATTCTATGTATTTGTTGAATTTAGTATTTTGTAATTTTTCTTTCAAAAAATATTCAATGGCTTTTACATCATGATTAGTTGTTTCTTCAATTTTTTTTATTGATTGTGCATCTTCGTTTGAAAAGTTTTTATAATATGATTTGAGTTTATTTTGTTGCTCCAAAGTCAAAGGTTCAATTTCATTAATATTTTTTTCTATAGAGAGAGCAATTAAATATTCTATTTCTACCATTAAACGATAGCGCATTAGCGCCATTTCTGAAAAATATTCTGATAGTTCTTCAACAGATGTTTTGTATCGACCATCAATTGGAGAAATGTTTGTGAGTAGATTCATAGATAATTTATGCTAAATCTATTATTCTTTTTATAGCCAAAGCAACATTGCCTGGTTCTAGAATTGTCATAACTGGCACATGGCTTGGCATTTGTAAAGTTGAGTGTATATTTACTAGCATATCCATTTTGTCTTTAAAGGGTGGGCAAGCAATTACAGGTTTGTTACTATTGCCAGCCATAAATCCTGATAAAGCATTTGATCGTCCAGCAATTGTAATGTATACAACTTTTTCATCTTGGTATTTCTCCAATAATTCTAATAGTTTTGTAGCTTCTTTGTGAGCTGATGCTACATGTTGAACGTATGTAATAGATTGTTCTGAAAGCGCTTGAGTTATCTTTTGAGCATGATCTTCATCTTTGGTTGAACCAAGTATGAGTACGGCTTTTATTTTTGTTGTGCCTGTTGGTTGGAGGTATTGTAATTTTTCTATTGGTTTTTCTTCATTTTTTACTTCTGTTTTTATTGCTGTATTTTCTACTAGTTTATCTTCAGGAAATTGAAATTTTTCTCCAGTAATCATTTCATACAATTTAATATACCGTTTTGATAGCTCAATGACAAGTTCTTCTGGTGCTTTTGGTAGTTCAGCATCATTGTATGGGTCACAATTATTTTTAAACCAGATCCTCAAAAATTCTTTGTCTATATTTTCTGGTTCTTGTCCTTTTGCAAAACGTTCTGCATAACTTTCAGCAATCCAGTAACGACTAGAGTCTGGTGTATGTATTTCATCAATCAATAATATATTTCCATCTTTGTCTTTGCCAAATTCGTATTTTGTATCAACTAATATAAGACCATGTTCAGCCGATATTTTTTGTCCAAAAGCAAAAAGTTCCAATGATTTTTTGGATACATAATCCCATTCTGCTTGTGTCATTAGTCCTTTTTCTACTATTTCTTTTGGTGTTATTGAACTGTCATGGTTATCGTCTTTGGTAGTGGGTGTAACTATTGGGGTAAAAAATTTTTGATTTTTTACTAATCCATCTGGTAATAAATTACCGCAAAAATTACGAACACCTTTTTCATAATTAATCCAAGCAGAAGTGTCTGTGGTACCAGTAATATATCCACGTACAACAAATTCTACAGGGAAAACTGTACATTTTTTGGCGATAGTTACATTTGGTTTTGGAATCTGTAAAACATGATTTGGAATAATATGTGCGGTTTTTTTAAACCACCATGCACTTGTTTGGTTTAAAACTTGTCCTTTAAATGGAATGGCTGCTAATACTTTATCAAATGCACTCTGGCGGTCTGTGGTAATCAAAATCATTTTATCATCAAATTCATAACTATCTCTTACTTTTCCTATTCTTTTTTTACCAGCATTAAATGTGGTTTGTGTGATACATTTGTTTAATTGGTTTTTTATTTTGTCTGTATAATCCATATGTTTATTATAAATATAGCAATTTTGTGAGTATTGATTGAATAGTATGTGAGTTTTTAAGATTTGTTGTAGTTGAGTATCAATACTATCATTTTCCACAGAGATTTTCCACAAAGTACCTTTATTTATATTTTTTATACCTTTAATATTTAGTCTATGGTCTAGTGTTTCTTTCTTATATTCACCAATTATGTCGTCATTGTTATTAACCAATAAACAGATTTGTTTTGTACCAATTGCATTAAAATTTTCAATTACATATTCTTTATTAGAATTATATAATTCTCCAGTTTCGGTAATTTGTTTATATATTTCATCTTTATTTATATTGTCATCAAAATTTATTTCCCAATGAGTATATCTTTCTATATTTGCGTTTATACCGGTTTGTCTAAGGGTATTTTGTACGGTGGATACAACATTATCAGTAATAATTAATTTTGTAATGATTTCTTTGCTGTTTTCTTTTGGTTTGTATTTATTTAATTTATATTGATTTGGGGTGTAGGTGAGTGGAGTAAGATTGATACTTTTTTCTTTTTCAATGTATTCTCTCATTGATGTAAAGATTGGTTGTCCCATAGGTGTTCTTTCAGGATGAGGCATCATTGCCATAATATTGCCATTTTTATTAATGACTGCTGCTAGATTGTACACTGTACCGTTTGGGTTGGTGGGGAATTGAGATTCAGTTTTGCCTTCATTGTCGCAATATCTGAATATTGTCATATGATTAAGTTTCATTTCTTCTAACAGTCTTTCTGGTATTACAAATCTACCTTCCCCGTGAGCAATGGGTAGTCTTATAAAATCACCTTGTGCCATGTGTCTACTAAATGCTGATCTTTTACTAGGTATATCTAGCTTAATATTCACCCAATTGTTATAGAAGCCCACTCCTACTATTCTTTCATTTTGTATTTGTTTGTTAGAATCAAGCGCCATACCAACCTCATTGTTTTTAAGTCCAGGTACTAATCCTGATTCTACTAAAATCTGAGCGCCATTACATACACCGAGCACTGGTTTGCCTTTTTTTGATTCGTCAGTAATAATTTTCATTATAGGATCAAGTGAGGCGATTATTCCTGCGCGTGATCTATCTTCGTATGAAAATCCGCCCACTATAAAATAGCCGTCATAATTTTTTAATTTTTGATAATCTTGATTCCACAAAAATTCTTCTGCATTCATTTGAGCATTGCGTACAGCGCGAATAGATTCAGATTCACAATTATTTCCAGGGAATTGTATTATGGCTATTTTCATAAGCTAATTGCATTTATATTAATTTTACATTTTTATTTCCTTCTACAACTTTGCCAATTTCATAAAGTTTGAATTTTGGGTATTTAGTAATTTGTTCAAAAGTTTTTACAATATTTTCTGGAGAAATAACTAAAATCATTCCGATTCCCATATTAAATGTACGGTACATTTCTTTTTCTTCAATATTGCCGATTTGTTGCATAACTTCAAATACAGGTAAATGTGGCCAGCTTTTTTTGTTTATTTCTACAGCACAGTTATTTGGGAGTATGCGTGGAATATTTTCTATAAATCCACCACCTGTTATATGAGCTATACCTTTTATTTCAATTTCATTATCTAATATTCTTAAAATAGGATTTGTATAGTTTGTGTGTGGTTCTAGTAAAGTCTCACCAACAGATTTTTCAAATTCTGCAATTTTAGTTTCTACTCCATATTTTTCAATTTCGAAAAATAATTTTCTAGCCAAAGAATATCCATTTGTGTGTAATCCATTTGAAGCAAAACCTAATATAATATCACCTGATTTTATATTTTTTCCGGTAATTACTTTGTCTTTTTCAACTACACCAGTTATGCATCCAACAATATCGTGTTCACCAGTTTTGTATACTCCGGGCATTTCTGCAGTTTCACCACCAACCAAGGAAATATTGTTTTCTATGCATTCATGAACCATACTTTTGACAATTGTTTCAACTTGGTTTGGATCCAGTCTTTCACTGGCAATATAATCAAGAAAAGTTAAAGGTTTTGCACCCATAGCGACTATATCTCCAGCACAGTTACTAACAATATCAATACCAACTGTATCATATTTGTCCATCATTCTAGCTATAATCAGTTTTGTGCCAACGCCATCAACGCTTTGGACCATTAGTGGATGTTTATACTCAGCAAAAGCTTCTTTTATATCGTATACAGCCCCAAAACTACCTAATCCTGTAAGGACATGTTTTGAAAAAGTTGTTTTTACTTTTTCTTTTATTCGTCTAACTGTTTCTTCGCCAGCATCTATATTAACGCCAGCTTGTTTGTAGGTAATTGTCATATTATTTGACTTTTGTATTTTACTATGTTTAAATTTGATGAGAAAGGGGAATGATAATGTTAACATTTTTGGGATTGAAAGTAGGTTTTATTGCAAGAGATTCAGATATTATTTCATTGTTGTCATTGGAATACAATGTCGGAAAAGATTGTATAAGAAAGCTCACAGCAAACGAAGTCAGTGGAGTAATATCTACAATACATATATTGATAGATTATGTCAACGATACAAGGAGTGATAGGAATATTACATTAATATCTAATAATTATTCAAGTATTTGTAGAGACATAACGTTTCTAAAGTTGTCTATAAATACAGGATATTTAGGGATTACTTTAGAGTTTTCTAAAGAAAGAGAAAATCTCATAGCAGAATCTACAATATATGAGATAGATGCATTAGTTGATGCAATTAGGTTATTGGCAGATTATGTGAATATAGTGAATACTGAAAATGGTAAACGTATACATGTGTCTTGCGCAATTGACCCTGAGGCATCCTACAGAAATGAAAAATAATTATCTTCTCGTCCGGTTATAGGAGGTGTCCACGGCGAGAATTATATATATAATTAATTTATATATATAATTCTGTCGTGGACTATTTTAAGGAGCGCTTAATCCAATCTTTGTTAAGGTTGGATTTTGCTTTTGTATGTGGTTTTATTTTTTGTTATAAATAAATTTGATAATTATCATATTTTTATTATTTTATAAACAGTGCTTTATTTTTTTATAAATAAATTATAATTTATTTCGTAGGCCATTTTTCCAAGCTCTTTTTGCTTTTTTTAAATCAATATTTATAAGGTTATTTATTTTTAGTTGTTTATTTTCTGTCGTTTTACCAATTTTAAATATTTGAGTTACTCTACTTTTAAATATTTTTTCTACAGTTTCAAAATTTGAAATTTCAACTTCAAATACAAAGCCACCTGTTTCTGAAAACATTTTTTTATCATTATTTATTTCGCCTGGAATATTTACATCAAATCCAATTTCATTTTTGAAACTCATTTCTGCTAGTGTTGTTACTATCCCTCCATCTGAAATATCGTGAGCGCCGAGGATTAGTTTTCTATTTATACAATCTGTCAGAGCATAAACTTGATTTCTAACTTCATTTAGTTTTGGTTTGGGTATGTTTGCGCCAAGTTCATTGTGTAAATCATAATATACACTTCCGCCACATTCATCTTTTCTTTTTCCTACCATAACAATTATAGAATCTATATTTTTGAAATGCATGGTAATTGCTTTATTAGTATCTTCTAGTTTTCCTAAACAGGCAATTATTGGGCTTGGAGCTATGGCTTTACCTTCAGATTCATTATAAAGAGATACATTTCCAGATATTATTGGTATAGGACTGCCATTTTCTTTGAGAAGTATATTTTTGCAGGCATCAGCTACGCCTTTTACACCTTCTGTAAATTCCCACATTTGTTCTGGTTTTTCAGGGTTTCCAAAATTGAGACAATCAGTAATTGCTTGGGGGGTGGCGCCAACACAAGCAATATTTCTTACAGCTTCTGCAACTGCATTTATTCCTCCCCAGTATGGATCTATTATGCTATAACGAGGATTATGATCAACAGATAATGCAACGCCTGTAGATTTTATTTCTTCTGGATATGTATCATCTTTAAAAGGCTGTATGACTCCAGCATCAGCTTCACCTGGTTCAATTACTGAAATGCCTTGAACATTTTTATCGTATTTTTCATAAATAGGTGAACGAGATGCAACGTTTTCGTGAGATAATATTTTTAAAAGTATTGTATTATAATCCATTTCTGGAATATTTGGTTCAGAAAAATTTCTATTAGGTTTTTCGTAATTGCGATTATAGAGTAAGCCTTTGGTTATATCGCTTGCTCTGGCATGGACTATTTCTTGGTTTTTGTATTTTACAATAAATTGGTCATCATCTTTTATTTTACCAATTACTGTTGCTTTTGCACCTTCCGAAACTTTTGGCAAGTCAAAAGTTTTATTATAATGATCAAGTACTAAATCAGTAATTTCTGGGGACACAACCCACATAAATCTTTCTTGTGTTTCAGAACACAACAATACAGAAGGGTGCAAATTTTCCATAGAGCGATGTGCTAAATCCAGATTAATTTCAGCACCTAGACCAGCTGAATCAGCTAGTTCAACTGCTGCACAAGCAATACCACCAGCTCCCAAATCTTTGAAGCCTACTTTATTTATTAAATTTTTTTCTTTTAAAATTTTAAAAAGTTCATTATTTGCTTTGAGTAGGTGTCTTTTTAGAAATGCATTTGGTTCTTGGACTGCTCCTTTATTTTTTTCTTTTTCTTTTTCATTTAATTCAAGAGATGCAAAACTGGCTCCTCCAAATCCACTATTGTCTGTTGGCTTGCCAATTAATATTAAATTATAGCCGGTTGAGTTTTTTGGGGCTTTGGAATGGATTATCTCATCTTCTCGCAATACGCCTAGGGTTACAACATTAACCAAACAATTGTCATTATATTTTTTATTATAATATACATCTCCGCCTATATTTGGTACACCAATCGGATTCCCATATCCAGCAATTCCAGAAACTACGCCTTCATGTATCCATTTGGTTTTGTTATTTTTGATTTCTCCAAAACGAAGAGGGTCGGCAATTGCTATTACTTTTGCTCCCATACAACTAACATCTCTCACATTACCACCGATGCCAGTAGCTGCGCCTTCGTAAGGTACAATTTGTGATGGATGATTGTGAGATTCATGGCTTATTACAATTCCGTATTTGTTGCCTTCATGGTCTTTGGCTATTTCTACGATTCCAGCATCTTCTGATGGTCCTAAAATTACATTGGGACCTTTGGTTATAAATTGTTCTAAAAAAGGCCGACTGCTTTTATATGAACAATGTTCTGATCCTTGGATTGACCATAATATACATTCTGTAATAGAAGGTGGACGTTTTAAAATTTCATTCTGGATTTTTAGAATTTCATCTACTGTGAGGGCAATACGATATTCATTCAATTTATTTTTGATTTCTTGTTGATTCATTTTTGCAAAGTCAATTGTTTCAGTAGTAAAATTCATATGTGGTGTTCTATCTTTATAGAGAAAATTTATTTTATTATTGTTTGATTTCTTTTTGGACCAAATGATATTATATTTACCATACATTCTATTTCTTGTTCGATGAATTCTATATATTCTTTCATTTTTTCTGGTAGGGCTGTATAACCATTTTTTATAAATTCATTGGATTTTTCTTCAGTTATTTTTTCCCAACTGGTAAAAGTTTCATAAATTGGTTTGGCTTGTCTTAATTTAGAAAGGCTAGCTGGCATTTCTGTGACACGTTCACCATCAATATCATAAGCTATGCATACCTTTATTTTTTCAAAATTTGATAAAATATCTAATTTTGTAAGTGCGATATCTGTTATTCCACTTGTGCGGATTGATTGGCGAACTTGCACTAAGTCAAGCCAACCAACTCGTCTTGGTCTGCCGGTTGTAGTCCCATATTCATTGCCAGCATCTCTCAGTTCTTTGGCTTTTTCTTCTTCTAGTTCTGTCACAAAAGGACTGACACCAACTCTACTTACATAGGCTTTGACTAGGCCAATAATTTTTGTTTGTACTCCATACATAGAGAGTCCAGAGCCAACTCCAGCATATGAGGCAATATTGTTTGTGCTAGTGGTATGAGGGTACATCCCATGATCTAGGTCTAGTGACATACCTTGGGCGCCTTCATACAGTATATTTTTACCATTTTTATATGCTTTGTGCAATTCTAGTTCTGTGTCAGTTATATAGCCTTTTAATTCTTTGGCATAGCCTAGATATTCATCATATATTTCGTCAATTGATTGGGTAAAAGAACTTTGGAAAACTTTAGTTATAATACCAATATTAAAATCATAAGCTTTTTTTAATTTTATTTTGAAAAGTTCTGGCTCTAGGATGTCACCAATACGAATACCATGTCGATAAGCTTTGTCAGCGCATACTGGGGCTATACCACGCTTGGTACTGCCAGCACCTAATTCACCTTGATGACCAGAGAGGGCTTCATCCATGGCTATATGATAGGGCATAATCAAATGTGCTCTTTCGCTTATTTTGAGATTAACTTTGTTACCTCGTTCTTTCAAGTTTTTAATTTCTTGGAGTAAAACTTTTGGATCTATAACTACACCATTTCCAATAATAGAAATTACATTGGGATATAAAATACCTGATGGTATCAGGTGTAATTTGTATGTTTCATTGTTTACAATTAGTGTGTGGCCAGCATTATTACCACCTTGGAAGCGAACCACATAGTCTGCGTTTATAGCAAAATAATCTGTAATTTTGCCTTTACCTTCATCTCCCCATTGTGAGCCAACTATTATGGTGATTTGAGTTTTATCCATATATTATTATTTAATATTATTGTTGTGTTCACAGCAGATTATTGTATTTAACAATAATCTAGCTACAGTAATTGGTCCGACACCGCCTGGTGTAGGAGTAACATAGGCAACTTTATCTAATATTTCTTTTACATTTACATCTCCAGACATTTTTTTTTGCTCAAAAGAAACACCAGTATCAATGACAATAACACCTGGTGAAACCATATCTTTTCTTAAAATATTTTTTTTGCCAACGCCAGTTATTATGATATCAGATGCTAAACATTTTTCTTTTGTATCTTTTGTTTTGCTATTACATACCGTGACGCTGGCATATTCATTCATCATCATAATAGCAAGTGGTTTACCAACCAATGGTCCGGCACCAATAATAGTGACATTTTTACCAATCAAATCAATATTTAATTTGTGGATGATACTCATCACTGCTCCTGGGGTAGGTGGGACAAGAAAGTTTGTTTTCATTACTAGTTTTCCTAGGTTTACATTTGTTAGGCAATCAACATCAATTTCTGGTTTTATGGTATTCAAGACAGAGTTAGTATTAATATGTTTTGGTAATGGTAGTTGTACAATTATTCCAGACAAGTCTTTATCATTTTGAATTTCTTCAATTTTTTTTATTAATTGTTTGGTGGTAATAGTAGAATTGATTTTGTGCAATTTGAAGGCCATACCAGCTTTTTGTGCAGCTTGTCCTTTTTTTTTGACGTAAGTTTGGGATGGTTTATCTTTTCCAACTAAAATAACCGCCAGTTTTGGGGTAATTTTTTGTTTTTTTAGTAGAGAAACTTTTTCAGCAACTTTTTCATTTATTTTGTCCGCAATAGCCTTTCCATCAATTAATGCGCCCATAAGCCTATAATTTTATATTTAATTTTTTATTATAAACCAAAAATATTATATCACACCGATAATATATAGCAAGTGAAATATTTGATTAATTTTTAAAGCTGCCTTGTTTGTGGCAAGGCAGCTTGTGTCAAGGAGCTGTGTCAGAATCCTTGGTAACTAAGACCATAAAGCTTTTTATAGTCGATTGGTTCATTAAGGTTGTTTATGGTATCTAATACCATTTTATGTTCTGATAAAAGATCATTTAGCTCTTTTCTGGTTTTTTCGCCATGTTCATGGCGTTCTTTTTCAGTAGATTGGTCTTTTCCAAGTGTAATAGTGTCTTGAAACACCATATACACTATAATTTTATTGGATTTTTTATTGAAAAAAACAATCAGATGAACTAGTTTTGTAGTGGTTTGTTTGGGTATTGCAACCACTCTTCCTACTTGGAAAGAGTCAAATCCTTGTCGGATTAGATCCTTTGTGCAGGTGTGAATTCTCTCAAAACATAAGTATTTTGGTTTTTCCACAGTGCCCCCTTGGTTAAATTTACTCTAGCATAGATTATTGTGTTTGTCAATACTATGTATAGAGCTTTAAATTTGATTGTTGTATATAGTATTGAGGATATTATGACCAACATTATTTTTAAAATGGGAGTCTTCATAATAATTAGTCATATCTTTGGTATATTCATTTATACCAGAAAAATCATATATATTACTTTCACCAAAAATATTATTCAATTTTTTTATGTCTTTGTCGTTGAGTTTAATTTGATCATAAAGAGGCATAATGATAATCTTGTAATTTGTTTTTTGACTATTAAATATTGCTTTGATTTCTTTGAGTAATAATAATTGTTTTTGCTCAATGACGGGCGGATGAAAACTTTGTAAATTATTGCGCTCATAAAATATATTAGAGCGATTTTTGTAGTATAGTTGTCCTTCGGATTCAATTTGTTTGTTGAACCCGCTTGGTGTCCATTCATTGGTTTGAGGATCAAAAGAGACATCAGTTTTATTATCTATATTTTTCATATAAGGACGATAAGTATTGAATAACTTGAAATCAATATATTCAATTGTGAATCGTCCTAGATAATCGTCTAAGGCTGAAAAATAGAATGGTAACCATTTTTTTGTAATAGCGGGATGTTTTTTGTTATGAAACTTGTTACTTTCTTTGGTTTGGTATAGGGTATTATAATCTAGTAAAACTAAGGCATTTTTGATTACACCGTTAGTATTATTAATAAAATTTATTTTTTTTGAAATTCCAAAAAGATTTTCACTAGAAGCTACAAAGTAATAAATCGAAGCGGTTGATTTAAGGTATTTTTGCCAGTCTTTAGATCTAAATCCCATGGAACGGGAATTACCAAATACAAAAGAATCATATTGGTATTGTTTAACTTGATTTATATAAACTTCAGTTCCAAGGAAGTCATTATTTAATGGAACTCCATCAATTGCAGATTGGTTGAGATTATTGTATGAATATAATATTTTGAATGGATCAAATACAAAAAATGAACCTATAACTAAATATATTGGAATAGAGAATAAAAGCAATTTTAAAATAAATTTTTTCATATTTAAAATTTGAAATATATGAAGCTACTTTCAGTCCCTGAATAAAAAAATATTAGTGCCAATAATGCATAATATATACCATAACGAACTATGGCGGGTAGTTTTTCCATTTGGAGAGGATGTTCTTTGTGGCGACCATTCCATTCTATGACAACAAATACAATGATAAATATTATGCCTATTGTAGAAACAGTTGGTTTTTCAAAAATGCTTGTAGTCCAAAAACCTTGTATATATAGTAGAGCGTCAGTGATGGATTCTGCTCTAAAAAATATCCATGCAAATGATATCATAACAAATGTGGATATTATTTGTAGGAATTTTTTTATAGATATAATAGTGGAGTTATTTGTTATATTATTTTCTTTTTTTATAATTTTATGAAAAATCAATGGGATATAGTATATACCATTGAGTATTCCCCATACTAGGTAAGTGTACCCAGAACCATGCCATAAGCCACTTAATGCAAAAGTGACTATAATGTTTCTTATATATTTTAGATTTTTGCATCTGTTGCCACCTAGGGGTATAAATATATAATCACGAAACCAGTGAGATAGGGAGATATGCCATTTATTCCAAAATTCAGCAATGTTTTTGGAGAAGTATGGGTAGTTGAAGTTTTGAATAGAAGGGAAGCCTAAGAGTTTTGATACACCAATTGATATATTGGAATAACCAGCAAAATCACAATAGATTTGGAAAGTGAAATATAAAATTCCAATAATATGATCACTCCCAATCATATTGGTATGATTGGTAAATACTATATTAGCTGTTTTGGCTAGGGTATCTGCAATCACAATTTTTTGAAATAATCCCCATAAAATTTGACGCATGCCATCTACTGTCAAATTATAATTGAATTTTCTTTCTTTATTTATTTGTGTCAGTAAACTGGAGGCTCTTTCAATCGGGCCAGCAATTAATTGTGGAAAAAAACTCACATAAACAAAAAATGATAATATATTTGTACTAGCTTTTATTTTTTGTGTGTATACATCAATTATATAGCTTAATGTTTTGAAAGTATAAAAACTAATGCCTAATGGTAGTAATATATAAAGAGTAGTTATGTGGACATTGAATCCGACAAGACTTAATAAATCACTAAAGCTTTCTATTAAAAAATTGGTATACTTAAATAGTATGAGTGGTGTTAAATTTATTATGATAGCTAGAAAAAATAAGCCTTTGCGTAGTAGGGGATTATCAATTTTTTCTAATTTTATACCGACTATGAAATTAATTAGAGAATTAAAGATTATAAGTATCAAAAAATACCAATTCCATAAACCATAAAATATATAGCTGGATAATAAGAGAAAAATATTTTGTAAATAATGTCTTTTACCTAAAACAAGCCAATATATAATAAATACAATTGGAAGAAAGATAGCAAATTCAAGGGAATTGAATAACATTAAATATATGAGTAAAGTTTGATAATTATCAAACTTTTATTATATTATGATAATATTCTACAATGGTTTAATAATCAAATTGTATCAAATAAAAGTATCTTTGTTAAGGATAAAAAATCCCAGTTTATTTAAACTGGGATTTTTTATTATTTACCTCTATATCTTTCACCATTTTGTCTGTATTGAGATGATTGGTTTTTATTTTTTCTATTATTTCTTCTAGTAAAATGTTTTTTAAAGTTTTGATTATTATCAGAATATTTTTTTTGCTCATCATTTAAGTGATGGTTAGTTTCAGTTTGTCTTTCTGTATAATGTCTTATTTTATTTTGTCCAGCATAACGATTTTTCTGTTTTCTTTCATTATATTGATATTTAGAATTTTGATTTGAGTAATTATTTGTTGAATTTCTTTCTGTATTACTGGTATATTCATTATTTTTGTATGGTTTATTTCTAAAGTTTCTTCCATAGTTTTGTTTATTGTATGGATTTTGTTTTGGTGATCTTTCTCTGTCTGGTTGCATTGATCTTTCTCTTTCTGGAGGTAAGACAGGTAATGACAATATAGGCAATGATTTGCGGATTAGTCTTTCAATTTTTTTGATGTCCGCTTGTTCTGATGGAGTTACAAATGAAATGGCTTTGCCATAGCGTCCGGCACGGCCAGTTCTGCCAATACGATGTACATAATCCTCAGAATTATCTGGAAGATCAAAGTTGATTACTAATTTTATATCTTTTACATCAATTCCACGAGCAGCAATATCTGTTGCTACCATAATACGAAATTTGCGCTTAGCAAATCCATCAAGAGCAATTTTTCTTTGGGATTGAGAACGGTTTGAATGGATTTCTGTGGTTGTGTGGCCCATATTGCGAATATCATTAGCAATACGTTTTGCCCCGTGCTTTGTTCGAGAAAATATCAGGGTTGTATCATGTTTGTACTGTTGTAATATTGCATCAAGCAAGCGCATTTTATCATTTTTTCTTACAATAAATATTTCTTGTTCTGTATTTTCAGATGAAGTGCCTTGTGGTGCTATTTCAATTCTAATTGGTAACTTCATAAATTGTGAAGCTAGAGAAGAAATTGTTTTTGGCATTGTGGCTGAAAATAACATTGTTTGGCGACCTGGTGGAATTTCACTTAAAATCCTTTTGATTGGTGGTAAAAATCCCATATCCAACATACGATCACCTTCGTCTAATGTAATAACATTTACAAATTTGAGTTTATATATTCCTTGGTCCATCAAATCAACCAAACGTCCTGGGGTAGCAATCACAATATGAGGGTTGTTTCTGAGAGCTGATACTTGCCTGTGTTGTGAAACTCCACCAATAACTACAGCAGTGCGTAATCCTAGGGGCCCAGCAATTTGTTGGAGTGATTCTTCTATTTGCAATGCCAATTCACGGGTTGGAGCCAAAATTAACCCTTGTCCTTTTTTGTGGGCTATGCGTTGAATCATTGGTATACCAAAAGCCAAGGTTTTACCTGTACCTGTTTGAGCTATACCAATTACATCTTTACCTTCTAAAGCACCAGGTATAATTTGGTGTTGGATTGGAGTTGGGATTTCAAATCCTCTTTTTGTAAGTATTTCAAGAATATTTCTTGCTATACCAAGATCGCTAAAGCGACCTGTATTTTCTTTTTGTTGCATATAATTATTTGTGTGACTCAATATTCTAGACGGTCACACTATGACACAAAAAGATTCGAGTCGCTCGGAGTAATCTCACGAGCTTTAATTAATACCTAAGTATAGCATAAAAATGTAGCTTTGTCAATAGCTGAAGGAAATATAACTTTTTAAGCTTTTTTTCTACCAGCTCTTACTCTATCTGTTTCAGTTAGTGCTTGTTTTCGAAGTCTTACACTTTTTGGAGTAATTTCTAGATATTCATCTTCAGACATGATTTCTAAACCTCTTTCTAGGGTTAAATCCATTGGTGGAATTAAATGAATAGAATCATCACTACCTGAAGCGCGCATATTTGTGAGTTGTTTTCCTTTGATTGGGTTAACAGTCATATCCATACCTTTGGCAGTGTTGCCGATTACTTGTCCTTCATAAATATCAACATTTGGTTCTACATACATGACGCCACGATCTTGAAGATTGGCTAGAGCGTAAGCAAGCACTTTTCCAGTGTGTCCAGATATCATAGAACCGACATTTCTTTTTTCTATTTCTCCGACATAAGGTTCAAATCCAATTACTTCACTACACAAAATTCCTTCACCTCTTGTGTCTACTATGAATTCATTGCGATAACCAAGTAATCCTCTGGTAGGTATTTTGTAGATTAATCTCATGTGGTTTTGTTCAGGATTCATTGCAATCATTTGTCCTTTTCTTTTTGACATTTTTTCAATTACAATTCCAGATGAAGATTCTGGAATATCAATTGTAACCTCTTCAAATGGTTCGTGTTTTATACCATTAACTTCTTTTATGATAACTTGAGGTTGAGAAACTTGTATCTCAAAATTTTCTCTGCGCATATTTTCAAGCAATACGGCAATATGCAATTCGCCTCTACCATATACTTTGAAAAAATCATTAGAAGAAAAATCAATTTTTAATCCTACATTTACTTCTAACTCTTTTTCTAATCTTTTTTTAATTTGTTGAGTAGTAACAAATTTTCCTTCACGTCCAGCAAATGGAGAATTATTTACTAAAAAGTTAAGAGAGATTGTTGGTTCATCAATTTTTATAGTTGGTAATAGTTCTGATTGTTCATCTTTACAAACTGTGTCTCCGATATATATATCAGGTAATCCAGATATCATAACAATATCTCCAGCAAAAGCTTCATTAACTTCTTTTCTGTTGATACCTTCAAAAGTAAATAGTTTTAGAATAGATCCAGTTAAAGTTCGTCCATCAGACTTTTTAATAAAAACTTTCTCACCAGCTTTTATACTACCCTGGTATATTCTGCCAATTCCCATACGACCAAGATAATTATCATAAGCTAGATTAAAAGGTTGAAATAGTAATGGTAGAGTGGTATCTGCTTTGGCAGCAGGAATTTTTGCTATGATTGTATCTAAAAGTGGGGCAAGATTGGTAGAGGTATCGGTAAGGTTCATTTTTGCGATTCCTTCTTTTGCAATAGTGTATACAGTTGTGAAGTCTAATTGTTCGTCAGTAGCACCCAAATCCATGAATAATTCAAGGACCTTTTCATGAGCCCAATCAGGTCTGGCAGCTGGCTTGTCAATTTTATTCAAAACTACAATAGGCTTGAGACCTAGTTCAAGAGATTTTTTTAAAACGAATTTTGTCTGAGGCATTGGGCCTTCTTGGGCATCTACAATCAATAAAACAGAATCAATAGAACTAAGTACACGTTCAACTTCTGAACCAAAATCAGCGTGGCCTGGTGTATCCACGATATTAATTTTTGTATCTTTGTAAAATACAGAAGTATTTTTGGAATAAATCGTAATGCCACGTTCACGTTCAAGATCGTTAGAGTCCATTGTAATAGTTTGGTCAGTCAACATGCCTGTTTCTTGCATCAGTGCATCTGTTAAGCGAGTTTTACCATGATCTACATGGGCAATAATTGCTAGGTTTCTAATTTGCATAATATATTAAAAATACTCTAAAACGAGTAAGACATGATTATACTATGAAAATGAAGTTTTGTCAATAGAGTGGTTAGGCAAAAAATGCCTTTGTATGGCCTTTAATAATCGGTATAAATGTTGTAGTAGTCTAATATACAGCTTTGGCAATTTTTGTAACTACACTTTTATCTAGGGGGTTAGGTAATATTTTGTTTGTACTTGGATTTTTAACACAATTGGCCAAAACTTTAGCTACACGAATCAATATAGTGTCGGTAAAATTGGTAATATTATTATCAAGCGCACCACGAAATAGTCCAGGGAAGGCGAGAACATTGTTGGTTTGATTTGGATAATCACTTCTGCCGGTGGCAATGATATATGCGCCAGCTTTTTTGGCAAGTTCCGGCATAATTTCAGGGATAGGGTTTGCCATAGCAAAAATTACTGGCTTTGTATTCATATTTTTTATCATAGCTGGTTTTAGTAAGCCTGCTTTACTTACTCCAAAAAAGACATCAGCGCCAACAATAATATCTGATAGTAATCCAGTTTGTTTTTGTTTGTTAGTTATGTCTGCTAGTTCTTGTTTTTCTTGGTTTAAATCATTTCTACCTTTATATATTGCGCCTTTACTATCACATACAATAATATTTTTTATACCGTATTGAATAAATAATTTTGTGGTCGCCACGCCAGCAGCGCCAGCTCCATTAATGACAATTTTTATATTTTCTTTGCTTATATTGATTAATTTCATTGCATTTATGAGAGCTGCGAGTGTTACGACGGCTGTGCCGTGTTGATCATCGTGTAATATTGGAATATCTAATTCAGATTTTAGTCTAGTTTCAATTTCAAAGCATCTTGGAGCAGATATATCTTCTAGATTTATTCCTCCAAAAACTGGAGCAATATATTTGATTGTTTTGATAATCTCTTCAGTATCTTGAGTGTCTAGACAAATTGGAAAAGCATCAACTCCAGCAAATTCTTTAAATAATATACATTTTCCTTCCATAACTGGTATAGCAGCTTTTGCTCCTAGATTGCCCAGTCCTAAAATTGCACTGCCGTCACTTATAACCGCAATGGTATTATTTTTGAGAGTCATTTTTTTTGCTTCTGTTGGATTTTTGAATATAATACGACTGATTTCTGCAACCCCAGGAGTGTAGGCTCGTGATAAATCTATAGTAGTTTTGATTTTTATTTTGCTGTTTGTTTCTAATTTTCCTTTATATTTTTTATGGAGTTTTATTGATTCTTGGTAGATGTCAGACATAATTATTTTATATTAATTATTTCATTATTTTGTTATAATATAATGACATAATAATGGAAAAAATACAAAATAGGTTTTTTATAAATTATTGTAGATAATTTTGAATAGGTGGTTGGCTATTGATTTTTATTGTGGATTGTGCTAGCATTGTATTAATTACAATTTAAGTAATTATATAATATAAATATGGGTAATTTTGATAGGGGTAACAGAAGGTCTGGTGGTGGTTCTGGTCGTAGTTTTGGTGGCAAGAGATCATTTGGTGGACAAAGACCAAGTGGACGTGATGATAGAGGTGGGCGTGATGGTGGTAGGCCAATGATGCACAGAGCTATATGTAGTGAGTGTGGAGATAGTTGTGAAGTGCCATTTAAACCAACCGGTAGTAAGCCAGTTTTTTGTAGTAATTGTTTTAGCAATCAAGAAGGTGGTCGTGATAGTCGTGGCGGTCGTGATGATCGTGGTGGACGATCTAGTAGTTTTGGTGGTGGACGGGATAAACACAGAGATCGTGATATAAATAGAGAAATGTTTGATGTTGTTTGTTCTAAGTGTGGTAAGGATTGTCAGGTACCATTTAGACCAACATCAGATAAGCCACTTTTTTGTAATGATTGTTTTGGAAAAGATAAAGGTAGTGTTGGTCGTGGCTCAAGTGAAGTCGTAGACCAAATAAAATTGTTAAACAAAAAAATCGATCAGCTTGTAGAAATGTTAAGTGCAAATGGTTCAAATAAAAAGAAAGAAAAATCTGAAGTTAAAACAGATGTAGAAGTAAAAGAACCAGTCAAAACAGTGGAAAAGAAAGAAGAAAAAAAACCAAAGAAAGAAAAAAAGCCAGCTGAGAAGAAAACAAAAAAAGTAAAAAAATAAAATTTATAAAAAAACAGGCAAATGCCTGTTTTTTTAATTTGTTATAATTTGCCTAAGTCAAGTTCTTGGTTGAATTTAATTTCTTTGACGAATTCTGGCATATGGCTGATAACAATCAGTGCGCCTTCATAGTCATTAATTGCTTTAGCAATAATTGGGATGTGACGGAAATTTATGTGATTGGTCGGTTCATCCATTACTAAGAGTCCCGGTCTCATTAAGACTAATCGCGCAAATGACAGCAATCCTTTTTGTCCCTCTGACAAGTTTGATACTTTTACACCCATTAAATCTCCTTTTATTAAAAATCCAGCAGCTACAGCTCTCATTTCTTGCATATCTATACCATTGGCTAATATACTTGATAGAGATTCAATCACTGTTTGATCATAATCAAGAGTTGTAAAATCTTGACTATAATAACCAACAACAGTATCTTTCAAAATTACCGCACCTTCACTTGTATTGTTTGTAAGAGAACGTAGTAGTGTACTTTTACCTATACCATTTGGACCAGAAATCAGTAATCTGTCTTTTTGGCGCAAAATTATATTTACATCTTTGGCAACTGGTTCATGATTTTTAATTACTTTGACTGATTTTATAGTAACTATATCTCCAACTATACCTTGAGTTGGTATAGAAAATTCTCTAATTGTTTTGTCTTCACGCCTTACATCAACTTTATTCTCTTCAAGTTCACTTATTTCTTCTCGTAGTTTACTAGCTAATCTTCTCATTTTACCACCTTTGTTTGAAAAAAAGTTAACTTTATCTTTATTATCTTGAATCTCTTTTTCCAATTGTGCATTTTTCTTTATTTCTCTATCAATTCTTTTTTGTATTTCTTCTACTACTGAATAGTAGTCACCAACATAAGTTTCTATTTTTTTTGTAAAAACATCTAGGTATACAACTCCTTCTGTAAAACAATTTAAAAAGTCTGCATCATGGGAAATGACTATTACAGTTTTGTTGTACATAACTAAAAATGTAATGAGGTGATCAATACCTTCTTTATCTAAATTGTTGGTTGGTTCGTCCAAAAGTAAAATATCAGGGTTTTGTATGAGAGCATAAGCCAATAAAATTCTAGCTTGTTGACCACCAGACAAGTCGCCAATTTTTCTATCAGTAGGAATAGTTAAGTTAACAGCATCCATTACTTTGCTAATTTGACTTTTGATATTGCCAGGTACTGCAACAAAAGCTTTACCAAAGTATTCTTCTACAGTTAAATCAAAATCTTTTTTGTCAATCATTTGAGCAGCGGTACCAATGGTTGCATTATCTGTAATATGGACTTTGCCTTTGGTCGGGTTTAATTCACCTTTTATTAATTTGAAAATTGTACTTTTACCAGCGCCATTTTGTCCCATCAAAGTTATTTTGGCGTCTTTGCGTACACTAAAAGAGACCTCGTCTAATACGGGTTTTCTATCTTCATATTCAAATGTGACATCATCAAATCGTAAAATTACATTTTCTGCCATATTTATATATAGTTTTTTCGTTTAATAAAAATTTATTTAGTAGATAATATCATCTCATATTTTTATGATTTTGTCAATGTTATGTGAATAAAATTGATGTAGGATACTTGAAATTTTTATTGTTTTGAGGTATATTTCTTAGGTTACTAAAATACAAAAAGGAAGGAAGGTCTTTTATATGGACACCATTGTACTGATTGTACTGATCTTGTTTTTGGTTAGTTCTTTGGTATATTTGGTTTTTTCAATTGAAAATGACGTTAAAAAAATAGAATTGGAGGTTGGAAAAAAACATCGTAAATTGAGTAGTGTCGAGAATGACTAAAGCTTTATCCTTTTAATGTAAGTAATGTGAAGGTCACCAATTGATATTGGTGGCCTGCTGTATTTTAGAAGCCTTTTTGTATACTTGCCATTTTTTAAATTTAGTGTTATGTTTTAGTAGTTTTACTTGAGGTATTTTTACATATTGAGGAGGGTGATGTATGCCACAAGCATTTTGGGCTATTTTATTGGGTGTGTTTATTATCGTTTATTGGGGTATTTTGATATATATATGTGAACGTGATAAAGGAGATACTCAAATTAAGTTTGATTATTGAGAAATTGTGTTCTTTGACAATGACGAAAGGCGTGGAAAATGAGTGATCTTGAAAGTTTGCAAAGTAGGTTGGCTGTTTTGGAAGCTTGGTTGCCTGATTTGAGTCCTGAACAGTTGATAGAGCTTGAATCAGTGAGAGAATCAATTCAAAAACTTCTTAAACTTACTTTAAATATAACTCCAGAAATAGCAGAAGCTATTAGAAAGTTCGAGAATCCAACTCCTGAAGAAATGGAAGAAAATAGGCGAGATGAAGCAAAATTTAGAAGAATATATCTACAAAATCTTGGAGTATCAAGAGACTTTGATGATAGTGTATCTACAAAACAACCATTTGAATGTCCAGTTTGTGGTCATACAGAGTACAAAGCAATTTTACGAGGTAATGGTATTCTTGGTCCTGGTGGTATGATTATCATCACAGGGTATGAGTGTCTTGGTTGTTCAGTAAAATTTGATGATATAAGCAAGTTTTCCAAGAAAAAGAAATAGTTCTTCAAGGAGGAGGGATTGTATGTTGAAAACTGTTTGTTGCGTTATTGCCATGGTGGTAATAGGAGTTTTTTGGGGTATTGGTGTTTACAAGCGTGAACGTAATAAAACAAGGTAATTCAAACTAATATGGACATCACAAAGGTTTTGTTAGTAATATTTGCTATTGTGATGTTTGTTGGAGTAATTCTACACTTGATTAATTTCTGTAATCGTGAAAAATATATCAAAAAAATCCGTGATGATATGAAGAAGGCTGGTGAAAAGAAAGAATAAATTTGATTGATTTGTTTTGCCTGTTCAGTTTTTGTAAAGTTCAACAAAATTATTGCCCAAGATGAGGGTTGTCAAGTGAAACAACAAGGCCATCAGCTAATGCTGGTGGCTTCTGTATTTGTGGTGTATTGCTAAGGACATATATGACAAAAACACCAAGAGTATAAAGATTATATTTAGGTTCTATAAATTGAAATGGTTGAATATCAAAAAATAATTTTTATTGTAAAACTATTGTAGCTATAGTTATTTTTGTGGCTCGGCGAGTGGGATTCGAACCCACGACCAATTGGTTACACGTAATCCCTAGTTTTCACTAGCGCGTGGACTATATCATCACCCTCGCCAATATCCCAAAAGGAAATTTTGAGAAAACCTGCCCATATATGACAGGACGTTAGGGTGCGAAGCGCTTCCTATCCCTGTTAATTTTGAATTAACTAGGACAGTACTCCCGTACAAAGGCCATTCACTCTTTTAGAAAGAATTCAGGCAGGGATAGTCTCTGAACCTTCACAATATATATTTATCACGTTTATCATCTTCTAACCTTTCAATAAAGGAATTATTAGCATGGTAAGTCGTGCAGAATAAATAAATTATTGTGCTTGGCTGCAGGTTACCATAATCTTATTATAGATGTTAGGGTCCCTGTTTTTTACAATGTACACTGTAAAAATTTTCATCTTGCGATGAAACAATTCACTTCGTTTTCACCTCGATGTTTCTATCAAGGGCTGCAAATACAATTTTGATAAATCAAAATTGGCACTAGTCACAGCCAACTGCTCTACCACTGAGCTACCGCCGAATATTAAATTTTACTCTGATTGTGATTTTCATAATCAGAGGCAATTTAACATTTTTATTATTGTATATTTTTTATGGCCATATTTTAACAAGATTATGTGATATTGTCAATTGTTTATAAATAGTCCTTTATAAAGGACTATTTATAATTATATGTCGTATTTGTTTATAGATTAAGATCATTTAGGTCGTTTTCAATACTAAAGAAATAAAGTATATCTCCTTTTTTGTCTAGCATGGGTGTAATACTTAATAGGGTAGAGTATTCAATTCCATTTTTATTTTTATTTTTAATTTTTCCTACAAAAGGTTTTTTGTCAGTTTTTATGGTTTTCCATAGTTTTGTGTAGAATTCTGGTGTCATAATACCACCCCATAATTGTGAAGTGCCTACTTTTTTATTTATTATTTCATTTTTGCTGTAGCCAGTCATACGCTCAACTGAATTATTGGCATATAATATTGTACCCTCTGGGTCAGTTATTACTACAGCTTCCCTAGTTACTTCTATAGCATTTTTGAATTTTTCAAGATCCGATGTGCGTTCGTAAATTTTTTGTTCCATTGTTTCTTTGTATCGTTTGAGGACAGCAGACATACTATTGAATTCATTTGCCAAATCTCCAAATTCATCTTTTCTGTTGCCTAAACTTAGTTTATAATCTAGATTGCCTTTTTTAATTCTTTCAGCCCCTTGTATTATTTTTTCTACTGGATTCAAAACTACTTGTTGTAAGAAAAACATCATCAAGACTACAAAGAAGATTAAAATCAATATAATCAAGGAAAGTGTTTTGAAAAATAGTATGTTTACTTTGTCTATTATTTCAGCTTGTTCTACCCTCAATATTTGTGTCCAAAATGTATCTTTATCATTTGCATATGTAAAATCTTTTGCGTCTTCAGAGCTTTGTTCACGAATACCCATGTATATTTTTTTTACATTAGCACTATAAGGGTTTATCCTATGAAAAATTAAATATGACTTATCTTCTTCATTATAGATTTGACCAGAATCTAGTTCTTGGATGATTGGTTTTATTTGAGGGTAATCATTGAATATTGTTACATCATTTTGAGTCATAAATCCCCATTCTTTGTCTTTGTCTATATTTTGTAGGTAATATCCAAAGCTATTTACTAAGTAGATATTTTTTAATGATGAATCTTCACTTGTCATTGCCATATTCCTAATATTCATATTAGGATGGTTTGTATTGGAACCCTTGAAAGTAAAATCAGAAAATAAATCAAGAATTAATATGCCTTTTAATTGATCTTGTTCATTATATATAGGTGTTGAGTATTCTATGATTTGGTGTTTGTTGTGGGTTAGTTTATTATCCTTTGATGTATCCATTTCTGACATATCTTCTGTAGTATTTTCAATAGTATCAGCATGTTCATCTTCAGTAATTGATACAAATAATTCTCTTTTGTTTAGTTTCATTGTTTCATTAAAAAAATGGAATTGTTTTACATTTTCTAATTTGTTTGGTGGTCTAGATATTATTTTATTCTCTTCATCCCAATTGACTACAATTAACTCTTGTCCATTTTCATCAATTAATTCAATTTTACTAAATATCATGTTGTTCATGAGGAATGTTTTAAATTCATCTGAAATTTTTTTATGGGCAGATATTTTTTCAAGTTGATCATCAGTATTTGTATATTGTTTTATACTAGATAGTCCACTTAAAAAATTTATTGAAGATTCGGACATAACAAGAAAATGTTCTGTAGAATTTTTTCTTAGGACTATTTCTTGTTGTCGTTCAGATATTTGTTGATTTTTTAAGATATTGGATAAATCTTTATAAAAAACAACTGCTAATATAGTGCTTAGCATGATTGCTCCTAAAATAAAATTTAAAAATATCTTGGTATTTAGTCTCATATAAATTATATTATAGCATATTGTTTATTTGTAAACAATCAAAAATAAGATTAAATTAGAGTAGTTTTAATGGTTAAAAGTAAAAAAAGACCAGCTAATAAATTAGCCAGTCTTTTTTTAATTTGTCTATTTGATTAGACGCGTCTTACGTTTACCGCATTTAGGCCTTTTGGACCTTCTTCTACGTCAAACTCTAGTGTATCACCTTCGCGTAAATCGTTGTATTCAACGTCAACAAGGTTGTTAGTGTGGAAAAATAAATCTTTTTCCTCACCTTCGCGAGAAATGAAGCCAAACCCCTTATCAGTAAGTCTAGCAATTGTTCCTTTTTGCATGTAGTAACAATAAATGAATTAAATTTCAAATAAAGATTAAAAGAAAAATGTTCATTTCTCTATACCTCTTTTGATGGCAATAGTATATCATATATTGATAGTTTTGTCAATAGCTAGCTATATTGGTAGTAATAATTTGTTATTTTACTTGATATGGCTGTGTTCTCATTATATAATAGTTCAGTTAATCCATAATTGATAATATGCAACTCCCAAAACGTAAACCTGGAAAATATACTCAATTGGCGACTGATCATGTGATGACTCAAGAGAAACTTGATGAACTTAAGCTTGAATTAGATAAATTAAATAAAAAGCGTCCACAGGCTGCCAAAGAAGTTAGTCGTTTGGCAGAACTGGGGGACTTTTCTGAGAATGTTGAATATCAATTGGCAAAAGGACGTCTGAGAGGGATAAATAATGCTATTTTGAAATTAGAGTACAGGATAAATCATGCAAATATTATAGCCGGTGGTAATAGTAATATTGTACAGTTGGGGAGTGAGGTCACTATAAAAAATAGCAAAGGTAAAAGTACCTATACAATTTTAGGTGCTTCAGAAACTGATCCAAGTAGAGGAATTATATCTCATCAATCACCATTGGGCTCGGCTCTTTTGGGACATCGGGTTGGTGAGGTAGTTGAAGTTGATAAAATAGGGGAGTGTGAGATTTTAAAAATTGGATAAGCTAGGTTTTTGTAAACAAAATTATTTATTTGGATGGTTTGGTATTTCTGTTCCCCATACTTCTTTGTCGTTCTGCGCCTTCTTGGCTATTTTTTTTGGCATGGAAACCGGTTTTGCCTTGAAATTTGGATTGTGGGTATGTGATACCAGAGGTTGCGGGCGTTTTACCAGCTTTTTTTTCTGCTTCTCGCATTTTTTTCAATACTTTGTTTAACATATTTTTAAATTAATTATTTTTATTTGAAGATATTATATCAAATAATTTGAATTATTAAAATCAAATTTAATTGCTCGGGGACTTGGATTTGAACCAAGATAAACAGATCCAGAATCTGTTGTCCTACCATTAGACGATCCCCGAATATTATTGTACGATTTCTTCACCTAGTTGGAGGTTTTCGACGAAGCTTGATGGTACTGTAAATATGTCAAACCATTTCCAACCATGGTTTATAAAAACAGTTTCATTTAGTATGTGTCTGCGTATGCCATTGTGAAACAAATATACCATTGGGCTTTCAGGAGATTTGATTAGTGTGCCTAATAATATTTTTTCTGTAGTTTTTGCAATAGGCGAGTACCCCATACTTATTTCCTTTCCATCTTCATAACCATCATTGTCGCTGTCTTTTGACCAAGGGAGAGTTTTTTGTTGTATTTCTTCTATTTTTGTTAATCCATCAGCATCTGCATCAATGTGTGCAGAATTAGATATGCTCGGGTTGGTAAAAATAGTTAATTTATCGCCATTCATAGTTTTTTGATCAGGCAAAAAATCATGAATGGCGTTCATAATAGTATCATAAGAATAACGAAAGTCAAGGCCATAACGAGTCCCAGGTTCTTGGGTGATGAATTCTTTGGTAGAATCATCATAGCCAGATATAACTAGAGTATGATAATCTGGTCCGCCATTTTTGAAGAAAGGATTGTATAGGTATCTGCCGTGTACAGGCAAGATAATCGGTCTATCATTGTCTATTTCATATTTGAGTTCTTCAAGAGTTGGATTTGCTTTAATATGAGCCTCCCATGGTAGAAAGTTGTTTATAAGTGTTAATATAGTTTTAGCATTTTCGTCCAAACTTTCTCCTATAAATTTGTTTTTTATGTTTATTATTTTTAATATTTCTGTTTTGGCGCTTTCAGTAGTAAAAGTATTTTTGGCATAAAAAAAATCAACCATTGCGATTGTAGTTTCTTCACAGGCATCTTGCCACGGCTGACTCCAATTTTGTTCTGGAGCTTGGATGGTGAAGGGTACACTCAATGATTTTGAAAAAACCGGTAGGGATATTGACAGGCTTAAAATAATTGAAGCAAAAAAAATATATATCTTTTTCATTATTTTTAATTTTAAATTTCTCCGCCAAAAGCGGCTGTTAAGTCTCTTATTTCTGTGTCTATTTTTGGATTTGGTTCATCAACTTGATTTACAATTACATCAATTAGTATCTTTGTATTATATACGTTTAGCAGGATTTCTTCAATATTTTTCTTGCATTCTGCAGACATTAATTTGTCTTTGTGTATAGCAAAAGCAACTGAAATAATGATCGTGTTGCCGTCTATTTTTTCTAGGGTGGCTGTTTTTAAAATGAAAGATAGGGAAGTGGATTTTTTTTCAATTTTGGACATAAAGTCATTCCATTTTTCTTTGGTATCATCTAATGAAATTGAACTTTCTTTGTTTAGTAGTTCTTTGACTTTTTCTTTAATGCTTTTTTTGTCCTCTTTTATATCTTTGGTTTCATCTTTAGAATTATTTTCTTCAGTTTTGGTGTTATCGTCATTATTTTCACCATTATTCTCATTGTTTTTGGTGTGGGCTGTATCAGTTGTAGACCATTCAACGATAACTAACTCTAGTGGAAGTTGAGTAATAGTGTGCATTTTGATTTCTGATCTTCTTTTTATAAACAAATCAATTAGTTTGATAATATCAGATGATTCAATTGCTTTATTTAATTTTAATAATTTTTTTTCAGCCTCTTTATTTAGGTCTAAATTAGCTATAGTCAATTTGGTTTGATTTTTTGAAATAAGCATTATGCGAAGAATTTCAATTACATCATAAGCTAGCTGGCTCATATCTATGCCTTCATCTGTCATTTTGTTGATTGATTCGAGAGCTTTTTGAGTTTCATGGTTTATAATTGATTCTATCAATGTAATTATTTCATCAATATTTGAAGTTGGTAAAACAATTGAAGCAATATCAGATGTGATATGTTTTTCATTGGTGGACATGATTTGGTCTAATAGACTGACAGAGTCCCTTACAGATCCATCACTTTTGTTTATAATTCTTTCAATTACATCTTTATCAATCTTGATATTTTCTTTTTTTGCAATATCTTCTAGATTTTTTTTCATAGCGTCATATGACACTTTTTTGAAATTAAATCTTTGACAGCGTGAAATAATAGTAATAGGCAGTTTGTGGTATTCGGTAGTGGCAAGAATAAAAATTACGTATTGAGGGGGCTCTTCTAAGATTTTAAGGAGGGCATTGAAGGCAGGGGTCGATAGCATGTGGGCTTCATCAATGATAAATACCTTATATTTGGATTTTGTTGGCCTAAATTGAGCATTTTCTATAATATTTTCTCGAACATTGTCTACGCCTGTGTGGCTGGCCGCGTCAATCTCTATTACATCAATAGAAGACGTTTTGCTGATTTCATTACATATTTCACAATTGTTGCATGGTTCAGTATTATCTTTCTCTCTTTTTTCACAATTGATTGCTTTGGCAAGTAATCTTGCAGCCGTTGTTTTGCCAATGCCTCTGGAACCTGAAAATAGATAGGCGTGGGCTATTCTATTACTTTTTATTTGATTGGTTATGGTTTGTACAATATGTTCTTGTCCGATTAATTCGGCAAATTTTTGTGGTCTGTGTCTGTGGTATAAAGCCATAGTTTTATTTAAATGTGAGATTAGTATAGAATAATTTGGATAAATATTCAAATTAGTTTTTATAGATTTATATATTGTGTTGTTGGTTTTTGTGTTTCCCCTTGTGCTTCTAGGGAGGTTGTGCTATACTGTGGATAAGTTTAATAAGTAATTTTTAAGCATACAATTATGCCAAGAAAAGCAAACCCAGCTTTGATGAAACCTTTAAATGTTTCAGAAGAGTTAGAAGCCGTTATCGGCAAAGGACCATTACCACGTGGACAAGTTATGAAGAAGTTGTGGGAATATATCAAAAAAAATAATCTACAGAATCCACAGAAAAAAAGAAACATCGTAGCGGATGATAAGCTTTTAGTGGTATTTGGTGGAAAAAAGGAAGTAGATATGTTTGAAATGGCTAAATTAGTATCAGCACATTTAACAAACTAATAGTGTAGGTAAAGTTAAATAAATAATAAAATTAAAAAACCTAGTCATTTTGACTAGGTTTTTTAATTTTAGATATTTTTTCTTATTATATTATCTACTGCTGCCCAAGAATTTGGTATATCCTTAGCTACAATAAAAATGACTTCGTCTCCTGGTTTGCCTTTGTAGAATGTAACAGAAGCAGTGAGTATCATATATTTGTTATTATTTTCAGTTACACACCATTGTTCATTGTTTGGGTCTTTTGTTAGTATACCGATTTTTCTGATTCTTTCGATTGGTTTGACTTGTTTGTATATGAATTTTCCATTTTCTAAAATTGTAAGTTTCAGTTCATCTCCCTCTACAAGTTTTGATTTGCTGGCATAATTTGGTGGTATAGAGTATTCTTTGTTGTTTTTGTCAATCATTTTTATTCCATCAAAAATACCATTGATAATTCTATCATCACTTTGGATTATTTTTTGATTAGGTGGATTAATCTCTTTGGTTGTTTTTATGTTTAAAATTATTTCATTGCCTTCAATTATTCTAATAATTGCATCAAGTTGGTCTTTGATTGAATATATTTTTGATTTTAATTTTTCAAGATCAATTGGGATATTTTCTGTGTTTGATTGTGTTTGAGTGCTTTTTTCTGAAGGTTTTTCATCAGCAACTATTTTATCAATAATTATTTCATTTTTATTTTCTTTTTGATCATAATTTTCTTCTATTTCATTATAATCCTCTAAATCAAGCTGATTATCTATTTTGTCATCTGATGTGGTCGAGTGGTTGATGGGGGAAAGGGTTTGAGTTGGAAATATTTCGTCGGCTTTGTTGTTTATTAGATCTGTTATTGAATCCATATGTTTTATGTTAGATGTTTATTTTTGATGTGAGTTTGTTATAGTGATGGTTCTGTTGGTATTGGTTTTGCTTTGCTTGACGCATCGCCTATTTGCGTTCTGAGTAATAATTCTGTTTCTACTATTGTCTTGTCTCTGCCATATTTAAGGCGAGATAATTCTTTTATGGCACTAGCGAGTTCTTTGTTGCCTTTTTGTGGAGGATATACCATCATGTTGAATGGTCGGCTGGCAGTATTATCAATCAGTAACTTGGTATAACAAGTGTACTGTGGAACATTAATAAGGTCAAATGCTCCAAAAGTAGGGGTAAATTCTTTGGATAATAAATCTGCATCTTCTGGTCCAATTCTAAAGGAACATATAGTTCCAGCATTACCAAGGACTGCTTCTCTAATTTCACTTTTGCCTTTGCTATCTATCAATTGACCCATATATTGATGAGCAATGATCAGGTCTAATTTGTATTTACGAGCTTCAGATAGAATGGTTGAAATAGAATCAGTAATAAAATTTTGAAATTCATCAATATATAAGTAAAAATCTTTTCGTTCATCTTCAGGTATATCTGAACGACTGAGAGCGGCCATTTGTAGTTTGGCTACAATTATCAGGCCAAGAAGTTTGGCATTTACTTCACCGGTGGTACCTTTGGCTAAGTTTACTAACAAAATCTTTTCATTGTCCATTATGTTACGAAAATTAAACCCAGATTTTTGTTGTCCCATGATATTACGCATCATTTCATTCTCAACAAATCTACCAACTTTGGATATAAGGTATCCGAGCATCTCTGATTTGTGGAAGTCTGATGTTTTGGCCATTTCTTTTTCCCAAAAAGCTTTTACAACTGGATCTTTGAGTTTTTTGAGGTATGTCTTTACATAGGTGTCATCTGTAAACATACGGGGTATATCTATGACTGTGCCTGTATCATTGATATCAGCCATCAATGTGAGCATCACATTGCGCATTTGGTGTTCAAACATAGGCCCGATCATTTCTGGTGGAAAAAGTTTATAAAAAATCGAAATCATTTCTTGGACAGCAAAATCTTTTTGATCTTCGGTTTTTGCTTCAAGCATATTGAGACCGATTGGTCGTTCGGTGTCTGATGGATTAAAAATTATCACATCATCAACTCGATTTTTTGGTATATGTTCTAGTATGTCTTCAACTAGGTCTCCATGAGGATCAATAACACAGACACCTTTATTATTTTTTATATCTTGAATAGCCAAATTTTTTATATATACAGATTTGCCAGAGCCTGATTTACCAATAATGTATAGGTGTCTTCTGCGATCAGCTTCTTTCATATATATTGGCACATCTATGCCACGATATTGAGAATGACCTAATAGTAATCCTTCTTTTGCTATATTTGATGGTGGTGGGGCTTTGCGGGAGTCAAGCCATTTTATGTTTGGTGCTTCAGTTGATCGAAGCGGTAAATGCCAAAGACCAGCCATTTCTTCTGTGTTCATTATGGATTTATTTTTGTCAATAAATGATCTGTAAATAAAATCTCGGATTATAGTTGATTGAGTACGTGGAATACTTGCTTCAAAACTATTGCCATATCTATATAAATTGTATTGGCTAAAAGAATTTACAAGATTATGGATATTTTCTCTGGCTATATTTTCATCATCAGCAACACTCAAAATACGAATATTTACATCAACACCACCTTTGGCTAATTTATCTTCAATACCTTTTATCATTTCTTCTTCTTTTTGTGATAGTTGGTATTTATTTTCAGTTAATGTATCTTTTTTTTCTTTTTTTCCAAAAACATTTTCTCCAACAGCTCTTAAAAATTTTCCAAACCAATTAGTATGGACAACAGATTCAAATTTTTTGCCTTTTCGTACTTCTCGCACTATTTCTATTCCTTTTCTTCGCCATTTTTTGGGGGCTGATCTTATTACAAATTGGATAGCAGCTGAACTGTTTTTTTCATATATTTTGGCTAAACTATTGAGGACACTAGCCAATGGGTCTGAGTCCATATTTTTGTAAGTTTTTAAAGGAAAGACACCAATTTGTTTGGTGGTGAGATATGCACCAACGATTTTACTAGATTCACTAAAAATATTATAATCCTCAATCATTTCTATCTCTGCATATGGATATTGAGCTTGGATTTGTTGTTCAATCATTGTTTTCATTTTTGTTGGTGAATCAATATAAAAATATATTAAATTATTTTGAACAACTATTTCGAAGGAAAAATGATCTGTACGACCAAGAAGCCAATTTTTAAAGCCAGATTGAGCTTTAAGTCCGGCAATAGAGGAGAAAAATGTTTCTGTAATAGCGATTTCTTCTTTCACTTGATCCAATCTGTCATCTTGGCTTATCTGACCACCTTGTCCTTCTGATTTTCTTTCTTTTGGGACTAATATTTTGATTAAAGTTCTGTTAAAGGCTTTATTTGTTTTGTATTTATTTTTTAAGATTGCTCTTATTAAAAAAAGCCCGCCAACTAAGATAAGAGCTGTAATAATAATTAAAAGTAACCAGAAAAAAATAGGATTATTGAATGCCCCAAGTGAACGAGGATCTGTAGTAGGGGTTACAGTAAATTGAAATAATCCTATCATAAAATTAGAAAAGATTTATAATTTTTTATTATAAACCATCGTTTATTTTTTTTAGTGAAATAATTTTGTCGGCTTTAATTTTTGCCTCTTGCTCTAAAAAGAAACGATTTACACCAGGTAATAGTCTGAGCCATTCAAGTAATAGTTGAAAGATTTTTTTTATTTTTATTTTACTTGATTTTAGTAATTTACGGATTTCAATAGCAGTTCTTTCACCATGTATTTTAAATTCTTGTTTTTGAATGGGTGTCATTTCTTTGAATGCGTCAGCCAAGCCTTCTTCCATTATTTTTTCGACTTTGATTGTTATTTCATCGCGTACCTCTGGGACTTGAGTTGGTTTTCTTTTGGTATGCTTTAGATTGTCTTTTAAATTTTTTATGGCATCATCCAAAAATTTGCTGTCTTCTTTGACAGATATTTCTTGTGGAGTTTGTTCTGTTTCTCTTAATTGTTCTGTAGACTGTATTTCTGGTGTAATTTCAGGTATTTGAGTTTCCATTTCTGGTGGATTATTGTGGGCAGGGGAAACATCTTTTGGAGAAATTCCAGGCGGTTTTGTATTTGTTGAAGGCATATATACATTGAAATACAAAAGTTAAACAACTTTTGTGTATTTTACGCAAATTCATTATACCAAAAAAAACAAAAAAATACTATAAAATTGTTAATTACGATATAAATTTGTTTTTTAAATTTAAAAACGTTTGTAACTTTCAAAATATAGTTTATTGGTTTTGTATTAATTACTTGCTTTTTCAACATTATTTACTCCAATTAGATTAGCAGATAGATAAGTTTTCATATTATTTATATCTGAGATATTTTTTGTCCATCTGCTGTATCATCCACATCAATTCCTATATTTTTTAATTCTTCTCTCAATTTGTCACTTTCACTCCAGTTTTTTTCATTTCTAGCTTTTTGTCTTTCATCAAGTATGGTTTGTATTTCATCTGTTATTTCAATTTTAGTATCAGGTTCATGCAAATCTAGGGCAAAAATTTTGTCAAACATTATTATTGTGTCTAAATTTACTTTATTTTCTTTGATAGCACTCCACAATATAGCTAATGCTTCAGGAATATTGAGATCATTGTTGATTGCCTTTAGAAACTCTATTTCGATAATTGGGTCAGTTAGGGCATTTGGGCCAATGTTTCTGATTTGTTTTCGTAAGTTTTTTAAGCCAAGTTGGGCAGAATTGATGGCGTCCCATGAAAAATTTGTTTGTTTTCTGTAGTGGCTTTGCAGTATAAAATATCTATAGCTGAGAGGATCAATTTCTTTGTCTTTGAGTGTTTGGAGAGTAATAAAATTTCCACTTGATTTGGCCATTTTTTCATTACCCATGATCAAAAATTCATTGTGAAACCAATATTTTACCCATGGTTTTAAACCAGTGACACTTTCAGCTTGGGCAATTTCATTGGTGTGATGGACTGGAATATGGTCTATACCGCCTGCGTGGATATCAAATTGATCTCCCAAGTATTTCATACTCATAGCAGAACATTCTATGTGCCAACCAGGGAAACCTTTTTTACCAAATGCTTCCCATTCCATTTGTCTTTTTTCTTGTTCATTACTAAATTTCCACAAGGCAAAATCATGTGGATTTTTCTTTTCGCCGATGTCTACTCTTTTACCAGCTTCTAATTCTTGTTTTTGTAGATTGGCAAGTTTTCCATAATCTTTTATTTTGGTTGTGTCAAAATATATTCCGTCGGTAGTTTCATAGGTATATCCACCATCAATCAGATCTTGGACTTGTTTGATTTGTTCGGGTATATGTTCAGTAGCTTTACACCAGATATTTGGTTCAAGAATATTTAGATCTTGTAGATTATTTTTGAATGCATTTGTATAAAAATCAGCAATTTGGATAGCAGTTTTACCTTCTCTTTGAGCGCCTTTTTCCATTTTATCTTCGCCTGTGTCAGCATCATCAGTCAAATGTCCTACATCAGTTATATTCATTACATGTTTTATTTTATATCCATTATATTTGAGTACTCTGCGCAAAATATCTTGAGAAATATAGGCTCTTAGATTGCCAATATGAGCATAATTATACACAGTCGGACCACAAGCATAAAAACCTATGGTTGTATTCATGGGTTCAAAGTTTTCTGTATTGTGAGTAAGTGTATTATAAATTTTTAATTTTGGCATACCTAGAGTCTAGATTATTCTTAATAATCATAATATTACCTTATATATATATTATTATCAAATAAGTTGTGATAGAGTATTTATGTGGACATCTCTATAAAATATATTTTAGTTATGTTATAATATATTTACATAAAATAATTGATTAACTATGTTATCAAGAAAATCATCTAATGCTTCGCTGGGGGTAGATATTGGTGCAGGAGGTATTAAGCTAGTTGAACTTCAAAAACAAAAAGGGAGGCCACGTTTGTGGACATATGCAATTGTCGATCAAGAGATTGATATACATATAAAAAGAATGGCAGACAAGAGTCCTCAAGATTTACTTGATGAAAAACAAGGGGATCTTTCTATGATGATGAAAGGAAAACATCAAAAAAATAATCAATTAATTATTGAAAAAGACCCTAGAATTGATGAATATGCTAAGTTATTGCGTTATGCAGTAGACAAGGCCAAGATTACTGCCAAAAAAGTAACTGCGAGTTTACCTGTCTCGCATATTTTTCATGCAATTGTAAATTTGCCATTGGTTAATGAAAAAGAACTAGCTTTTCATGTAGAAGCAAAAGTTAAAAAGATGTTACCGCAACCGATTGAAGAAATGCAAGTTGTGCATCAGGTTATTCCTCAAGAGAATAAAGATTCAAAAAGTATCAAAACTTTGGTAACTGCAGCGCCAAAACAAATTGTAAAATTTTATACAGATATATTCCAAAAAGCTGGTTTGCAGTTGACAGAATTAGAAACAGAAGCATTTGCATTGGAGCGTTCACTTGTGGGAATTGACAAGGCAACTGTAATGGTGGTGGATATTGGTGCAGAGAGAACAAATTTTTTTATAATGGATCAAGGATTTCCCATTACACACAGAAGTGTGCAGATTGGTGGGGATGTGCTAGGGGCAATTTTACAACAAAATCTTGGCTTGGATGATGAAGAAGTATCGGCTATTAAAACCGATGTATCAAAATTGTCTTTTGATAGACTCCCAGAAGGAATGTTTACTAGATTGGTGGAGCCAATAATAAAAGAGATTCAATATAGTTTTGAATTATTTTTACATCAAACTGGAAATGAAAATAAAAAACCGGAAAAAATTATATTGACTGGAGGTGCTGCTACCTTTCCGTTATTTGTAGAAGCAATTAGCCGAGAATTTTCTATGAAAGTTTTTGTAGGTGATCCTTGGGCTCGGGTTGTTTATCAACAAGGTTTAAAAGGTATACTTGATCAATTGGGCCCAAGAATGGCAGTAAGTATTGGTTTGGCATTACGTGGAATTGTAGAAAAATAAATTTTTAAAAACTATTATCCACATTTTCATTAACATATAATTAAATATACTGTATACTAGTAAGTAGATTAATAAAATTTTTATGTCAGAAAAACAAAAAGTGATATTATTGGTTGAAGATGATTCTTTTTTATCTAATATTTATAAGACTAAATTTGAAATGGAAGGTTATCAGGTTATAGTAGCTATGGATGGTGAGGTAGGACTTAATTATGCCAAAACAAAAAATCCAGATTTGATTTTACTTGATATTCTTTTGCCCAAAATGGATGGTTTTTCAGTTCTCAAAGAAATAAAGGCTGACGAAAAATCAAAAAATATTCCAGTAATACTTTTGACAAATTTGGGACAAAAGGATGATGTAAGTAAAGGACTTGAACTAGGAGCAGTGGATTATTTAATCAAAGCTCACTTCAAACCATCAGAAACAGTTGGTAAGGTTAGGAAAATTATCGGTTAACAAGATTAATTTATGTTATTTTTACATAGAAGGGAGGTGAGACCATGAATAAAAAAGGATTTACTTTGATCGAATTGCTTGTTGTAATTGCAATCATTGGCCTACTATCCACTTTGGCTGTGGTAGCATTGAGTTCGGCTCGTGAAAAAGCAAGAGATTCAAAGCGTTTATCTGATTTGAAACAAATTCAAACAGCTTTAGAATTATACTATACAGATAATAGTGAGTATCCAGCTACTGCCGTAGGTGGGACATTCACTCTTGGAGACGGTGCTACAGCTGATTGTCTTGACGGTGGTGGTATTACAGGAGCTTGTGCTACTGCACCTACATATATGGGATTAGTACCTTCAGATCCGCAGACTGGTACAACTGACTATGTATATCAAGATAATAGTGGTGACACATCTGCATATGATATTCGCGCAACTTTAGAAGGTACAGTTGGCGCACTTGATGATTGTATTCAAATGACTCCATCTGGAATATTGAATATAGCTTGTCCATAATACGTTTTCGTATACGTAAACTTAAAAAATCCCCAAATAAAGGGGATTTTTTAATGTACTTTATATATTTAGTATTTTTTTGGGCATGTGATATAATTATAAAATAAAATACACATTATGATATAAAATTAGTAAATTATATTGTGTAAATTATGTATTAATATAAACCTATGGAATCAATATTTTATTTACTGGTTTTAGTATTTGGCTTATCAGTAGGCAGTTTTATGAATTCTTGGGTTTGGCGAACTCGAGAGAATTTGAGTATCAATCAATATCGTTCAATTTGTCCAAATTGTAGAATGCAAATTGTTTGGTATGATAATATCCCTGTATTTAGTTTTATTTATTTGAAAGGTCAGTGTAGAAAATGTAAATCAAAAATTCATTATCAGTATCCATTGGTTGAAATATGGTGTGGTATTATTTTTTTGTTTATTGCTTTATTTTATAATGATAGTTCAGTATTTCCTTCAATAAATATTGAGATAGTTCGCGATTGGATTATTTTGACTTTACTCACTTTTATTTTTCTGTATGATTTGAGGTATAGGGAAATACTAAATTTCCCGACATTGATAGCTGGTACTATATTATTTTTGTTTTCATTAGGTTTTGGCTGGAATAGTTGGGATAGTATGTTATTGGGTGCAATGTTTGGGGCTGGATTTTTTCTTTTTTTATATTTTATTTCAAAAGGTGCGTGGATTGGTGGTGGAGATGTAAGGCTAGGATTTTTTATGGGGATAATTTTGGGTTGGCCTAATATACTTATAGCATTTTTTGTAGCCTATTTAACTGGGGCAGTGTTTAGTTTGTTCCTTATTCTTATAAAGAAAAAAACCATAAAGAGTGAGACTGCTTTTGGCACCTATTTAGTTTTAGGAACAGTAGTTGCTATGTTTTGGAGTGAGAGAATTGTTGATTGGTATTTAGGTATGATTATTTAATATGTCAAAAGCTGAATTAAGAGATAAAATTAAGCGTTTGTATAAACAGATTGATGATCTTCGTTATCGTTATCATGTTGAAAATGATCCAAGTGTAACTGACAAAATGTATGAAGGTTTGATGGATGAACTTAAAAAAATAGAAGAAGCCAATCCTGATCTTGTGACACCTGAATCTCCAACCCAGAGAGTGGCGGGTGTTCCTTTGGATAAATTTACAAAAATAAAACATATTGTTCCGCAATGGTCTTTTGATGATGCTTTTGATAAAGATGATTTAAAAAATTGGCAGGAGAGGAATTTAAAAATTCTTGAAAAAGAATTAGGTAGTCGTCCAGTAGATTTGGATTATACATGTGAGTTAAAAATTGATGGTTTGCATATTGTTTTGACTTATGAAAATGGTAGTTTGATAACTGGCGCTACTAGGGGTGATGGTAAAGTTGGTGAAGATGTTACCCAAAATATTCATACTATAATGTCTGTACCACTTAAACTAAAGGAAAATGTTTCATTGGTAGCAGAAGGTGAAGTGTGGATGGATAGAAAACATTTTAAATCTTTGAATATTGAGCGTGAAAAAAATGGTGAGCCAGTATTTGCTAATCCACGTAATGCATCTGCAGGAACAATTCGTCAATTAGATCCAAAAGTAGTGGCTAAAAGAAAATTGGCTGTAATTGCTTATGATATTTCTCATGGATTAATTTTAGATACACAGAAAGACGAACTTGTTAAATTGAAGGATTTGGGTTTTAAAACAGAGAATGATTGGAAAATATGTAAAAATGTTGATGATATATTGGATTTTTGGAAAAAATGGGGGAAGAAAAAAGATTCAAAAGATTTTTGGATTGATGGCGTAGTAATAAAAGTCAATCAAAAAAAATATCAAGATATTTTGGGGGTTACCGGTAAATCTCCTCGTTGGGCAATCGCTTTTAAATTTGCCGCAGAGCAGGGAATAACAAAAATAAAAGATATTTATGTACAAGTTGGGCGTACCGGTGCGCTTACTCCAGTTGCTTTGATGGAACCAGTAAAATTAGCTGGCACTACTGTAACTCATGCTAGTTTGCATAATTTTGATGAGATTGAGCGTCTTGGTGTTCGGATTGGGGACCGAGTAGTGGTTGAAAAAGCTGGGGATATAATACCAAAAGTGATAAGAGTTTTGGAAAAAATGCGAGATGGCGATGAAAAGAAAGTAAAAATTCCAGTAAAGTGTCCAATTTGTGGATCTGAAGTAAAAAGAAAGGACATATCTGATAAAAAACAAGTAAAATCGGCTGGTATTTTTTGTTTGAATTCCAAGTGTTATGCTCAAGAATTAGAAAATATTATACATTTTGTTTCAAAAAAAGCTTACGATATAGATGGCATGGGTGAAAAAATTGTTGAACAATTATTGAATGAAGGCTTAATAAAAAATTGTGCGGATATATTCAGATTGAAAGCAGGGGATTTGGAACCATTGGAGAGATTTGCAGAGAAATCAGCTGAAAATTTAATAACAAGTATTGAGATGGCAAAGGAAATTACTTTGTCTAGATTTATTTATGCTCTTGGCATAAAATTGGTTGGAGAAGAGACGGCAATACGTTTAGCGGATCAATTTTCTTCAATTGAAAAATTAATGGATGCAACAGAGGATGATTTGTATGCGGTAGTAGATATTGGTCCTAGAGTAGCAGAATCTATTATTGATTATTTTAAAAATAAAGAAAATATTAAATTGGTACAGGAATTATTGTTGAGTGGTATTAAAATAAAAAAACCACAAGCTGTGGTGAATAATAAAAAATTATTAAATAAAACTTTTGTATTGACTGGGACATTAAACTCTATGAGTAGAGATGAAGCAAAAGAAAAAATCCGTTTGTTGGGTGGTGCAGTTTCTAGTGCTGTCAGCAAGAAAACTGATTTTGTTTTGTTTGGTGAAAATCCTGGTAGTAAGTATGATAAAGCGGTTGAATTGAAGGTAAAGACTATAAATGAAGCAGAATTTTTGAAAATGATATAAAAAAAGTGAGGGCGCCATGCAAGCTGTACAAGCCAAGCTGGGGGCCCTCGTGGTGAGTGTCGCTTTTTCTAAGCATCGTGGCAGTATATATAATAAATCTGCTTAGAAATGGACTGGTGGATTCGCACTTTACTCCTTATGCCGTGGCAATAAGGTTGTCTAGCTACCTTTTGAGCCTTTGTGACTTGGCCAAACTTTGGTTGCCCTTCTTTGTCTCTGGGATGAGACTAGAGGTTTTCCGGTTCGCCAACCGACGTAGTAAAGATTCATCCACCCTCACTTTTTTGAGGCTACACTATTTTTTGTATTTTGTCAAGTTTGCTTGCGGATAATGTACTAATAATGTAAAATAATAGTAATTAAACTTGTAAGAGTTATTTTTAAAATATGTCTAAACTAACTGTAGAAGAAATTGAGATGGTAGCTGATTTAGCGCGTTTGGAATTGAGTGATAGCGAAAAGGAAATGTATTCAAAACAATTGTCTGTTATTTTTGATTATGTGGATATGCTTGATGAAGTTAATACAGTAGATATTGTAGAAACATGCCAAGTAACAGGGCTTGAGGATGTTTTTCGAGATGATGTGGTTGAGGTTTCAGATTCAGAGGTAGTAAAAAAATTAATTGCGCAATTTCCAGACAAAGTTGATAATTTATTAAAAGTAAAACAGGTTTTTGATAATTAGTTAGTAGGTATGGGTACTCAAATGTATATAAATTAATTATGTTATTAAATGAATTGACAATTACTCAAGCAAGAGAGGGTTTGGACAAAAAAAAGTTTTCTGCAATGGATATTACTAAAGCTTGTTTGCATAGAATAAAAGAACGCAATGAAAAGATTAATGCTTTTATAACTGTATTTGAAGAAACTGCTTTACATGAAGCGCAAATTGCTGATGATATGATTGCTAGAGGAGAAATTTATGATTTGACTGGCATACCATTTAGTGTAAAAGATGCAATTTGTACCAAAGATAGTCGTTCAACTGGAGCGGGTAAAATTTTGGATGATTATGTTCCGCCATATGACGCAACTGTAATAAAAAAAATAAGGAAACAGGGAGCAATTCTTTTGGGGAAAACTAATTGTGATGCATTTGGCCATGGAGCTAGTAATGAAAATTCAATGTATGGTCCAGTTAGAAATCCACATGATTTAGAAAGAGTGTCAGGTGGTTCTTCTGGTGGATCAGCTGCGTCTGTGGCTGATAATATGTGTGTTTTTTCTATTGCAGAAGATACTGGTGGTTCAATTAGACAGCCAGCGAGTTTTTGTGGGGTAGTGGGTTTGCGACCAAGTTATGGGAGGAATTCTCGTTATGGGATAATGCCAATGGCTAGCTCTTTGGATACAGTTGGTCCTATTACCAAGACTGTGGCGGATTTGGCAGTTGTACAGAGAATTATTGCCGGACACGATATCAAGGATTCTACAACTGTAACAAATAATGTTCCAGAATATTCACAATTGTTACACAAATCAATTGAAGGATTAAAAATAGGAGTTCCAAAAGAATATTTTGAAATTGATGGCATGGATAGTGAAATTAAAACTATTATTAAAAATAAAATAAAAAATATAGAAAGTTTGGGTTGCGAGATTGTCAGTGTTAGTTTGCCACATACAAAGTATGCAATTCCAGTTTATTATTTAATTGTACCAAGTGAAGACAGTTCAAATTTAGGTAGACTTGATGGGATTAGGTATGGGGTCCAAGCTGAAGCTCAAAATTTGCATGATATATATACAAAATCTAGAGCACAAGGATTTCCAGAAGAAGTGAAACGTAGAATTATGATTGGAACTTATGCATTGTCCTCTGGGTATTATGATGCTTATTATCGCAAAGCCCAAAAGGTGAGAACTTTGATTTGTCAGGATTTTGAAAGAGTATTTGAACAAGTTGATTTGTTGGTAACACCGACAAATCCATCTCCAGCTTTTAAGCTAGGAGAAAAAAAAGATGATGTACTGTCTATGTATTTAGCGGATGTATTTGTAAGTCCATCAGCTATTGCTGGAGTGCCTAGCATGTCTATTCCAGTTGAAAAAACAAAAAAAGGATTACCAGTGGGTCTACATATAATTGGACCAAGATTATTTGAAGGTAGGGTTATGCAATTGGGTTATGCAATTGAAAAATTTAATAATTAGATATTTTTATGAAAAAGGAGAAAATAGTTAAAAATAATAGTATTAGAGATGTAGGTGTTGTTGGTGAAGTTTATACTGATTATAGGGATACTTGGAGAGTTTTTAAAATAATGGCAGAATTGGTTGAAGGTTATAATTTTTTATCTTTACTTAAAAATGATGTGACAGTATTTGGGTCAGCGAGATTTAGTAATGAAAATAAATATTACAAAGAAGCTGAAAAGATAGGTTATTTGTTAGCAAAAAATAATTTTACTGTTATAACAGGTGGTGGCCCAGGTATAATGGAGGCAGCCAACAAAGGGGCATATGATGCTGGTGGTGAATCAGTCGGTCTCAATATACAATTACCTTTTGAACAACGTATAAATCCATATGTAAAGAAATCAACCGCTTTTCATTATTTTTTTACGCGTAAGGTGATGTTGGTTTCTCCATCCTATGCTTTTATTATGTTTCCTGGTGGTTTTGGTACAATGGATGAATTTTTTGAAGTGGTTGACTTGATGGATCAAGGTGTAATGACTAAGGTGCCGGTTGTATTGGTAGGAAAAAGTTTTTGGCAACCATTAATTGATTTTTTGAAGACTAGTTGTTGTAGTGTCGGTTCAATCTCTCCAGACAAAATTGATGAATGGCATATAGTTGATACAGCCGAGGAAGCATTTGAATTAGTTAAAGATGTTGAAGGAGAATTGAATGTTTGTGATTTGTCACCAAACAATTTTTATTGTGAAGGAAATATAGACTGGAAGATATTTCGGGTAATGGCTGAGCTGGTTGAGGGTTTTGAATTTGTGACTGGTTTGACTAATGCTGTAACTATTTTAGGCACAAAAAGTATAGGAATTGATAGTCCTTATTATAATGATGCTTATACTTTGGGTCAAAAGCTCGCTAATAAAAAATATTCAGTTGTAACTGGTGGAAAATTTGGCACAGCAGAAGCGGCCAATAAGGGTGCATTTGAGGCTGGGGGATTTTCTTATGGTATAGGAGTAAGAATAGGTAATAGAATTGAAGTTAATCATTATTTAAATAAATCTATTCTGTTTGATTTTCCATTTATAAGAAAATTAATAGTTACAGCGCCGACCAAGGCTTTAATATTTTTTCCAGGTGGTTTGGGCAGTATGCATCATTTATTTGAGGTAATGACATTAATGCAAACAAAAAAAATACCAAAAATACCAGTCATATTGTATGATAATAATTTTTGGAGTCCATTGTATAATTTTATAAAAACTCAACTTGTTGAAGTAAATAAGACTATTGAATTAGTAGATTCAGAATTATTTAAAGTGGTAGATAGTGTTGATGAAATAATAGAAGAAATTAGTGAGTGATATGTTTAAGAATTTTTATTCGGTATTTTATGTGGGACCAATTCCTATTCAAGTTTGGGGATTTTTTGTTGCTTTGGGGATGATGTTGAGTTTTGTTATTATTTTGAAAAGAAGTAAAAAGTTTGGCTTGAATGCTGAAAAGAATCTAGATATTGGTGTATGGATTGTAGTTGCTGGACTTGTTTTTGCGCGATTATTTCATATATTTTTTTATGAATTTTCTTATTTTTTGGAAAATCCACTTGATATAATAAAAATATGGCAGGGTGGTATGTCATCTTTTGGTGGATTGTTTGGGGCAATATTTGCAATTTATATATTGTTAAAAAGAAAAAAAATATTGAAAAAAGATTTGATGTTATTGGGGGATTTATTTGCTTATTCTGCTTTGTATGGGTGGATGCTTGGTCGGGTCGGTTGTGTAATGATTCATGATCATCTGGGTAGAGTTACCAAGAGCATGTTTAGCGTGTTGACTATTGATGGGTTTAGATATGAGATGGCTTTTCTAGAAATTATTGGACTTATTCCTTTGGCAATTATTTTCTTTGTAACAAAGAAAAAGAAAATGTTTCAAGGTTATTATATTATTACACTTTTTATTTATTATGGAATACTTCGTTTTATTTTAGATTTTTTTAGGGCAACTGATATTGTACATGCAGATGCAAGATACTTAGGATTGACTCCTGGGCAATATTTTGGTATTGTGCTCACAATTGTTGGCTTATATATATTAAGGAAGGTTCGCATAGTGGCCTAGTGCGCACGCTTGGAAAGCGTGTATACCGCAAGGTATCGAGGGTTCAAATCCCTCACCTTCCGCTGAGTAAAACCTAGATAAAATGTTTTATCTAGGTTTATACTACAAATAATAGGTTGAATATAAAAAGGAGATAAAAATGTGTGAAAAAAATTGCGTAGAACAAGCCAAAACATGGCTTAAATATGCGAGAGCTGGCTCTTTCATGTGTGATTCATATATTGAGTATATTCGTAAGGAAGTTTGTAATGGTGAAATCTCACTTATTGATATTGGTACTAGTGAGGAAGAACTCAAAGAACTATTGGTTAGTAGTTATAAAAAAAATGTTATTGCTTGGCTTGAGAATTTACGTAGGGGTAATAGTCAATATTCTTCTATAATTAGTTATGTACGCAATACAGTTAGTAAAATAGGGCTTTCACTTGCTGATATTGGTACTAGTGAGGAGGAGTTTGTTAGGCTTAAAAGAAAAGGTCAAATTATTATGGCTAATTATTGGCTTGAACAGTTACCTAACACTATCAAATATTCTCATTGTATTGCGTTAGTTGGGTATATATGTGATGAAATTATTGAAGGCGATCTTTCATTTGTTGAAGTGGGTACTAGTGTAAAGGAACTTGTTTCTTTTATCTTAGTTAAGGCTCAAAATTAATGTTCAAACATTTTGGCATAGGCGTGTACTATCATGGTATGACGCCTTTTCTTTTTTTCAAAAAGATTCTATAATTGTTTTAGTTATATTAAAAATTTTTATTGATATGGTAGAAAATAATAAAAAAATTAGTGGTTTGGCTATTGGAGTATTGATTGTCTCAAATTCTTTGCCAATTTTTGGTGTATTATTTTTGGAATGGAATCTTTTTTCAATTTTATTTTTGTATTGGCTTGAGAATATTGTGGTTGGGATGTATGCAATGTTAAGAATATGGCGAGCTGAATTACCGCCAAAAGCTCCAATAAAGGTAACTAAAATCACTGGTGAGACTTATATTTATAAAGTTTCGGCATATTTATCTTTTTTTTTAGTCCATTATGGTATGTTTACCTTTGTTCACGGGATATTTATATATATGATGTTTATGCCTTTTTTTGAATCATTGGATTGGGTTTTAATAGCATTTTTGGGATTGTTTGTCAGTCATGGTATCTCACATTTTAAAAATTTTGTTGGAAATCAAGAATATTTGAGCACTTCTCCTGACAAAGAAATGTTGGCACCGTATAAGAGAGTTGTGGTTATGCATTTGACTATTATAGCCGGTGGTTTTTTTGTAACAGAAGTTGGATCACCAATTTATGCAATAGTTATTTTGGTTATATTAAAGATTTTTATTGACTTGAGTTCACATTTGTCTGAACACAAAAAATATGCAAAGAGTAGAAAATAAAAAGTTTAAAGATATAGTATTGGAGATAGTTGCAAAAATACCACGGGGTAGTGTTTTGACATACAAAGAAGTGGCGGAAATGGCTGGTAGCCAAAGAGCTTCTCGAGCAGTGGGTAATATAATAAAGAAAAATTATAATCCAAGTATACCTTGTCATCGGGTTGTAAAATCAGATGGTAATGTAGGTGAGTATAATCGAGGACAAGAAAATAAAATAAAAATTTTAAAAAAAGAGGGGGTTATTATTAAAAATAAAAAAATATATAATAAATAGTTTGTATAGATGTATCCCTGCTGATGGCGGGGATACATCTAGTTGTTGGTGGCAAATTATCTTGGCCTTTTTTTTGGTTGGCATTCTCGCCAGCCATTGATAGCCGTGAAAATGGATGTATGCACACTCCATGCTATTAATTCAAGCAGTTCTTCTTTTTGGATTATTAAATCTATTTCTTCGTTTGTTAGTTTTAATCCTTTTGAATTTAAAGCTTCAAGAACTTTTTTTGACAGAGTTTCATGGATTAATTTTTTTTTCCACCACCACATTGTCATGTGTAGCCCCCCTATTTATTCTATACTAGAATACATTTTTAAATAAGTCAATATTAACGCTTACTAATAAGTTTTTTAGGTAATTTTAATAAAATATAAGCAAATAATAGGTGAATAGTAGATATAATGATGGAATAAAGAAAAATTGCCGTTAAAAAATTCATATAATTTTTGATTTTTAGAATAGTATTGGTAGGATTTAAATTAAATAAGATTCCAAAAATATTGATAAGTAATAATATAAAAATTATATACAAAAAACCACTCCACATACCTTTTCTATCTACTTTGCTTGGTGCAAGGTGAGAGGCGATACAAAATGATAAATATAAAAAAAGCCAATAATTCCAGCTTTTTAGAGCTGAAATTGATAAAAAAGAATTTTTTATGCCAATAGATATTTTTGTAATTAAATTTGTTATATTGTCAGTGCTTGATAAAATAGAAATTAATTCTTTTCCATGGGGTAAAAAAAAGTAAGCTAATAAAATTAATACGATTGAGCCAAAAATCATTGGTGCTACACCTATAAAAAAATTGCCTATGCGTTGATACAAGCTAGTTTTCTTGAAACTATGGTCAACACTCCCAAGTTCACCAGTTTCTTGATTTGGGTCAAATAGTTTGAATTTTATAATTTTGTGCCTAAAAAGTTTTGCAAAAAAATAATGACCAAATTCGTGAAATGGTGTACCAACCCAGGCTGTCCAAAGAATACCTTTCCATCCGATAGTTTGTTGATAAATTTTGTGAGTTTTTTCTTGGAGTTTTGATAGGATAAAACCTAGGATAAAAAAAATGCCAAATAATCCAAATATCTGTAAAAAAGTTAATTTGAAAACTGCTATAAAAAAATCGTACATAATATTTTGGATAGAAAACTAGCCATATAATAGTCTACCAATAGCAATTGCCGTATTTATAAAAAATAAAGAAACATAAAGTGCTATTATGGGTTTTTCTTTGTGCGCAATACCATAAAATATCCAAATTGTATTTGTAATTGCAAGGCCTGTATAAGTAATTAATGATATGCCAGCAGCATTTTGTGTAGTCCATATTTTCCAAATTTGTGGCAAAATAAGTAGTGGCGTGATAATACAGATAACATAAATAAGATAGTCTAAAAATCGTTTGGCTGGTTCTGGGTGTGGTATGGGTTCCAATTTTCTTTTGTTAGACCTTTTTCTGTTATGAAAATGACGGATTATTGAGTTAGGCATAATTTATTATATTAGAAGTGTGTGTATTATAGCATAAATAAAAAGAACCTTCATTAAATTTGAAGATTCTTTTTATTTAAATTTATTTTTGTACAGCTTTTTTTACTTTAGTTGTTGCTTTTTTTATGGTTGTTGGAATTACATTCGCATATTTAGCTATTTTGAGTTTTCCATCAAAACGAATTCGTTTTTTTTGGGTAAATTTTACTATTCCTGCGATTGTGGCAAAAAGTGTATCGTCTTTGCCTTTTTTTACATTTTTGCCAGGATGAATTTTGGTTCCTCTTTGGCGAACTATAACTGCGCCTGCGTTTATTGTCTGGCCATCGCCTACTTTAACGCCTAGGTACTGTGGATTAGAATCTCTGCCGAGACGGGTAGATCCGCCTGCTTTTTTATGAGCCATATTTGGTTCACACTATAAAACCCAGATTATAAATCTGGAACCGCCTCCCGAATGATCGCTCATTGAGCGTCGGGATCGTTAACCATGCCGTTTAATATTATGTGCATCATTGTATCAGCTTATTTTGTGGTTGTCAAGAGGGGGATTTGTATGTATAATTAAGTTAAAAATATGGGAAAGCATACTTATCCAATAAAATTATATTTTAAATATCGTCTTAATTTGGTGATGTTTATTTTGGCTTTTTTGATAAATTTATCAAATTGGATTTGGGTAGTATTGAAAATAAGGCCACAAAAGGATTTGATTTTTTTGCATTATAATATTTTATTTGGAGTTGATTATATTGGTGAGTGGTGGCGAGTGTATTTTGTGGCTATGACTGGATTGGTTATATTTATTATTAATTTTTTGTTAGGTTGGCTTTTGTTTAATAAGGACAAGTTTGTATCCATATTAATGAATATTGTAAATATAGTTGCGCAGATTTTTCTTTTGATAGCTACTGCTATATTAGTATTTTTGAATGTTTAGTCTTTTATGAATAAAGCAAATGAACACAAAGCTGATTATGTTTTGCTTATTTATTTTATAATTTTACTTGCTTTTGGTTTGTTGATGCTGACTTCAGCTAGTGCGCCACTTGGTTATAATAAGTTTGGTGATAAATATTTTTTTATAAAGCGACAATTATTGGTAGGTGTTTTGCCAGGTGTATTCCTTTTTCTGTATTTTTCCAAATTTTATTATAAAAAATTAGCAAAATATGCTGGTCTTATCTTTATTGTAACTTTACTATTATCATTTTTAGTATTTATTCCTGGTATTGGATCCTCATTGAATACCGGCGCAAAAAGTTGGATAGTGATATTTGGCTATTCTATGCAACCAGCAGAATTTTTAAAGCTTGGTATGATTATTTTTTTGGCATATCAGATAAGTCGTATAAAAGATGATTTGACAGATTTTAAAAAAGGTTTTTTACCTACATTAGGTCTTGGACTTATACCGCTTGCATTAGTGGTTTTACAACCAGATATTGGCACAGCTTCGGTTTTGTTTGCTATATTATTTGGAATTCTTTTTTTGGGTGAGGCTAAACTTCAGCATATGGCATTGTTGGCTGGAGCAGGTATTGGTGGTTTTGTCTTGATGATTATTGTTGCGCCGTATCGGGCTGCTCGTTTTATGACTTTTTTACATCCAGAGTTGGATCAGCTTGGAGTGGGTTATCATATAAACCAAGCATTTTTAGCGATTGGCAGTGGTGGTTGGCTTGGTAGGGGACTTTGGGGTTCAGTGCGTAAATATGAATTTTTGCCAGAGGTAAATGCTGATAGTATTTTTGCTATTATGGCAGAAGAGATTGGGTTTTTGTTTACAGTTGCATTTATTGTATTGATAATGTTAATCTGTTTTAGAGGGTTACGAATTGCTAAAAATGCTCCAGATGTATTTAGTAAGTTACTTGTTTCTGGAATAATTATTTGGTTTGTTTCTCAATCATTTTTTAATATAGCGGCTATGGTGGGTTTGATGCCTTTGACGGGTTTACCTTTACCATTTGTAAGTCATGGTGGCACAGCTCTTTTGATTGCAATGGTATCAGTTGGTATATTAATAAATGTGAGTAAATATACATTAGAGTAATAAATATGGTAGAAAAAAATAAAAAATTAAAAGTAGTTTTTTCTGGTGGTGGTACGCTTGGTTCGGTAACGCCTCTTATTTCAGTATATGATGCCATAAAAGAAAAATATCCCAATACAGAGTTCTTTTGGGTTGGTACTAAAAATGGTCCTGAAAAAGTGTTGATTGAAGATAAAGGTATTAGATTTTTGGTATTTTTTTCTGGAAAATTGCGTAGATATGTATCTTTATATAATATTATTGATTTATTTAAAATTATTATAGGTTTTTTTGAATCTTTAATTTTTTTAAAAAAAGAAAAACCAGATTTATGTATTTCTGCTGGTGGTTTTGTGTCTGTTCCTTTGCATTGGGCCACTAGATTTATAAAAATACCAACATGGATACATCAGCAAGATGTTCGAGTAGGCTTGTCAAATAAGTTGATGTCATCTTTTGCGACGGTTATAACAACCGCACTTGAGCAAAATTCCAATTATTTTCCAATTGAAAAGACAGTTTATTTGGGTAATCCGGTGAGGCAAGATATTTTGGATGTGGACAAACAAAAAGCAATTGAGTTGTTTGGTATCAGTAGAAAAAAACCAATAGTTTTGGTTACTGGTGGTGGAACAGGTTCTGAAAATGTAAATAGATTGGTGGCAGATTCTGTTGAATACTTGAAAGACACTTGTGATATAATCCACCTCTCAGGAAAAGATAGATCTCATGAATTATTGAATAAAATTGCTCTTGATAATGATCATTATAAAACTTTTTCTTTTCTTCAAGATGAAATGAAGCATGCTTATGCGGTTGCTGATTTGGTAATATCTAGAGGTGGTTTTGGTACATTAACTGAATTATCAATTTTGAAAAAACCAGCTATAATTATACCAATTCCAGGACATCAAGAAGAAAATGTAGCATTTCTTGCAAAAAGTGGCGCAGTTATTTTGGTGGATCAAAGTACTTGCACAGGTCAGAAATTGGCTAGCATTGTTAAGGATATTCTTGGTGACAAGGAAAGTATGCAAAATATGAGTGAAAAGTTATCAAAATTAATTCGAGTATCCAAAAAACAGGATATTTTGAATATTTTTGAAAAAATAATAATTAAGTAATATTTATACACAATTATTTATTTTTTTATATAATGTTATAATAAACAAGAGCTGTATATAAAAAATCTTATGAATAATACAAACAAAGGTTTTAGCACTTTAGCTACAATTGGCATGGTTGTTTTGGTGTTGATTATAGTTGGTTCTTTTTATTATGCTTCAAATAGTACTAATTTGGTAGATAAAGAATCTATTTCATTAAATGAAAATAAGGAAAATGTAGTAGTCAATGATGAGGATAATACTATAATTGATATTGATAGTGAAATGACAGAAGATAAAATATCAGATTTGTTTTATTCAGGAAAAGTTTTAGCTGGTAATAGTTCTAAATTGATTGATTTTAATAAAAGTGATTATGAGAAAGCAATTGCTTCAGATAAAGTGGTTATATTATATTTTTATGCTAGTTGGTGTCCAATTTGTCAGGCTGAATTTCCAAAAATGCAACAGGCATTTGATAGCTTGAGTACTGACAAGGTCGTAGGGTTTCGTGTGAATTATAATGATAGTGATACTGATGATTATGAAAAGAATTTGGCTAGACAGTTTGGAGTACCTTATCAGCATACAAAAATATTTATAAAAAATGGTGAGAGAGTTTTGAAGTCGCCAGAATCATGGAATAAAGATAAATATATAGAGGAAATAAATAAATTTATTAATTAATATATGGAGATAAACTTTTTTATTGCGTTTGTCGCTGGTGTTGTGTCATTTTTGGCACCATGTGTATTGCCTTTGATTCCTGGATTTTTGGCATATTTGGCGGGAAGTACAGTTGGTGAAGACACTCAAAAACAAAGAGTACAGATATTTGTAAATAGCATTTTTTTTGTTCTTGGTTTTTCATTTGTATTTGCATTGCTTGGGGTACTTTTGAATAGTTTGCTTGAAGCAGTGGCCTATGATGCTCAGATATGGTTGGCACGGATTGGTGGGGCTGTGATTATATTTTTTGGACTGTATCTTACTGGTCTTATTAAAATTGATTTTCTTGAGCGTGAACACAAATTACAAGTAAAGAAAAAATTTAATTCACGATATTTAACTTCATTTGTTTTTGGGTCGGCATTTGCCGTGGGTTGGACGCCTTGTGTGGGGGCAGTACTGGGTAGTATTTTAGGATTAGCTACTAGTGCACCTGGTTCAGCTTTTGGATTATTGTTATCTTATGCAGTCGGTTTAGGAATACCATTTCTTTTGGTTGGATTGTTTACCGCTCAGGCGACAGGTTTAATCAATAAATATATAAAGTGGGTGAAGTATATTAATATTGTATTTGGTCTGATTTTAGTTGGATTGGGAATATTGATCTTCACTATGCAATTGAGTCGTGTGGCAAATTTTGAATTTTTAAATAATATATTATTAAAATGAATAAGCAAATAAGGCTTGCGCTATTATTTATAGTTTTAGTAGCAATTGCATTGACAATTTATCTAATTGAGAGGAAAAAACCTGAACAATTTACTATTGGTGAAATCAAAAAAATTTCTTTGCCAATTGATTATGAAAAAAAACAAGATAAAGCAGGTAAATATAAATCGGCTGTAGAATTTGTTCGTCCATCAGGATTTATTAATACTGATGAGTTTGCGCTTGAAGATTTGATTGGTAAGAAAGTAATTTTGATAGATTTTTGGACATATAGTTGTATAAATTGTCAAAGGACTTTGCCATATTTGAATGCTTGGCATCAAAAATATCAAGATATGGGACTGGAAATTGTGGGTGTGCATACACCGGAGTTTGATTTTGAAAAAGATAGAAATAATGTAGTAACTGCCGCTGAAAAATATGGGGTAAAACATAAAATTGTTCAAGACAATGAATATGGCACATGGCGTGCCTATAACAATCGTTATTGGCCAGCAAAATATTTGATTGATATAGATGGATATATTGTATTTGAGCATTTTGGTGAGGGGATGTATGAAGAAACTGAAGCCAAGATCGTTGAGTTGTTGAATGAAAGGAAAGAAAGGTTAGGAGAAGACATGGTTGCTTTTAATAAGACTGAAATTCAGAATGAAAAAAATAAAAAAGGTGGGCAAGTATATACTCCAGAAACATATTTAGGTTATTCTAGATTAAAAGCGATTGCAAATTTACCATCGACTCTTTGTCTTGGTAAGGAATGTGAATATACAAAATTAGATTCATTATTTATTAATACTTTTGCATTGGATGGCAAATGGGGAATATGGCCAGAATATATTGAGCTTGCAGAAGGTGTGGGATCAATAATATTGAGATTTTCGGCTGATACAGTAAATTTGGTGGCTGGTAGTGGTGACAGTGGGGTCGTAAAAGCAGAAATTTATTTGGATGGAACACTGGTGTCAGATAGTATGGCTGGTATTGCAGTTGATAATGGAGTCGTCAATTTTGGAGAATATGATTTGTATAATTTGATTGATTTGAGAGGGGATTATGGAGAGCATACTTTGGAGATCAAAGTATTAGAACCGGGATTTGAAGCTTATGCTTTTACTTTTGGTTAATAAATAAAAAGATTAATAATTGATTATTGACAGAGGAATAATACTTTGGTATATTTTGTTTAGTCTACCAAGGAGGTTCACATGTTGCCAAATAAGTCAATTGATAATGTCAAATTGCATAAAGATGTTGTAAGGGGTATGGTCAAAGCTATTCTATTTTTCTTGGATAATGAAAAAGCAAGCTTAGGAGAAATTCAAGATGCTGCTTATCAAGGCATAATGGATGAAGCAAAAACTTTTGTAGAGGAATTTGTAAAAGATGGTCTGGGTCAGATGGCAGAAAGACTACAAATTCCAGTAAAAAATGGTGATTATTCCATACTTTGGATATGTACCAATGCTCTTTTGTATCACTATGGATATGATAAGGTAGAACCAGTTGATGTAGAATTATGAGTTGAATTTATTTGTGCCATACTATATTGTATGGCACAGACCTGCGGAATATTTCGCGGGTTTTGTTTTATATTTGTATATTATCAAATTATATAATAGTGATTATTTGATAACTTTTTATATATTTGATAAGATAATTTTACAATATTAATTATAAAATATGTCTGAGAAAAATGAATTTATACATTTGCCTGATACTCAAGTAACTATTGATTCTGCAGTATCATTAGAAGAAAAATTATCCAAAAGACAAGAAGGAAGGATAAGATATAAACAATATTTTGATGGATTATTAAATAGGGTATTAATAAATATAGAAGATGGAAGTTTAGTAGAAGAATATTATGAAGATTTGGAAGTTATAAGAGATTTTGGTGAAAAAAATAGGAAATCATATATAGAACAAGGAGCAGAATTTGTAGTGGATATTTATAGTAAGAATATTGATACAATAATATTTATAGATAGAAGTGCTAGACCATTAGCTGGTTTTTTTAGAGAAATTTGGAGAAGAATTTATCCAGATAAAAAAATACCAGAAATGAAATTTATTCTTATAAACATACTTCATGGTATATCCACTGATCCTGATAAGATTAGAGAAACTTTTAATAATTTTAAGGGAGATTTTAATGGTAAAAAAGTTCTTATAGTAGACGAGATTGTTGAATCTGGTGAGACTATTCAATATACGTCTGATGCAATGAGTGATGCTTTCCCTGGTATAGATGAAATTTTTTTAGGTGCAATGTATGATAGTAGTAGTTTTGATGATAAAAAAGACAATCATAGTGTTAATTTATTAGATATTGCACCACCAAAAGGTTCTGGTGAATACAAAAATAGCGATAAATTAGGGGCTGTATTATTTGGAAAAACAAAAGAAATTACAGAGCCAAAAGATGCAGTTTTAGGTGGGGTAGATAGGAGTATTCCAGCTTCTGAAACATTTAAAAGTCGTTTATTGCAGGTCGGTAAATGGGAAACATTGGAAGACAATTCAATTAATAGAATGAATGAAAAAATTGAGAATGAAACAGATGATAAAAAAAGAGACAGATTAGAAAAAATTCGTGAAGCTTATATAAAGTTACAGGAATAAATTAAATAAAAACATAGTTAGTAAAACTATGTTTTTTATTTGGTGAGCCGTTTGGGTTTTCGTTGGAATATTATAGAGAATATGGTCCAGAAATGTAATAAGGTTTTTAAAAGCTTTGTTTTTAATTTGTGAACATACTGTCAAAATTATGGAATATTACTAAGAGTAGAAGTAGAGAGGTGGAATAGTATTATTAAGTTATTGTAATTTTACTGTTATTACTGTCATTTATACAAGAAATTGACATTACCAAAAAATGGCTGTATAATATTATGTACATAAGAAATACAAATTGTATGAGTGAAAAAATCTTAGAGAAAATTTTAAATAAATTAAATAAGTTAGAAAGTACTGTAGATACTATTGCAATTGAAGTTGTTGATATGAAAGAACAATTGAAAAATACTACAACTAAAGAAGATTTAACACAAGTAAAGAGTAATATTCTTGGAGAATTAGATAGTTTTGTTAAATTACATGAAACATTAGATCAAGAATCTGCTGCATTGAAAAATAGCCATTCTCGTTTGGAAGAAAGAGTAACTGTGGTAGAAAAAAAGTTACAAACAGCTTAATAAAGAAATAAAATTAAAAAACCACTTGTTTCAAAATAAGTGGTTTTTTTGTGTGACTCGGCTGGGGATTGAACCCAGGACCGTCAGCTTAAAAGGCTGCTGCTCTACCGGCTGAGCTACCGAGTCATTTTAGGGTAAAAATTGTATAAAATATAGTTCAATTTTTTACTTTATGTATTGAAGTAAATTTTGAATTATACTTTATAATTAACAGTCAATATGATATACTATTTTTAAAGATTAGTCAATAGAAAGTGGATAATATCCGCTTTGTTAGCATAATTTAATAACTTATGTTGTATCATAGTAAGAGTGTAGCAGATGTGTTAAAAGAAATGCAAAGTGGTAATGGTGGTTTAGATGATGAAGCGGTTAAGAAAAAATTAAATAAGTTTGGTTCAAATAGTTTACCAAAGTCTAGTGATAATGCGAATAGGTTCAAAATATTATTGGAACAATTTAAGAGTCCGCTTATTTTTATATTGATAATAGCAGGCTCTATTTCTGGTTTTTTACAGGAATATATTGATATGGCTGTTATTTTTATAACAGTTGGTATCAATACAATAATTGGTTTTATACAAGAAGACAAAGCCAATCAAGCACTTAAAAAACTTCGTTCAATGATAGAGTATAGCGCAGTCGTTTTGCGTGGTGGTAAACCAATGCAGGTGAAGAGCGATGATATAGTCCCTGGGGATATTCTTATTCTTGAAGCTGGTGATAAAATTCAGGCAGATGGTAGAATCATGACTTCAATTGATTTTGAGACCAATGAAGCATCTCTTACAGGTGAGTCTGAACCAAATAAAAAGAGTAATAGAATTTTGAAAGAAGATATTACTGTAGCTGACAGAAGTAATATGGTATACAAAGGTACAGTTGTTCTTAGTGGACGGGCAAAAGTGGTAGTTACAGCAACTGGAAAAAATACAGAAATTGGTAAAATTGCTTCTTTGGTAAAAGAAACAAAAGAAGAAAGAACTCCACTACAAATTCAGTTGGCTAAGTTGGGGCATCAATTGGCAGTTTTGGTTTTGATTTTGTCAGTTATGATATTTATTTTAGGTGCATTTTTTGGTAATGGTGAGAGTTTGTTTCATATTTTTGAAGTAACAGTGGCCGTGGCAGTGGCAGCTATACCAGAAGGGCTTGTAATAACGATGACAGTAATATTGGCAGTTGGTATGCGTTTTATACTCAAACAAAGAGCATTAGTAAGGAAATTGGTGGCTGCAGAAACTTTGGGTTCGGTTTCGGTTATATGTACAGATAAAACTGGTACAATTACAGAAGGAAAGATGAGATTGACCAATTTGATTACTAGCAAAGATGATCTGGATTTTGAAGAGTTAAAAACTTTAAATTTGACCAAAGATGAAAAACATAAGGAAGCTTTATTTGCTTTGCGTATTGGTGTTTTGGCAAATGATGGAATTTTGGAAAATAGTCATGAAGAGGAAGAAAAATGGAAGATGGTTGGAGATACAACCGATTTGGCATTTTTGCATATGGGAGCGGTAGTAGGTTTGCACAAGGATAATTTAGACGAAACAACTGAAAGAATTGATGAAGTCCCTTTTTCTAGTGAAAGAAAATATATTGCTACCATGCATCACATTGACAATCAATATGTAGTTTATACAAAAGGGGCGCCAGAAGTTTTATTAAAGAGATGTAAATATTATGAGGACGATGGAAAGACAAAGACAATGACCAAAGCTAAAAAAGATTTTTTTCAAGAGAAGATAGATGATTTGACTGATAATGGCTTGCGCGTATTGGCTATTGCTTATAAAAGGATTGGAGATGAAAAAATAAAATTGAATGATAAAGAAATAGATGATTTAAATTTTGTAGCGGTAATTGGGTTGTCTGATCCGATTAGGCCAGATGTAAAAGAAACTATAGCCTTATCGCACAAGGCAAAAATTAAAACAGTAATGATAACTGGCGATCATATAAAGACTGCTCAATTTATTGCTAAACAAATTGGTTTGTCTGATAAAAAAGAACAAATTTTTGATGGACAACATTTAGAAAGTATAACCGATGAAGAGTTGGTTGCAGAAGTGAAACATATATCAATATTTGCCAGAGTTGATCCTGTACACAAAATTAGGATTGTTCGCGCTTTGCAAGCAAATGGAGAGGTGGTGGCGATGACAGGTGATGGTGTTAATGATGCCCCAGCTCTCAAAGCAGCAGATATTGGGATTGCGCTTGGTTCTGGTACTGATGTTGCCAAAGAAATTGCTGATGTAGTTTTATTAGATGATGCTTATAGTACAATTGTAAAAGCTGTGGAAGAAGGTCGTGGAATTTATCAAAATGTAAAAAAAGTTATTTTGTATTTGTTGGCAAGTAGTTTTGCCGAAGTTGGTTTAGTTGGTTTAAGTTTATTATTTAGATTGCCATTGGCAGTTTTGCCGGCACAGATTTTGTGGGTAAATGTTTTGGAGGATTCTTTTCCAAATATGGCTTTGGCTTTTGATAAGGGAGATAAAGAAAATATGCAAGAAGGACCAAGAGACCGTAATGAGCCAATACTTGATTCAGAGATGAAGATTATGATCGCGATTGTCAGTATAATTTCTAATTTGGTATTATTTGGATTATATGTATATTTGTTGCAGGCAATAGATGATTTTGTTTATGTACGTACGATGATGTTTGTCGGGCTTGGTATTGCTTCTCTTATATATATTTATTCAATACGAAGTATGCGACATATGGTTTGGCAGAAAAATCCATTTAGCAATAATTACTTAAATTTAGCTTTATTTGTTGGTTGGGTGATGTTGGTAGGAGCAGTGCATTGGGGGCCTTTGCAAGTCTTGTTGCGTACAGTTGATTTGAGCTTTACTGCTTGGGGAGTTATGTTTATGTTTGGACTATTGAATATGGCTGTAATTGAAATTGTAAAGTTTATTTTCTTGGTAAGAAAAAATAAATTAAAATTAATCTAAAATATATGAGTATGAATAAAGTTTTTATGGGGAAAATAAGAAAAGAGTTACATTCTTATCAATTAAAAAGAAGAGAGATAATTCGTGAATCAGGCGATGCTCTCCATTATGCTAAGCGAGCAATTTTTTCTATGCATCGTGATGATATGAATGAGGCTGAAACAAAAATAAAAGAAGCTGAAGCAATATTTAAAAAATTAAATATAAAGTTTAAAACTGATAAGAAGATTCTGTATGAAGGTTCGTATAAAGCGGCGGTAGAGGAATATGTTGAAGCTTCTATTTTTTATCAATTTATTACAACTGGAAAAATTAGTAATATAAAGAGTTTTGCAATTGATTCGGATATTTATTTGGCTGGTCTTTGTGATGTGCCAGGAGAGCTTTATCGCTATGCTATCAAGTCTGCTACTGAGAGGAATGACGAGATGGTAAAGAAGTGTTCCAAAATGGCATCAGATATAATCGGTGAATTGATTGAGTTTGATTTGACTAGTTATTTGCGTACTAAATTTGATCAAGCAAAACAAGCCAATCAAAAATTGGAACATGTTGTTTATGAAGTGTCGCTTATAAAGTAAGATATAAGTTCTATATTTTCAATCATGACAGTATTAGTTTAAATTATTTATTTTTACTCATTCTCGCCTCGGCTCCGAGGGTGATGTCTGTGGAAACATCAAATCCGTAAAAACAAATAATTTAAACTAATACTTAATTATAAATAACATTTCCAATTTTATAAAAAAGTTTATGAATATAAAAGGAAAAGCTAAAAAAATTATACCAAAGAGCCTATTAAATTTGCGTCATTTGTTTTATGCATGGCTGGGTTCGGTTATTTATAGATGGCCGTCAAATAAAATTTATGTGATTGGGGTAACTGGAACTAGTGGTAAATCAACTACAGTATATTTGTTGCGTCAGCTTTTGGAGAGTGTGGGATACAAAGTAGGCGCATTGTCTACTATAGAATTTTGTGTAGCCGGAAAATGTAAATTGAATGATAAAAAAATGACAATGCTAGGAAAAATGGCTATTCAAAAATATTTGAGGAAAATGGTTGATAATGATTGTAAAATTGCCATTATAGAGACTACCTCTGAGGGGCGTATACAACATCGTCATCGTTTTATAAATTATGACACGATTGCGCTTACCAATCTTTATCCAGAGCATATTGAATCACATGGTAGTTTTGACAACTACAAAAAAGCTAAACTTGATATTTTTGAGTATGTTTCTAAATGTAAAAAGAAAAATATAAGTCTAGTGGAAAATGATAATAAATTTGAAAAAATTTCTATCCTCAATGCTGAAATTGAACATAAAAAGGAATTTTTGAAATTTGATTTTGATAAAAAAATGACTTTTGGTCACGGTGGTGAATTTGTTCCAGTGAATATAAATATTGGAAAAGATGGTTTGAGTTTTGCTATTGGTGAACACAAATTTAAAGCACCATTATTTGGTGAATATAATGTTATGAATATTTCGGCTGTGGTTACAATTGCTAGAAGCTTAGGTATAGATTGGAATATTATTACAAAAGCAGTTTCCAATTTTAGAGGAGTACCAGGTAGAATAGAATTTATTTCTGAGGCAGAAAAAGAGCATAATTTTCAAGTAATAGTTGATTATGCCTTTGAGCCAGTAGCTATGGCAGAATTGTACAAAGTTGTAAAAATTTTACAACCAAAAAGAATTATTCATGTATTTGGCTCTACTGGCGGTGGTAGGGATACAGATAGACGAGAGAAGCTGGGGGATTTTATTGGAAAAAATGCTGACATTTGTATTGTGACAGATGAAGATCCATATGATGATAATCCACAGGATATAATAAACGAGGTGGCAGAAGCAGTAGAAAAAACTGGCAAAAAAGAGAATGAAACTTATTTTAAAATAATTGATAGAGGTGAAGCAATAGATAAAGCAATAAAATTGGCACAAGCAGGGGATTTGGTATTGGTGACTGGTAAAGGTTCTGAGCAAGCTATGGTTGTCAAAGGGAAATTAGTGCCTTGGGATGATAGGGAGGCTGTTCGAAATGTTTTATGATATTAGATTAAGATATAATAGTATTGTTTATGCTTTAATCTATGATTGTATTAGTTTTAATTATTTGTTTTTACTCCCTGCCTGCCGGCAGGCAGGATTCTCGCTTTGGCTCCGAGGTGATTGCCTGTTGTGGCAATCAAATCCGTAAAAAATATAATTATTAGATTTTTATAAGATTATAAACAATTTTAGTAAATTTATAAATATGTCTATTAAATTGGAACAATCAGAAGAAATAATTCATATTGCAAAAAAACACATGATTGTTTATATGGCGTATTGGTTATTAGCTTTTTTCTTTATAGTTGCGCCATTCTTTTTTATGTTTTGGCTTTTTGGTCAAGGTATTTGGGGTCAAATTGCTTTTTTTGGTGCATTATTTATTGGCTTGGTTATATTGATAAGGACAATTTTTTTGTGGAATAAAAATTCTGCTATTATAACTACGCATAGAGTGGTAGATATAGAACAAAGAGGTTTTTTTGATAAAACTGTAACAGAGATACCTTACAGTGAACTTGATTTTGTAGCAGGTAAAATTAAGGGTATAGGTGGCACAATACTCCGCTATGGTACTGTCATTATAAATAATCAAGCAGGAACCATGAGTATTGTTTTAGAAAAAGTTAAACATCCGGTTAGATTGCAAGAAAAAATAAATAAATATAAAAAAAGTTTTAATGCAGTTTATTCTGACAAAGGTGTGTGCTTAAATTGTAATTCAAAAAGAAATAGTATATTTGAAATAATTGATAAAAAAATTAAAAAAAGTGAGTTAGAAGAATTAATAAAAATAAAAAGAGCTATTGATATAAAAATTAGCAAATTACTTGAAAATAATAATGACATTTGAGAATAAAATTGGTATAATAAGTTTATTACATAGCAATGTGACTAGCGCTGTTTTGTATATGTATATAGTTTGATAGTTATATTTGTATGAGCAAAGATGCAACAAAAAATCCAATTGCCAGATTTATTGGTTCACCACTATTTTTGATAATCGGAATCCCAATTGCTATATTGCTTGTTTTTACTTTTGTAAGATCATATTATAACAATTACAAAATAAATCAGGAAATAGCCTCTTTACAACAAGAGATAGAATCATTAGAATATAAAAAGCTGGAATCAATGAATATATTGAATTATGTTATGAGTGATGACTTTGTTGAAGAAAAAGCTAGAATAGAATTGAATATGAAACGAGAAGGTGAAAAAGTGGTTGTATTTGATAATGGAAACAAGTATAATGAAGATCGTGAATATACAATAAAGGATACTGGACAAAATATTTCAAATCCGTTAAAATGGTGGTATTATTTTACTAATAAATCATTGCCAAATAATAGGCAAAATTAATGACTTAATGTATAAAATATATGGAAGAACAAAAAGAAGAAGCTTTGTCAAAAACAAATAAAAATGAACAAGTTAAATGGAAATTTTTCCTTATGGGTATTGCAGTAATTGTGGTATTAATAGGAATTTTTGGGGTGGTCTATACAGTTATAGCAGTTAGAAATCTTTCTACTTCACCAACTGTACTCAAAGTTGCAGAAGTTTTGAATTTGCCAGTTTTGCGTGTAAATGGATCAGCTATTCCATATGTTACTTATATGGATGATTTGTCAACATTAAATGAATTCTATAGTAAGGCTCCAGAAGGTGCAGTGCCACCATCAGGTGAAGCTGTATCTGATCAAGTTTTGAGTAGATTGATTGTAAATTCATTGATAAAAGATATTGCTAGAGAAAATCAATTGACTGTAACAGAAGAAGACATTCAAAAGTTGAAAGATGAAATTTTTGCTCAGTATGCCTCTGAAGCTGAGGTAGAAGTTGAATTGCAAGAACAATATGGTTGGGATATGGCAACTTATATTGAAAAAATTATTAAACCATTGGTGACCGAACAAAAAGTTTCAGAAGCTTTTGAAGCCGGTGAAATCAATGTTGGCGACGAAGTTTATCAATTGACTGATGAAGTGAGAGCAAGTCATATATTATTTAGGACAGATGAAGAAGGTGTAGATTTGGACGATGTTAAGAAAAATGCGGAAGAAGTATTAGCGAGAGCTAAGAGTGGGGAAGATTTTGCATCTTTGGCGACTGAATTTGGATCGGACGCAACCAAAGAGGTTGGTGGTGATCTTGGTTGGTTTGGACAAGGTATGATGGTACCAGAATTTGAAGGTCCAGCTTTTTCAACACCAGTTGGTCAAGTCAACGATCAGCTTGTAGAGACACAATTTGGTTATCATATAATCAAGGTTACAGACAAGAGAAGTGTGAGAAACTTTGGTGAGTATCTAGATAATAGAATTAATGATGCAAAAATTGAGATTCTCATTGACAAAGTTCATGATCCATTAGAAGAATACAGAAGACTACAGGCTTTGAATAATACAACTCAAGAGAATTCAGCTCAAGATGTAATAGTTGAGGAAGTGGTTGAATAAATTAGTTTATATAATTTATAATTAATCTTTATGCCTGAAGTAGATAGTAATATAAAGCAAGAAGTAGTTTTGGATAATGTAATTATTGAAGAAATTAAAAAAAGAGAAGAAGAGGAAAAAAGAAGAAAAGGAGAAATACAACCAACTGTACCAGCTGATGATCCACGTGATATACCGCCATCTGAAAGAAAAAAAGATGATGATAAAAAGCCAAACGATGATGATAAAGATAGGGGTGTTTGGGAGACTGATATATAGTAGTAATTAAAATTATTTACAAATAAACACAATCCTATAAAAGGATTGTGTTTATTTGCCCTCTTAGCTCAGTTGGCAGAGCAACACATTCGTAACGTGTAGGTCACCAGTTCGATTCTGGTAGAGGGCTCAACTATACAAAAATAATATTTTTTGTTTTCAAATAATATGTTATAATATATAACATATTATATATTCAATTATGATTAATCTTGAGGGAGTTTCAAAAAGATACAACAAACAAAGCATAGCACTGGATGATATCCATTTGAATGTTGAACCTGGTGAGTTTGTTTCTGTTGTGGGACAGAGTGGTTCTGGAAAAACAACTTTGGTGAAGCTTATTATTGCAGAAGAACGGGCTAGTAGTGGAAAAGTGGCGGTAGGCGATTGGGATATTACTCGTATACCTGATAGGCATATACCATTACTTCGTCGTCAAATTGGCGTTATTTTTCAGGATTTCAAATTACTCAACAAAAAAACCATTTACGAAAATGTAGCTTTTGCTTTGCAAGTCTCTGGAGAATCAGGTTCACGTATTCGTACTGTTATTCCGCGTTTATTGGAGATTGTTGGTTTACCACATAAAATTCATGCTTATCCTCATGAGTTGTCTGGTGGAGAACAACAGAGAGTAGCTATTGCTCGCGCGCTTGTGCATAGACCAAAGATATTGGTGGCAGATGAACCAACTGGAAATCTGGATACCATTAATACACAAGATATAATGGAAATTTTAAAAAAAATAAATGAATTTGGAACTACAGTCGTATTAGTAACTCACAATCGTGAAATTGTAAACCAACTTCGCAAAAGAGTGGTTACTTTGGATCACGGCAAATTAGTTTCAGATGAACAAATAGGAAAATATAGATTATAATATTTTATTATGAGATCATTTTTTAGAGCCATAAAATTCGCGTTTCAAGATATTTTTCGCAATATTAGTCTTTCTTTAATGACAGTACTTATTTTGGTTTTGATGTTGTTATCTGTCAATACTTTGATTATTATCAAATTTTTTACTTCACAAGCTACACAATCAGTCAAAGATCAAATTGATGTCAGTATTTTCTTTGCGCATACTGCATCAGACGAAGAAATTGATGAAGTACAGAGTTATATAAAATCATTTCCTGAAGTTAGTAATGTTGAATATTTTAGCAAAGATCAAGTATTGGAAGATTTCAAAGCAAAATATTCTGACAATGAAAATATTATAGCTTCTATTGAAGAATTGGATGAAAATCCACTTGGACCAACTATGATTGTCAAAACTAGAAATCCAGGTGATTATAATAAACTTATTACTGCACTTAGTGTACCTGAATACCAAGATATTGTGGTTGCAAAAACTTTTGTAGATACTGAATTGGCGATTGAGAGAATAGACAATATCACCACTCAAGTTGAAAGGTTTAGTGTCATATTGACTGGATTGTTTGGTGTAATTGCATTTTTGATTATTTTCAATACCATCAGGGTAGCTATATACACCCAAAGAATTGAAATTACTATCAAAAAATTGGTTGGGGCTACAAATTGGTTTATCCGTAGTCCATATATCATAGAATCATTTATTTTTACGGTGTTTAGTGTGGGTATTACATATTTCTTGATGAAATTTGCGGCTGGCCTTATAGATCCGTATGTAGCCGTGGTTTTCAAGAAAGAATGGCTATTGACAGATTACCTAACTTCCAATATAATTGTCCTCGTAGGTAGCCAATTTTTAGCAGTTTTGTTGTTAACAATTTTCTCTAGTTTTCTCGCAATGAGAAGACATTTGAAAGCCTAAAATAGCAGAATAGGCAGAGTAAGCGGATTAAGCAAGGTAAGTATTTACTTATTTTGTCTATTCTGCTTACTCTGCTTAATTTGCCACACAGTCGGGGATCGTCTAACGGTAGGACTCTAGGTTTTGGTCCTAGGTATCCAGGTTCGAATCCTGGTCCCCGAGCAACAAAAAAGATCCATATGGATCTTTTTTGAGTTATTAAATAGTGTATATAATTAAATTTTTTTTAAAAAAATGTTATAATATATTTATAATTTGAAATTTATGACAAAAAAGATTGCTAATGGTGTAGTACACAAAGTTCCAATTGATTTGCGAAAAGCATTGGTTTCTGATATTGATTTGCTTGAAAAATGGAATGATTTGACGCAATTGGCGCGTAATGAGTGGATATGCTGGACTATATCGGTCAAAAAAATAGAAACCAGAGTTAAACATATTGATAGACTTTGTTTTGAAGTAAATAAAGGTAAGCGTAGACCATGTTGTTGGCCTGGTTGTAATCATCGTTAAAATATTTTATATTATAGTATATTTGATAATTCATACAAAAATACAATGAAAATTATAAAAGACAATTGAAATGTTGATTATAATCATGGTGGTTATGAATTTATTATACTTAATAAGTTGATTGTCCACAATTAAAAGAGTACCATTTTTGGTATTTTTTATTAGTATTTAATATTTTTGGCAAAATATAGCCAAATTTATATATATTTCATCTTGACAAAAACGCAAATTTGTGCTATTATGCGAGATCATAAAGTATTAACTAATATATATGTTTTTTAGAAGAAAATCGTTTTATATCAAGTATAAAAAAGTTTTAATTGTAGTGGGTATAATATTGGTTGTAGTGGTAGTTGGTTTCCGTAATTTTAGTCAAAAAAATGATAAAAAATCAGTAGAAGAAACTAATCAGTCAGTTAGTTTGATTTCTTTGCAAGAATATAAGCAAAATAGTGCTGTAGTAAAAGGTACTGGAGAAGTGGAAGCAGTTGATCAAGTTGAATTGAAAAGTGAAGTTTCAGCTACAGTCAGTAGTGTGCTTGTCTCTATTGGGGACAAAGTAGTTGCTGGTCAGCCACTTGTTTATTTTAAAAATGGTGAGTTAGCTTCTCAATACGAACAAGCAAAAGCTGATTTAGAAAGAGCAAAAGTTAGCAAAGAGCAACTTGAATTTCAATACCAAATGGCGATGTCGTCTCAGTCTAGGACTGAATCAAATGCTTTGAGTGCAATTACATCTGCGCAGGCTGCTTATGATTTGGCTGAAAATAATTTACAATTAAATTCAACAGAAAGTTCAAGTAAGATAGTAAAAAAATCATATGATACTGTTGTACCAATAATAAAAACATTTTATAGTACTTTGCGCACTTCATTGTTGGATGCTGATTCAATATTAGGTATAAAAGTTGTTTCGGCTAATGATAAATACAAAAATAAAATTTCACTCAATGATGTTGGTGCTTTGAATATTGCTGATTCACAATTCAAAAGAGCTTCTGTAAAAATAGATGATATATATGATTTGATTACAAATCTTTCTATAGATTCAAATCAAGTAGAAATTGATAATGCTATTATGGGAATAAATGATGCTCTGGGTAGTATAGATATTCTTTGGGATAATTTAGATGTAGTTTTGAGCAACTCTACAGGATCAGATATATTTGATTCATTGAAAGTAGTGGTAGATGCAGGTAACAATGATGTAGTGAATGTTTCAACTGGGCTGGTAAATGTAAGACAAACTCTTGATAATGCAAAATCAAGTTTAACTGGGGTTGAAATTACATATAATAAAGCAATTGAAGATTTGAAAGAAACAAAAATACGTGCTGAAGCTGATGTAAATTCATCTCTTGCACAATTGAATCAAGCAGAGACAGCTATTCGTATGCAAGATACTGCTATTGCACGAGCTCAGGCTGTTGTAAATGGTATTGGTTCATCTCTTTTAAAAACAACGATTAAAAGTCCTATTTCAGGAACGGTTGCTGTGCTTCCAGCTAAAGCAGGAGAATTAATAACACCAGGGAGTTTGGTTGCGTCTATTGTGAATGTTAGTGGATTACAGATTAGGTCTTTTGTGGATAGCAGTGATGTTAGCAAAGTTTCAGTAAATGCGCCGGTTGTTATAGCTGGTAATATTAAAGGCGTGGTTACAAATGTTGCTCCTAGTATTGATCCTAAAACAAGAAAAGTAGAAGTATTGGTTGCTGTTTCTGAGCCAGAGCTATCAAAATTTGTAGTTGGTCAATATGTTGATATTGACATAGAAGAAATTACAAAAGAAGAAGATAATAATATAATTAGATTGCCATTGAAGAGTATTGATGTGACAGACAATGGTGCTTTTGTGTTTGGATTGAATAATGAAAATATAGTTGAAAAACATGAAGTAGTACTTAGTCGTGTGATAGGCACTGATGTTGAAGTGATTTCTGGATTGGAAAATATTGAGACGATTATAAAATCTGTTCGTGGTATAAAAGAAGGGGATAAAGTGGATATAATAAAATAATTATGCCAAAAGACAAAACATTTTGGTCATTTTTCATTGACAATGCAAAATTTACTATTCTGATTATAATTGCCTTGGTTGGTTTTGGTATTATTTCTGCTGTTGAACTTCCTAAAGAATCTGATCCAGAAGTGAATATTCCAATTGTAGTTATTTCTGTAGGTTTTCCTGGTGCTGGAGTAGAGGAGGTTGAAGAATTGATTACAAATAAAATAGAAAATAAACTTTCTGGTTTGACAGATGTAGATGTGATGAGATCAACCTCAATAGCAGGGAATTCAAGTACAGTAATTGAGTTTGATCCAAAAGCCGATGCTGATAAATTGATTGATGAAATCAAAGAAAAGGTTGATCAGTTGAAACCAAATTTGCCAGATGATGCGACTGATCCATATATCGCCCAAGCAAGTACATCCAATCAACCTTTTTTGATATTGTCTTTGGGTGGGCCATATGAAACTGCGCAATTAAAAGCTTATGCGGTAGAGTTAGAAAATAAGATTGAGAAGATTAATGGAGTAAGTGATGTGACAGTAACTGGAGGAAAAGATAGAGAAATTCAAGTGATTGTAGATAAAGCCAAATTAAATACATTTGGATTACCATTGTCTAATATAACTTATGCAATTAGTTCAGCTAATAATGATATACCAATTGGTTCAATTCAAACCGCAGGTGAAGAATATCGTTTGAGATTTGCTGGACGATTGAGTAATGCAGAAGAAATTTCAACTGTGCCGGTTGGTGTGGTTGGAGGTGTTCCGGTTTTGGTGCGTGATATTGCTGAAGTTCGTGATACATTTTCTAATCCATCTAGTTATTCATATTTGAGTAAAGCTGGTGGAAAGGCTAATCCGGCAGTTACATTGAGTATTTTAAAAACTCAAGGTGGTGATATAACAAAAATTTCTGATGAAATTATTGTTGTGGCAAATAAAATAGTAAAAGAAAATTTTCCAGAAAATATCACAGTTGAGCCAATTCAAGATACAGCTGAATATATTCGCGAAGATCTTGGTAATCTCACAAAAAATGGAATTGCGACAGTTGTCATAGTTACCTTATTATTAATACTTTTTATTGGTTGGAAAGAAGCGTTGATGGCTGGTTTTTCTATTCCATTGGCATTTTTGATGACTTTTATTGGTTTGTTGATATTTGGTTTTACAATCAATTTTATTACATTATTTTCATTAATTTTGGCATTGGGTATTTTGGTGGATAGTACAATTGTGATTAATCAAGGACTAAATAAGCATAGACGACTTGGAAAAACTTCTAGACAATCAGCCATAGATACGATAAAAGAATTTCAATACCCACTTATATCAGGGACTTTGACAACAGTGTTTGCATTTATACCAATGCTTTTGACTGGTGGAATTATGGGTGAATATATAAAAACAATCCCAGTAACAGTTTCACTTGTACTGGTATCTTCTTTATTTATTGCGCTTGCTATTGTACCGACTCTTAGTGTTATTTTTTTCAAAAAGAATGATATAGTAAATGGTCAGGTTGAATTCAGTGTGTCAAAATTTGAAAAATATTTTCAAACTTTGCGTTTATGGTATGCAAAGCAATTAAAAAATATATTAGAAAATAAATTAACTAGAAAAAAAATAAAAAGAATATTAATAGTAGCAATTATTTTTGCGTATGCTTTACCAATAACAGGTTTGTTGAAAGTTGAGATGTTTCCAGCTAGCGATATTGATTTTTTTACAATTAATTTAGAGAAGCCTTTTGGAACTCCGCTTGAAGAAACTAGAGATTCTTTGATATTGCTTGCAGAAGATTTATATGATGATAATAGAATTGATAATTTTATTATTGGTGTGGGCTCAACTATGAGTTATGATATGGCTGGTGGATCAAATGGTTCACATTTGGGATATGTTTTAATAAATTTAAAAAAAGAAAATAAAGAAAAAAGTTATAAAGTGGTTGATGGCTATGCAGATTATTTCAAGAATTTTTCTGAAGGTAAAGTGAGTGTATCACAACCAAGTTCTGGACCACCTGGATCTGCACCAGTGGAAATAAAAATTATTGGTGAAGATATGTATGAGCTTGATCGTATTGCGCATGATTTTGAAAATCTTCTTGGTAGTATTGATGGAACAAGAAATATAGGTAATTCTGTAATTCAGACAAATGGTCAGTTCGTGGTAGAAGTTGATAGAATACGCGCGCAACAATATGGTGTAAATGCAACTCAACTGGCTTTGGAGCTTCGTAATGCGATTAATGGAACACAGGCAACAGAGATTAGTCAAGCAGGTGAGGATGTAGATGTCATTGTAAAATATGATTTGAGTCATGGTGGAGAAATGAATACAACTATCACAGATATTTCTACTATTGAAGCTTTGAGTATTGCAACACCTACTGGGGACATACCAGTAAGTAGCTTGGCAAAATTTAGCTTAGAAAACAGTAGGGCAAGTATTGCTCATGAAAATGGTGAGAGAATTGTAAAAGTATCTAGTCAATTAGAGACTAATATTAGTCCATTAGATGTAATCTCTAAAGTTAAGTTATTGATGGAAGATAAAATTGATATACCGGATGAATATTATATTTCATTTGGTGGTGAAAATGAGGATGTACAGGAATCATTTTCAGATATGTTGCGTGCTATGATTTTATCTATAATTTTGATTGCTGGACTTATGGTTTTGCAATTCAAGTCATTCCGCCAATCGCTTTTGATTGTAGTTACTATTCCATTTTCTCTAGTGGGTGTTTTTCCTGGACTTCTTTTGATGGGTCAATCTATTAGTTTTCCAGGTGTGATCGGGATTGTTGCATTAGTCGGGATTGTGGTGAATAATGCAATTATTTTGATAGATAGAATTAATAATAATGTATACGAAGGTATGGATATTGATTCAGCAATTATTGATGCTGGTGTTTCTAGAATTGATCCTATTATACTTACAACTATTACTACGGTATTTGGAATTTTGCCATTGGCCATAAGTCAACCTATATGGGCTTCTCTTGGTTATGCAATTATTTATGGATTGTTGTTTTCAACTGTAATCACATTGGTCGTAATACCGATGATTTATGCTAGAATGTATAGAGTATCCAAACAAAATAACGAGTAAAAACTCGTTTTTTTGTTAGATTTTATATAAAAAACCTAACTATAAATTAGTTTACTTATTGACTTGATGGAATTTTTCTTGTATATTGTATTTTACAAAATATTCAATGGAGGAAAAGGCAATGAAAAACGGTAAATGGACACTTTTTCGTGTACATTATTCTGCTTGTAAATCTGTGGTTAAATCTGATACGTATGAGTTTTCTAGCTTGGTTGAACTTGGTATCTTCCTTGGTCATTCTTTTGCTAGGGATCTAGTAAGAGGTGTAGTGAGTGCATTTGTTGGACTGAAGGTAGATATTGATGGAGTAATTTATGTCGCTGATATTAGTGAACATGGTGGTGTGATTAATAAAAAGCCAATAACTGAACATAAAAAGTTACCTCATACTTATTGAGATAGCAAACCTAGCCCTCCGGTGGATTGAGTAATACCCTGACATTTTTTTGTGATAGTCGCACCGAATTGTCGGGGACTATAAAAAACAACCCAATTATGGGTTGTTTTTTTATTTTATTCAATTATAAATTGGCCACGAACCATTCCCATCCCGCAGCTAAATCCATAAGTTCCTGGAGATGGGGGAGTAAATTCAATGGTATTTAATCCATAATTTATTTTTTTTCTTATATTAAATGATGGTGAAATAATTTCGCTTGTACAACCGGTAATTTCTACTCCATTTATTTCCCATTGTACTGGAATACCAGCTTTGAGTTTGAAGACATTTGGTGTAAATCCAGAGTAATCAACTGTCATTTGTATGACTTGAATATTATTTTTTGTCTCAGTAGTTCCAATATCTTTTTTATCAAAAAATCCTGTATTTATTCCCGCTAATGCTAATCCGCTTGATAAAGTATATAAAGAAAAGAAAATAACTAAAAAACCAATGGTTTTGGTAAGAACAATATTTTTTTTATTTTTAAACTTGGTGGTGGCCATACCAAGTCCAAGTAAAATAGGCATGGTGCCAAGTCCAAATAAAAGCATAGTTATACCACCGATCCAAAAACTTCCAGAAGAAACTGCGAATAATTGCATACTTTGCGTAAAACCACAAGGAAGGAAAAAAGTAAAGGCGCCTAAAATAATTGGAGCAAGCGCATGTTCTGATGTTTTTAATTTGTTCCATGTTTTTATGCTGTTTTTTGGTAAATTTATACCAAGGTTTGATATGGAAGGGACAAAACCCAAAATATTCAAACCAAGCCAACCTAAAACAATGGCAATTATAATTGTAAAAACAGACATAAATGAGGTGGATAGTGTGAACCAACTACCAATATATCCGAGTAGTCCGCCAAGAAGGAAAAATGAACTAAGACGACCAGCATGGAATAATAAATGAGGTTTTAAATTTCTATTGAAAAAAGTTCCTTGCGCTTCATATTTGGCTGCAAAAGACATTACTACCGCTCCAACTACCGCTAGGCAAGTAGACATGGACGCAACTATTCCAATTAAAAATGCAACACTGTAGGTAATATTGCTAGCATCAAAATTAAGTAGATCAATTACTCCAATCCAGCGTAAATAAATATATACTATATATATACTAAATAAAATTATTAATGAATAAAGCCATTGGGTTGTTGTAGCTTTTTTGGAGTTGATTGATTTGGAAATAGGGGATAGTTCAGCGCCATAACCTAGGCTTCTTATTTTTTTAAGAATTTCATCAATTTCCAAGTCTGCATCTGAAACCAATTCAGCTATTTGTTTTTTTTTACAAACAGTTACTTTTTCTATTTTTTCTATCTCGTTTAATTCATTGGTGATCATCACTTCACAAGATGTACAAGTGAGACCACTTAAATATATTTTGATATTTTTTTGATTATTTTTCATAAGTTATTTATTAAATTTGGTCACTTTTAAAATCTCTTTTATTTTTTCTTCTTGCTTCTTTTTATTTTTAGAAATCATCGCTGATTTGAAACATGTTTTTAAGTGTTGTTCCATTATTTTTTGGTTGGCAGATTTGAGTAGGCCTATTACTGCTAGGTTTTGTTGCATAATATCTATACAATATTTTCCATCTTCTTTCATTTTTATAATTTTATTCAGTAAACTTTGTGCTTTCTTGAAATTCACTATAGGGCTTTTCTTTTTTTCAGACATATGTTATTATTATAATTGATTAATACCTATACCATAGGTATTGGAATATTATATCATTGCATTGTTTATTTTACAATATATATATTATTGTGGACAAAGATATATTAATTTATATGAATAAAAAAATTATAGCTACTTTGTTGATTTTGATTGTATTTACAATTCATAGTTTGTTGGTTAAAACTATGATGAATATGGAATCCAATCATGATTGTCCTTTATCAATTTTGATGACTGGAGAATGTTTGGCAGATTCTACTCCAATTGAAGTATTGTCTTTTCATGATCATTTAATTTTTACTGTTCAAACAGGTAATATTGTATTTTTAATAATATTTTTGATTATAGTAGCTTGGTTTTATAGTAAGAATGACTTTTTAAAATACTTGTTTAAGTCTAAAGTTTTTTATATACATAAATGGCAGTTTATATATTTTTTATATTATCAAAAAATTAGGGATTGGTCTTCTTATTTTTTTAGAATTCCTAAATTATCAAGTATCGGGCGTTTAAACTTATTGTATAAGTTTATTTAAAGTTAGTTCTTAAACGCCCACTATCTTTTAAATAGTGGGTTTTTAATTATATAAGTATAAAATATGAAAAATAAAAAATTAATTTATGGATTTGTTGCAATAGTTATTCTGGTTGGTGGTTTGGTAATAAAATCAAATATAAAATCTAATGTAGATTTGACAGATTCTGATCAATTAAAAGATAAATTGGTATTGTATCGATCACCTAATTGTGGTTGCTGTGTTAATTATGCAGCTTATTTAAAAAAAGAAGGTTATGAAGTTGAAATCATATCAACTGATGATATGAACACTGTGAAGGAGGAAAAAAGAGTTCCTTTTAACATGTCTAGTTGTCATACTGTAGTAATGGGAGATTATGTAATTGAAGGTCATATTCCTGTAGAAGGTATAAAAAAATTAGCTAGTGAGAGACCAAATATTGTTGGTATAACTCTTCCGGATATGCCACAAGGTTCACCAGGAATGCCAGGAAGAAAAGTTGGTTTGTTTGATATTTATTCTATAGAAAATGATGGTAATACTTCATTATTTACTCAACTTTAATATGAAAAATAAATTTATTATAGCCGGATTATTTTTATTTTTTCCTGCAACTGCAAAAGCTCACTGTCCTTTATGTACTGCAGGAGCAGGGTTTTTGGCTATTTGGGCAACATATCTTGGGGTTAGTAGTTATATAATAGGGATAATGATAGGGGCCTTTGCAATGGCTTTGGCTTTTTGGGTTCCCAGGATTATCAAGAAAAAGTATATGCCTTATCAAGATATATTTTTGATGATAATTATATTTTTTTCAACCATAATTCCAATTATGCCTTTTATTCAAGATTATACATCGTTTAATATATATTGGTTTGGTGAATATGGCGGAGTTTTCAATAAAACTTATATGGTAAGTAGATTTTTGATAGGGAGTTTTATTGGGGCTTTTGTTATGTTTGTTTCTCCATATATAAGCAAAAAAATTATTAAAATAAGAAGTGGTAAATTAGTTCCTTATCAAGGAATATTGATTACTTTTTTTATTTTATTAACAACCTCATTATTATTCCAATATTCTATATGAATGATATAACTCTAACTTTTTTAATTATAGTTTTACTGTTTGTATTTCTATTATTTTTAAAAAAGTTTGTAAAAATAGACTATTGTGTAATATGCGCTAGTATAAGTTTAACGTGGATATCACTTTTGTTTTTGTATTGGTATGGAATGTATTCAAATTTGACTATGCTTGCGGTTTTGATGGGGCAGAGTGCAGTTGGTTTTTACTATTTTGTTCAAAAACATATAAAAGAAAATTTACTTTTATTCCGTTTGCCTTTTTTACTCACAGAAACATGGATAATATTGTTTTTATTGGGTGGAGTAACTGTTTTTGACAAATCATTTTTACTAATTGTATTATCTTGGTTTGCAATTATTATTTTATATATTTATAGAAATAATAAAAAAATGAATATAATTGTAAAAAAAATAATAGCTTGTTGTAAAAATTGGTAATTAAGTAAATTATATGAATAAATTAGAATCAAATATTCAAACGAAAAAATCGTCAACAAAAATAGATATACAATTATCTATACAAAAAATAGCTATAGTATTGGTGGGTATATTGTTTGTTACCAATCAGGCGCTTGCCATTAATATTGGTAAACAATTTATTCATGAAGATATGAGAAACATAGTGGGGCTTACAGGTAATTTTGCAAAAGATATTGCTCATCTTGTAACTCCTTCGTCTATGCCATTTTATGGGGTTGAGCTTGGTCTTGATATGTCGAGTTTAAATGCTATAAATGTGTCAATTGCAAAATTAGGAAAAATGGCACCAATGCAAGGAAGTAATCCTATACAATTAAACAGTGAAGAAATGAAAAGATATATTGAAATTGGCACTGAACCGTATGTTACTTGTGAATTTTGTTGTGGTGTAAAAACATTAGTGCGTGAAGATGGTAGTCCAACTTGTGGCTGTGCTCATTCTATTGCAATGCGTGGAACAGCGGCATATTTAATAAAAAATTATCCTGAGATGACCAATGCCGAAATTGCTTATGAGTTGATGCGACAGAAAGGAATGTATTTCCCCGGACAGATGCAAGAGAGAATGGCTAGTTCACTCTCAGGTGATTTAGCTGAAGCCAAACCGGATATCAAATATCTAATCATGAATTTAACAGAGGAAGAATTGAAAGATTTACAGAAAAAAGCCAAAAATTCAGGATTTAAACCGGAAGCAAACTCTGAAATGATAGGTGGATGCTAGGTGGAGAAGAATAAGCAAATAAGGCAGAGTAAGCAAACTAAGTATTTAATTAATAAGTCTAGATTCAATATTCTAGATTCTAAATTTTAAATTATGTTATCACAAAAAACATTAACAGCATTGTTGGTAATAGCAGTGTTTGCGCTTTCATACCAAACTGTAACATTGGGTATGATGAGCAAAAAATTGGAAACAGCCAAAATTGGTATTGGCGCATCGCCAACCGCGATTAATCTTACCGATGATGGAGGCACAGCGCCTGCAATGGTAGGAGGGTGCTAAATAAGCAAATTAAGCAGAATAAGTAATAAGCAGAGTAAGACATTAAAAAATACTTAATACTTTATACTAAATATTTAATACTAATAAATATATGATAGAAGAAAAAAAAGATTGTTGTGCTGAGCATGACATAAAAAAAGAATCTGATGGCTGTAAGGATAAGACAATGAAAGAGGCACATAATGCCGGCAGGAGCCCAAACCAAATACTTATTACGGTTTTGGCTGTTGTGGTTGCGATAAATATTTTAACAATGGGATTTTTTACTTATTCTGTAAATAGCAAGTTAAATGAAGCAATTGATTTGACAAAACCACAGAAAGCTAAATTGACTTTAGTTCGCGCGGATGATTGTCCTTTGTGTGGAGATCTTGTTCAATACAAAAATGTTGTTAAAGCTCAAAATGTAGAATTGTCTGATGATGTTGTTGTGGGTAGTAACAGTGAAGAAGGGAAGCAATTAATAAAAGATTTAGGTTTAACTAGGCTTCCTGCCCTTGTATTTGTTACAGATGAAAATTTAAAATCAGAAATAGCCAAAACATTGGAAAAAGATTCCAGAAGAATTGGTGAGAATACTATTGTTTGGGAAAAAGTATATCCGCCATATCTGGATATTCAAACTAAAAATGTTTCAGGTTTGGTTGATGTTATTTATATTACAGATAAAAGATGTGCTAATTGCTATGATCCATTACAAATTCATCGTCAAGTATTACAAAATTATGGTGTAGTAATTTCTTCTGAGAAAGTAGTAGATGTGCTTGATGCAGTTGGTAATGAGTTAGTCAGTAAATACAATATAGAGCAGGTACCAACAGTACTTTTGTTTGGAACAGAAAATTATAGTACTTTTCTTAATATTTGGAGTCAAGTTGGCACTATTGAAGATGATGGAATGTTAGTTTTTAGAAAACCTGAAGTATTAAATCAAACTTATAAAAATTTAATAACTGGAGTGGTTATTGAGCCATTGGTTGCAACTGAACTTTAATAGGATTACTTTTATACACATGTCAATTAACTTGAGTTTAATGTGATTTTTTGGTATAGTTTTTATGTAACCTAGGGGGGTGGTATTAGATAAAATTAAGTTATAAAAAGGGTAGTAAGATTAATATTAAATTAATATATGAATAAAAAAGCACAGTTTGATATCCATGGTATGACTTGCGCTAGTTGTGTGGCGCATATTAATGGGGATTTAAACAAAAAAGAAGGTGTAAAAAGTGTTCGGGTTAATTTTGCATTGGAACAAGCAGAAGTTGAATATGACGAAGACAAACTATCGGTTGAAGATATTGTAGCCACTGTTAAAAAAAGTGGGTACAAAGCAGTACCAAAAAGTGATGGTGGTATAATAGATAAAGGAATGCATAGAATGTCAGATGGTACTATGATGAGCGCAGGTGATCACTCCGCGCACGTGGCTACTGAAGGTGAAAAAGCTATCAAAGAAAGATTATATAAAGTATTAATTGCTGGAGTTTTTGGTATCATTATTTTACTACTGACCTTTGGGGTGCATGTAGAAAAGGGTGGAATTATTATGATGCTTTTGTCGCTGGGAGTATTGTATGCCGGACGAAACTTTTTTAAAGTCGGTATACCATCATTGTTTAAGGGTAGACCAGATATGGATACTTTGGTTGCGCTCGGTGTGGGTGCAGCCTTTTTGTATTCATCTTTTATCGTCCTTTATAGACCGGGTGAGGCCGAATATTTTATGGATGTGGGCATAATTACTACTTTTATTTTGTTGGGTCGTTATCTAGAAGCACGAGCCAAAGGCAAAGCATCGGAAGCTATCAAAAAATTACTACAACTATCTGCTAAAGTCGCACATCGGGTGGGGGCAAATGGAAAAGTTGAAGATATTCCGATAGAAGAGGTAAAAATAGGGGATAAAATTAGAGTTTTACCGGGTGAAAAAGTACCAGTTGATGGGATAATAGTAGAAGGTTCGGCTACAATTGATGAATCTATGGTAACAGGTGAAAGTATTCCAGTGGAAAAAAATATTGGAGACGCGGTAATAGGTGCAACTATTAATCAAAATCAAATTTTTGTAATGGAAGCAAAAAAAATAGGAGCCGATACTATTTTGGCGCATATTGTGAAGTTGGTCCAAGAGGCGCAAATGTCGCGTGCGCCGATTCAAAAATTGGTGGATATGGTTTCCAAATATTTTGTTTGGGCGATTATTTTTATGGCTATTTTGACTTTTGGAGGTTGGTATTTTGTTGACGGCAACTTTGCTCGTTCTTTGGTTTATATGGTGACCGTGCTTATTATTGCTTGTCCATGTGCATTGGGTTTGGCCACGCCAATTTCAATTGTGGTGGGCACAGGACGGGGTGCGAGTTTGGGAATTTTGATTAAAAATGCCGAGAGTTTGGAAAAAATGCACAAAATTACAGCGGTAGCTTTTGATAAAACTGGTACTATCACCAAAGGCCAACCAGAAGTACAAGAGTGGGTGGATGTGGTCGGAGTTAATGATGAATTGTTGTTTGTAGCCGCTGGTCTGGAATCTCAATCTGAGCATCCTCTTGCCAAAAGTATTGTAAAATATAGTGAGAAGATGCAAAAAGAAGCAGTACAAGCACAATTTTCTGATGTAAAAGCAGTAACTGGTAGGGGTATTATGGGAAAATATAATAGCAAAATATATAGAGTGGGCAGTGTGAATTTTTTGCGTGAACAAAGTGTTGAAATCAATGAGAATGGTAAAAAGATTGAAGAATATGCTAGTCGTGGCTTTACAATAATTGGATTTAGTGAGGACAATAGATTGATTGGATTTTTTGCGGTGCAAGATGGATTAAAAGAAAGTTCAACCGAAGCGATCGCAAATTTGAGAAGTCAAGGAATCAAAACAATAATGCTGACAGGAGATAATAAAACAGTAGCTGAGGAAATTGCCAAACAAGTGGGAATAGATGAAGTACGCGCCGAAGTGATGCCAGAGGACAAAGTAAATATTATAAAAGAATTACAAAAAAAAGGAGAATATGTGGCAATGATAGGGGATGGAATAAATGATGCTCCAGCGATTGCACAGGCACAGGTGGGGATTGCTATGGGTACTGGTACTGATGTGGCTATGGAGTCAGGCGATGTGGTATTGGTAAAAGGAGATTTGCTAAAAGCATCTGAGTCAATTGCGCTTTCAGAAGCCACTCTCAAAAACATCAAGCAAAATCTTTTTTGGGCATTTATTTACAATACTGTGGGTGTTCCAATTGCAGCGCTTGGATTTTTGAATCCAAAAATTAGCGCTGCTGCTATGGCATTTAGTAGTATATCAGTGGTCTTAAACGCGATGCGTTTGAAGAGAATAAAATTGAAATAAAATAAAATATAATATAAATTATAGCTGTTCTTGTTTACAAACATATATACGGATAGTTCTTATATTAAATTGACAATCATTTTATTTCAATATACTATATAGGAGCTCTTTAAGGGCAGTTTTTGTATTTATATGAATAAAAAGTTTAAATTAAAATCAGATTATAAGCCAGCCGGTGATCAGCCCAAAGCGATTAAGTCGCTTGTTTCAGGTTTTAAGAGTGGTAAAACTAGACAAACTTTGCTTGGTGTAACTGGCTCGGGAAAGACATTTACAGTAGCCAATGTGATTGAAAAACTTCAAAAACCCACTTTGGTAATAGCACATAATAAAACTTTGGCAGCCCAGCTTTGCAATGAATTTCGGGAATTTTTTCCAGATAATGCGGTAGAATATTTTGTCAGTTATTATGATTATTATCAACCAGAGGCATATATGCCAGGGTCAGATACCTATATAGAAAAAGAAGCGCAAATCAATGAAGAAATAGATCGTTTGCGCCATGCTTGTACTCAAGCCTTACTTACTCGTAAGGATGTGATTGTGGTGGCTTCAGTTTCTTGTATATATAATATTGGGTCGCCAACCGAGTATGAAAAAGCAGTATTGCATTTACAATTAGGTCAAAAATTGAATCGTGGTGGTATGCTTCAACAGTTGATTGAAATGCAATTTGAAAGAACCAATAGTGATCTCAAAAGAGGCCATTTCCGTATGCGCGGAGAAGTATTTGAATTGATGCCAGTCAATGAAGAAAAAATTTATCGTTTTGAAATTTCTGATAAAATAAACAAGATAGAAATGATTGATAATGTTACTCGTAAAATTATCAGAGAAATAAAAGATGCTTGGATTTTTCCGGCTAAACATTATGTAGCAACTGAGGAATCCAGAAAAAAAGCTTTTGAAAGTATAAATAAAGAATTAACTGAACGCTTGAAATATTTTCAAAAAAAAGAAAAGGTTTTGGAATATGAAAGATTGAAGCGTAAAGTAAAATATGATTTGGAAATGATAAAAAATGTTGGCTATTGTAATGGAATTGAAAATTATTCTAGTCATTTTGATGGTCGAGCTGTTGGTGAACCAGCTTTTACATTGTTAGATTTTTTTGCTCATGCTTCCAAAGATTTTTTGACTGTGATAGATGAGTCTCATGTGACAGTATCGCAAATTGGTGGAATGTATAATGGCGACAGATCTCGCAAAAGTACCCTCATAGAACATGGTTTTCGTTTGCCTAGCGCTTTGGACAATCGACCACTCAAGTTTGATGAATTTGATAGTAGAGTCAGGCAGACTATATATGTATCAGCCACACCAAATCAATATGAAATCAAAGAAAGTCAACAGGTAGTAGAACAAATTGTTCGTCCGACTGGTTTGGTTGATCCAGAAATAGTAATAAGGCCAATCACAAGTTCACACAAACATACAAACATACAAACATCTAAACATAAAAATATAAAACAACAAAGTTTGTCACAAGTTGAAGATTTAATACTTAGAATAGATGAGAGAATCAAACAAGATGAAAGAGTTTTGGTAACTACCTTGACCAAAAAGATGGCCGAGGATTTGACAGATTATTTGAAAGAAAAAAAATACCAAGTAGAGTATTTGCATAGTGATATAAAAACTTTGGAGAGAATTCAAGTGATTAATAACTTGCGTCATGGTAAAATTGATATTATTGTGGGTGTAAATTTGTTGCGTGAAGGGCTAGATATGCCGGAAGTTTCATTGGTGGCGATATTGGACGCTGATAAAGAAGGTTTTTTGCGTAGCGAGACCAGTCTCATACAAACTATTGGTCGAGCTGCTCGCAATATCAATGGTCAAGTATTATTGTATGCGGATAATATAACTGGCTCAATCAAGCGGGCGATTGATGAAACAGAGCGTCGTCGCAAAATACAGATAGAGTACAACAAAAAACACGGTATAACCCCGCAAACCATAAAAAAACATATCAAAAATATTTTGGAAGAATTTGGTATTGATATTAATAAAAGTAAACAAAATAATAGGACAAAGAGGACCAAAAAAATACTTGATTTAGATCTTTCTGGAGACAAAAGACCAATTGATGAGATTATAAAAGACAAAGAGAAAAAAATGCGAGAAGCGGCTGAAAAACTGGAATTTGAATTGGCAACCATATTGCGTGATGAAATTGTGCAATTGAGTAAGAAAATTAAGAAATAATTAGATTAAACTATAAAATATGGAAAAAAACTTTAGACCAAAATCACAGGAGCATTTACAGGCTCAAGTTGAAGCGTTTGGTGACAAAGGTGTAAAAGAATTTTCTGATGAACAAAAAAAGTTGCTTCAGCATTCGGCTGAGCTTGCTAAAATAGATGACATAGATAATTTACCTTCGGATTTATCGCCAGAACTCGTTGAACTAATAGAATCCAATCGTAAGAGTTATATTGAATTTTTGCGTAGAGAAAAAGGAAAGGAAATTCAGTTTAGAAAAGAAAATATTGAACACTTCAAAGAAAAATTTGAAGATACAATCAAGGCGCTGAAAGAAAAAATTGAAATAGATGGTGCAAAAGAGCAATACTTGGGTTCAGGTAGCAATGGAGACGCTTATAGAATTGAAGTTGGTGGAAAAGAATATGCCGCAAAATTTTCTCGCTTACTTACACAGGCAAATTTTGAAATAAAGCCACTTTTGCGAGCTGAGGGCATAGAACATACGGCACAACTTGTGGCATATTCTTTTGAGCACAAGGTAGTCGTTATGGAACTGCTACCTGGAACAGATGTGACAAATTTTTTGCCTGAAAATGCTCCTGAATATTCTAATGAAGACATAGTTCAGCTTATTGAAACAGTACAAGAATTAGATCGTAATGGTATTGTAATAGATCCAAAACCGTCAAATTTTCTCTACGATAAAAAAGAAGGTTTTAGCGTACTTGATTTTCATCTAAAGGAAGCACACAAGGAGTCTTTGGCGGATTCGATTATAAGTTTAAGACTAGCATTAACTACTAGGAAATGGCCTAGGCTAGATTATAAAGCCAATGATTATGAAGAAAAATTAGCAGAACAAAACATAGAACAAAAAAAGATATATCTTCCGATGATGGTGCGATTTTTGACAATTCTCCGAGATAAGTTTCCTGAGATACTTGAGGATTATAAACGTGCATATGCAGAAAGAGAAGCAAACCCTCGAATCAGGCAAATTCCTGTTATAGACCGAAGATATATTCAAGTCGACCATCCAGATCTCGCTCCACATTTAGAAAAGCTAGAGAAAATGGGGTTCTAAAAATTGTTTTGATTTTATATTCCTCCCTTCGGTCAGAATTAAAAATATATTTTACTTTACTTCAAGTTTTACATCATTACTATATATTTCGCATTCTTCATTTTGCAAAGCACAGATACGGAAGTGATATGTGCCTGATGGTACATCCACCCAAGTTGCTTCTCTGTTGCCAGAGTATTGTCTGAACCAATAGTTTAGACCATCATGGATTGGATTTTCTTCAACTGATCTTACCAAAATAAATCCTTTGTTGTCATCGGTTTGTATATCTTCAGGCAACTTCCATTCAAAGAAAACCTTTCCATTACCAAGTGATTTTCCTGAAAGATTAAAGTTTTTGTCTTTATCTGCTTCCATTATTTCTGTATTATCTTTTTCTTCCATTGCTTCTGTATTTGCTGTTTTATCATTTTCCATCATAACTTCGGAGTCTTTTACTTCTACTTGAGTTTCTTCGGTAGTTTCTGTATCATCTGTTTCTTCTATTTCTGGAGTAGATTTAAGAAAGAACCAACCTACTAGAGCTATGACAGTAATGAGAATAATATGTTTCATTTTCATAGTTTTAAAAAACTTAATAATTAATTAGTAAATTTTAACATGTTTGCTAATCTGATGCAACAATTGTTTACAATTGACAAAGTGGAAAAAATATAATATATTAACCTAATTACTACCCCCTAAGTGAAAGGCTTTTAAGGGGGTTTTGGAGTATAAAATTAAATATGCAAGAAAAAATAAGTATAAAAGGAGCGCGTGAACACAATTTAAAGAATATCAATCTGGAATTGCCACGCAACAAAATGATAGTTTTTACTGGCTTGTCTGGTTCGGGTAAGTCTTCTTTGGCTTTTGATACTATTTTTGCTGAGGGGCAAAGAAGATATATAGAAAGTTTGTCGGCGTATGCTAGGCAATTTTTGGGTGGTATGAATAAGCCAGATGTAGACGAAATTGAAGGGTTGTCTCCAGCAATTTCTATTGATCAAAAAGCTCATCGCGCCAATCCACGCTCAACTGTCGCGACTATTACAGAAATTTATGATTATCTGCGAGTTTTGTTTGCTCGTATTGGTCAGCCGTATTGTCCAGAATGCAATACTAAAATTGAAAAAATGACTACTGATGAAATATATGATCGTATTGTAAAAATAGATACAAAAGGTGAGATTATATTGTTGTCTCCAGTGGTTCGTGGTCGTAAAGGTGAATATTATCAAATGCTTTATGATATGTATAATAATGGATTTTTGCATGCGAGAATTGACGGCAAAATGTACAATTTGCGTGAGCAAGTTATAATGGAAAAAAATAAAAAGCATACGATTGAAATTGTAGTTGGTAGGTTTGATGCGGAAATGATACAGAATGTAAAAGATATTCAGGCTGAATTGGCTGAAGCAATAGAGTCTGCCGTAGATTTGTCAGATGGTTTGTGTACCGTTATATATAATAAAAATGAGGAAAAAGTCTATAGTACAGAATATTCTTGTCCAAAAGATGGCTATAGTTTTCCAGAAATTGAACCGCGTTTATTTAGTTTCAATAGTCCTTATGGATATTGTGATTTTTGCGCTGGTTTGGGAACAGAACAATTGTTCAGTGAGATTCCTTGTCCACAATGTAATGGTAAAAGATTGAATAATAATGCTTTGAGTGTGCGTATTGCAGACAAGAATATTTGGGAAATAACTGATTTTACTATTGGCGAAGCCAGTGATTTTTTTATCAATATAGAGGACAAATTGACTGATAAACAAAAAGAGATTTCTGGCGCAGCAATGCGTGAAATTCAAAACAGGTTACATTTTATGTTCGATGTTGGTTTGCATTATATTACTTTGAATCGTCGGGCAGGGACTTTGTCTGGTGGTGAAGCACAGCGCATCAGATTGGCTTCACAAGTAGGACAAAAACTGGTTGGCGCTCTTTATGTGCTTGATGAGCCGACTATTGGATTGCACCAGAGAGATAATGATCAGTTGGTAAAAACTTTACGAAATCTGTGTGATATCGGAAATACGATTATTGTGGTAGAACATGATGAGGAAACAATTTTGACCAGTGATTGGGTGGTAGATATTGGTCCGGGAGCAGGTGAACATGGTGGTCAGGTTGTTTATTCTGGTAGTTTGGATAGTTTGTTGAAAAATATTGAGCCAGAAAAAAAACAATTTGAATGCGTAACTATGGGCAGTGTAAAAAAATCATTGACTGGAAAATATTTGCGTGGAGAAGAAAAAATTGAAGTGCCAATTGATAGGAAAAAAGTTGATCAGTATACCCCAAAAATAAAAATAATCGGCGCAGAAGAGCATAATTTGAAAAATATCAATGTAGAGATACCGCTCAAAAGATTGGTTTGTCTCACAGGTGTATCTGGCTCGGGCAAGTCTACTCTGATGAATAGAATTTTGTATAGAGCAATATCCAACAAGCTCAATCATACGAAAAAGACAGTGGGTAAACACAAGGCTATAAAAGGATTGGAATATATTGATAAAATTATTAGGATCAATCAAAGTCCAATTGGACGAACACCACGATCCAATCCTGTTACTTATACCAAAGCTTATGATTTTATTCGTGAAATTTTTGCTTCTACAACAGAGGCTCGTATGAAGGGATTCAAGGTAGGAAGGTTTAGTTTTAATCGTCCTGGTGGTCGTTGTGAGAATTGTGAAGGTAGGGGAGTATTGGAAATTGAGATGCACTTTTTGCCTAGTGTAGAGATAGTTTGTGATGTTTGTCGAGGCAAGAGATTCAATCAAGAAACTTTGGCTATCCATTATGATGGAAAAAATATTGCACAAGTTTTGGATATGACAGTGGGCGAAGCGCGAGAATTCTTCAAAAATATTCCTGGCATAGGAGATAAATTAGATATGTTGCATGAGGTTGGTTTGGATTATTTGCGTTTGGGTCAATCAGCGACTACTCTATCAGGCGGTGAAGCGCAAAGAATTAAGTTAAGTAAAGAATTGGCTAAGAGAAATACTACCAAAACTCTTTATCTACTGGACGAACCAACTGTGGGATTGCATTATGCAGATGTAAAAAAATTGATTGGTGTTTTGGAACAGTTGGTTTCAAAGGGTAATACAGTGATGGTCATAGAGCATAATTTGGATGTGATCAAATGTGCTGATTGGTTGATTGATTTGGGTCCAGATGGAGGTGACAAAGGTGGTGAATTGGTTAAAGAAGGCACTCCAGAGGAAATTGCTAGACATGGTTTTAGTCAAACAGGTAAGTATTTAAAAAAATATTTGAAATAATGCATTAAAGAAGCTTGGTAGAATTTGTGTGATTATCATTTTTACTCATTCTCGCATGTGGGTTCCGATACAATTTAACAATATAACAATTTAACAATGAAGCAATTTAACTTCAAAACAATTAATTTACCAAATACGCCAGGCATTTATCTCTTTTATTATAACCAAGAGCTGATTTATGTTGGTAAAGCTACCTCTTTAAAAAGTCGAGTAAAAAGTTATTTTGCAAAGAATAAAAAAAATGTCCGTCCAATTGAACAAATGATTCATCAAGTAAATAATATTAAACACATCAAAACTGAATCAGTTTTGGAGGCAATATTATTGGAAGGGGAATACATAAAAAATTTTAGGCCAAAGTATAATGTATTGTGGAAGGATGATAAAAGTTGGAATTATATTGTGATTACTAAAGATATTTTTCCAAAAGTTTTAACTTTGCGTCAACACGAGAGAAAAAATATTTCTAAAATTCAAGAAAAGAAGCAATATTGGCATATTTTTGGACCATATCCTGGACTTAAAACAAAGGAAGCAATGAAAATTTTGTCTAGGCTTTTTTATATTTCTCATTGTGAGCCCAAGGCAAAAAGACCTTGTCTTTATTATGAAATGGGACAGTGTTTGGGTGTTTGTAGTGGTGATATAGACAATGTTCAGTATAAAGATAAAGTAATCAAACCATTGATTATGTTTTTGCAGGGAAATAAAACTGGTTTAATTAAAAATCTGCAAAAAGAAATGAAGCTAAATTCTAGTTTAAATAATTTTGAAGAGGCTGGTAGAATTCGTGATCAAATAAAGGCTTTACAGAGAATCCAAGATATTAGTCTTATAAATAAATCATTTTTGGAAGAAAATATAAACAAGAAAAGAGAAATTAGAATTGAAGGTTATGATATTTCTAATTTGGGTAAAAATGATAAAGTGGGGAGTATGGTAGTATTTGATGCTGATGGTCCGATCAAGGCAGATTATAGAAAATTCAATATCAAATCAGTTGAAGGACAAAGTGATGTAGATTGTTTGGCAGAAGTTTTGGAGCGTCGTCTAGGTCATATTGAGTGGCCAATGCCTGATATTTTTCTTATAGATGGTGGTAAGCCACAAGTAAATAAAACTAAAACAATCTTAAAAAAATTAAATATTGATATCCCAATAGTTGGTATTGCTAAAGGTCCTAAACGGGATAAAAATGAGTTTTTTGTGAATTATGATAATCAGTTATTTTTGAATTGGGTTGTTAGTAATAAAAATCTTTTGATACAGGTTAGAGACGAGGCGCATAGATTTGCTATTAATTTTAATCGGAGCAAAAGAAAAATAAAAAAAACAAAAAAGCATTAATAAATGCTTTTTTGCTTGGAGGCTAGTATATAATCTTACTCACATACACAACCACAATCTGTGCAAGATTCGCATGTATTACATGCTAGTTCTGATGCTTCCATACCACATTGTGAACATTCCATAGTATTGAATTAAATTTAAATATTTAAACTAAATAAAGTATAGCAAAAGTTTATATAAATAAACAAGAGAATTGTACTGTGGATATTTTTGTTATTTCTTTGGCTTTAATTTATTTGTTTTGGATATGTCTATGTGGTAATATATAACATATTAATGTTTTTAAAATAAGTATTATGGCAAAGAAAATTCTTGTTGCAGAGGATGAAAAACCAATGGCTAGGGCTTTGGAATTAAAATTAAATAATTCTGGTTTTGAAACCACTGTGGTTCATGATGGGGATCAAGCGATTAAAGCTCTTTTGAAAGAAAAGTATGATCTGCTTTTGCTTGATTTAATTATGCCTGTAAAAGATGGTTTTGTTGTTTTGGAAGAAATAAAAAAAGAAAAAATTTCTGTCCCTGTAATTGTTTCTACCAATTTGAGTCAAGATGAAGATGCAAAAAAAGCAAAAGATTTGGGAGCGGTAGATTATTTTGTTAAGTCAGATACTTCAATAAGTAAAGTGGTGGAATATATAAAAAGAGTTGTTGGTGTATAATTTAACCAATCATTTCTTTTATTACTTCTATAATTGATTGAAATCGTGTATTACTTTTTATAAAGTATTTGTTTACACCACTATCAATCGCTTCTTGTATATCTGATTTTTGACCTAGGTTTGATATTGCTATAATGGGGGTATTTTTTGATTTTGGGTCTTGTCTTATTTCACGGGTTGCATCAAATCCATTTCCGTCTTTAAGCATAATATCCATTATGATTAAATCTGGCTTGTGTTCTTTGGTCAATTTGGCAGCTTCAGTTGCTATTGGTGTAGAAATTACTTTATATCCCGCTTCAGTCAAAAGATGATCATATAGTTTATATGAGAATTTGTCGTCTTCAACTACAAGAATTTTTTTTGGCATATTAATTGTATGAATTTAGTTCTAAATAAAATGTGACAGTTTTGTTGGGTGTATTTTTGAACCAGATTTTTCCATTGTTTAATATAGTTAATTCTCGACTAGTATATAGACCCAATCCAGTCCCTTCATTTTGCCTTTCTTCGGCTTCTTTTGTTCTAAAAAATTTAGCAAAAATTAATTTCTCTTTATCCTTAGGGATTTGTAGTCCTTTGTTTTGACATGAAAAAATAATATTTTTTCTATTTTTTTTAATATTTAGGACTACTTTTGTTTTTTGATCTCCATATCTGAGAGCATTTTCAATCAAATTTTGGATTATGGTATGCAAATGACTATCATCAGCTTTTACATACCATTCTTTTTTTAAGGTAGGGTTTAATTCTATAGTTATTCTTTGAGCTTTTGCAAAAAATTTTAAATCTTTTAATACATCATTTATTGTTTTGTTTAAAGAAATTTTTTGAAAATCTGGTTTTATTTTTTTGTTTTCTAAACGAGAAATATTCAAGAGATTATTTATAAGCCTGTTCATAGATTGTAAGCTTTCATAGGCGTCAGATAAATATTCTGTTTGTTTGACTGTCAGTGGGCCAGGTTTTTTGGTCAAAAGATATTCTGTGACCCATAAAAGATTTCCAATCGGACTGCGTAGATTGTGACTAGCATTGTGGGCAAAGTCTTCATGATATTCTTCATGTTCTTTTGCTTTGGTTATATCGCGTATTATGATAATTGCGCCAATTATTTTGTTAGAGTCTTTTAGTGGAGAAGTAGTGATATTAGTCCATATTCTAGTTCCGTCTTGTTTAATGAATTGTCTTTTTTCGTCTTTTATACTTTTTTTGTATTTGATTGACCTATAAAAGGCGGCATTTTTTTTATCAATGACTTCTCCCATTTCTCCTATGGCACCTAAAAACACTAGACAGACTTGGCCTTCCATAGCATCTTTACTCTTGTAGCCTAGCATATCACATATGGCTTTATTGGTATTTTTTATAATTCCTTTTCTATCAACAATCATGATACCGTCCCCAATAGAATCAATCAGTATCTGTTGGTCTATATTTTTTTTTGTCATAATTATAAATAAATATAATTTTATAATATTGTATATAATAACATGTTTTTAGCTTTAAAGTAAAGCTATTGTATGTTATTATACTATAGGTTACATATAATGTTTATGTTATAAGGTATGCAACAATTAGACAATAAGACAATTGGAGAAATTCTTTTGAAAGAAACCTATATTTCTAAAAAAGATTTGGAAAATGCTCAAAAAGCATTAGAAAAAAGCCGTGGATCTTTGGTGGATTATCTTTTGGCAGAAGATATTATTAGCAAGGATTTGTTGGGTCAAGCTATAGCTGAGTATTATAATGTAATGTATGTAGATTTGAAACAAGAAAAAATAGATATAGAAATTGCCAAGATGATTCCAGAGTTGGTTGCTATTTCAAAACGGGTTATTCCTTATGCTAGAACAGAGGATGGTATCAAGGTGGGGATGCTCAATCCAAATGATTTTGAAGTACTCAATATGTTGGAAAAAGTATTGGGCGATAATATATTGGTATTTTATGTAAATGATGAAGATATTGAGGATATACTTTCAATTTATGGACCAAGTTTTAAAGAAGCTTTTGATGAATTATATGAAAAATTTTTGGATCCTAATATATTAATGGAAGAGAAGGATGAGATATCTGTAAAATTGGTTGATATATTTTTGGAGTATGGTTATAAAAATAGAGCATCTGATATACATATGGAACCTTATTCAGATGGTGTGGTTGTAAGATTCCGTATAGATGGTGTACTTCATGATGTTTTGAAAATTCCCAATTCAAATGGAGAAGGTCTTTTTGGTTTCATAATGTCTCGTATAAAAATATTGGCTAAGATGGCAACAGATGAACACAAGGCTGCTCAAGATGGAAAATTGAGATACAAAGTTGGTAAGGAAGTGTTTGATGTACGTGTTTCAATTGTGCCGGTAGTACATGGTGAGAATATTGTTATGCGGTTGTTGTCAGCCAAGGGTAGACAATTTAGCCTTTCGGATATCGGGGTCGCAGAAGCTGATTTGGATAAAATTAATCTAGCTATTAAAAATCCTCACGGTATGATTTTGGTAACGGGGCCTACTGGAAGTGGTAAAACTACTACTTTATATTCTATTTTAAAAATTTTGAATAAAAGAAATGTGAATATTGCCACTATTGAGGATCCAGTTGAATATGATATGGAAGGGGTAAGTCAAATACAAGTTAATAAAAAAACCGACTTAACTTTTGCCAAAGGATTAAGAGCATTAGTTCGTCAAGATCCAGATATTATTATGGTTGGTGAAATTCGTGATGAAGAAACGGCCAGTATAGCAGTTAATTCTGCATTAACGGGTCATTTGGTTTTGTCAACTCTTCATACAAATGATGCAGCTACGACTTTGCCTAGGCTTTTGGATATGGGCATTGAACCATTTTTAGTTGTTTCTACAGTTAATGTAGTGGTTGCTCAAAGATTGGTACGCAAAATATGTGCAAAGTGTAGAGTTTCTCATAATATGAATACAGAAGAAAAAGCTTTGATTCAAGGTAATTTGAATATTAAGGAAATTTGTAATAAAAAAGGCTATACTGATTTGGATAAAATTAGATTATATCAAGGAAGTGGTTGTAAAATTTGTGGCAATACTGGTTATGAAGGACGTGTGGGTATTTTTGAAGTTTTGGATATGAATGAAGATATAAAAAATTTAATTTTGAAGAGGGCTTCTACTGATGAAATTGTGAATGTGGCTCGAAAAGGTGGCATGAAATTGATGGTTGAAGATGGTATGGAAAAAGTCTTTAATGGCATAACCACTATACAGGAAGTTTTAAGAGTTACAATATAAATTAATCTTAAATATACAATATGCCTAAAAATGGTGAAAAGAAAGGTTTGGGTAGTATAAGTTTTAGTTTTACGAGAATCAATCTTACAACTAAAGCAATTTTTGCAAAACATTTGGCAGTGATGCAAAAATCAGGTCTTACAATCGTAGAATCTTTGAGTATAATAGCAGATTCCTCACAGGGTAAATTTAAAAGAATAGTCAAAGGAATTTTAAAATCTACCGAGGCTGGCAATACCTTATCGTCTTCTTTTGCAAGATATCCAAAAATTTTTCCTAGTATTTTTATAAGTTCAATATATGCTGGTGAATCTTCTGGTACGCTTGATCAAAATTTGGAAAATCTGGCCATACAGATGGAAAAAGAAAAAGAATTATCTTCAAAAATAAAAGGAGCAATGTTATATCCGTCAGTGGTATTAGTGGCCACTTTTATTTTGGGCATTGTATTATCATTTTTGGTTTTACCAAAAATAATCCCGTTATTTGAAGGTCTGAAAGTTGATTTACCATTTACAACCAGAGCTTTGATTTCTTTTTCTCATTTTATGGATGATAATGGTGGCAAAGCTTTTATTGGTTTGGTTGTTTTTTTGATTTTTTTTGTATGGTTAGTAAAACAAAAATTTATAAAACCAATTACACATTTGTTTTTTTTGAAAATGCCAATTGTGAACCATATAACTCGCAATATAAATTTGGCTAGATTTACTCGTACATTGGGTATGCTTTTGAAAAGTGGTTTGAATATTGATGAAGCTTTGAAAGTGACTAAAGATACTTTGGGTAATTATTATTATCATAAGTCTTTGGAGGAAGTTAGTCAGCGGGTTGGTAAAGGTATAACTCTTTCAGAAAATTTGAAACATTATGAAGATTTGTATCCAAAAATGGTGAGTAGAATGATTTTGGTTGGAGAAGAATCGGGGAATTTGGAGGATACTTTGTTTTATTTAGCTGATTTTTATGAATTGGAGGTTGATAATGCGAGCAAAGCTTTGTCTACCACTATTGAACCGGTTTTACTTATTTTTATAGGATTGGCTGTAGGATTTTTGGCTTTGTCTATTATAACTCCGATATATAATATTACTGGAAATATACAGCGTTAATTTAATATTTTATTTATGAGTAGTTTTGTTCAGTAATAAAAATTGACCTGTATGAGTGATAAAAAAATAAAACAAAATAATAATATAAATAAGTTTAAGAAAAATAATACAGGTTTTACTATAATTGAGTTATTAATAGTACTTGGTATTAGTATTATATTGGCAACGGCTGCTGCACCGCTTTATGGTAGTTTACAAGTTTCAGCTCAGCTAAATGAAAATTCTTCTTTGATAATACAATCATTGCGTACAGCGAGAGAAAGAAGTATTGCTGGATACAATAATATTCAACATGGTGTTTTTTTTGATATCAATACTGGGGCAGTTGATAGTTATACATTGTATCAAGGGTCTAGTTATGTTGCTAGACAGACTGCTTATGATAGATTTATTACTTTGGATGAGCCTTTAAGTTTTTCGTCCAATGGTTTTATTATGATTGGGGAAGATGTGGATATAAATTTTTCAACAGGCATAGGTCGTCCAAATAATGCTGGAATAATAATACTTTCACATCAAGTATCTGGAAATAGGAGTATAGAAGTTAATTATGCTGGAAAAATAGAAGAGAATTAAATAATAACTATGTTAAATAAGCAGGGGCAATCAATTTTGGAAGTTATTTTAGCTATGGCTATTTTTTCATTGATTGCCGCGGCTATGGTTGTTATGGTTACTGGTAGTTTTACAGCTTTGAATCAAGGTGGAGAACATACAGAAGCTGAGGCATTAGCTCAAGAAGCAATTGAAGCAATCCGATCAATCAGAGATGGGGCTTGGAATGAATTAGTTTATACTACTAGCTCAATTTCAATCAGTGGAAATGAATGGATTTTTGATGGTGAAGGATTAACTCAGACAATTGGTAAATATACTAGAACAATTTCTTTTGTAGATGTTTGTCGTGATGTGTCTGATAACATTACAGATTGTCCAGGCAGTTATACAGATGTGCAGACAAAAAAAGTGGTAGTTACAGTTACTTGGAATACTAGTCAAAATGTAGAAAATATTGTGCAACAAATAACTTATTTAACAAATTGGGATTCACAAGAATGGATACAGACTGATTGGTCTGGTGGAAGTGGTCAATCAATTTGGTCTGATATTACAATGTATGAAAGTGATGACGGAAATATTGATTATTCAACATCTGGTGAAATAAAATTAGTTTCTTTGAGTGGTAATGGTTGTGGTACTAACACCTGGCCATTCACCACACCAGCAAATTACACCTACAACTCCAGTAATATAGAAGTAACTGGTGGTTTAGCCTCTCTTTTGGATCAAGGTGGTGCAAGTTCTTGTTCAGGTACACCAACAACTTGTAACACATACGGAGATAGTGGTACCTGTAGCGCGCAAGATGGTTGTTCTTGGAGTGCTGGTGGATCTGGCAGTACAACTAATTCTGGATTTAATTCAAATGCAAATGGTTGGACATATAGTGATTGGAATCAAGGCGGTGGTGAAGTGGATGTGACTGGGAGTTATGTATCAACATCTGGCAATCCAGGCGGTTGGGTAAATGTAAATATTCCAATTGGTAAAGATGATGAATTAGGTGGATATTGGACTCAATCTTTTGTAACTACTGAAAATAATCCAACTGCCACTGTTGATTTTGATTGGTTGATTTCAAATTATGGTGCTACACCAAATACCTTTCAGCTTTATGTATTCGTGGATAATGCTAGTGGTGCACCAACCATTGGTCAACAAGTTTGGTCATCAGGAGAAATTACCGCTACTCAAGGTTGGACATCACAAACCAATATTGATATAGCTTCAAAAGTACTAACTTCTGGTACATATTATCTTAAAATTGCTGTATGGGTGGAAACGCCAGGTTCAAATACCGGACCATTTACTATTGGTTATGATAATGTAGTTGTAAATTGGTCGGGTACAAGTTCTTGTTCAGGTACACCAACCGCTTGTAACACATACGGAGATAGTGGTACCTGTAGCGCGCAAGATGGTTGTTCTTGGAGTGCTGGTGTCAGTTATCCGACCAATGAACCATCAATTAATCCAACTACCTCATTTGCGCCAAGTAGTATAGATGCTTGGGGATCATTCACAGAAACAGCCACAAAAAATGGTGGAGAAATTTATTATCAACTTTCAGATGATGACGGTACAACTTGGTATTTTTGGGATGGAGGAGGTTGGAGTACATCTGTTGGAGCAACAGATTACAATATATCTTCGGACATAAATACAAATATCTCTACATTTTCAACATCTACCGGACAAATTATGTTTAAAGCATTTTTAGAAAGTGATGGTAGTCAGTTGGTGCAGTTGGATGAGATAAAATTATCATGGGGCGAGTCAACTGGTGGAGGCGGTGGTTATGAATCTAATGGTTATTTTTTATCATCGGCATTTGATACTGGTATTTTGTTATGCAAAGTTCAAGTAATAGAATGGGACGAAACACAACCAAGTGGATCTGATATACAAGTACAAATTAGGACAGCGCCTGATTCTAGTGGAAGTCCTGGTACTTGGAGTAATTGGTATGGTGCCACTGGTTCTGGTACATATTTTACAAATCCATTTGGAAATTTGATTCCTTCTAGTTTAAATGATAATCAATGGATACAATATCGTGTAGAGTTGACTGGTGATTCTGTGGATACTCCAATACTACAAGAAATAAGAATAAATTATAAATAAGCACAAACTAGATTTATATGAATAAAAAAGGTTTTACATTAATAGAAATGCTTATATATGTGGCTATAATTGGCGGGGTAGTATTTACTTTTGTATCTTTTGCAATTTCAGTAGTTAATTCACGAAATAAAACTTATACAGTTAGTGAAGTGCAAGCAAATACAAGAACAGCCCTTAATGTTATGACGCAAAAAATACGATCATCTGAGGCAATTAATACCAGTACATCTATTTTTGGTGTTGATCCTGGTTATTTATCGCTTTCTATGAGTTCAAGTACACTAAATCCAACAATTATTAGTTTGGATCAAGATAATGGCGTTTTACAGATCAAAGAAGGTGTAAGTGCATCTTCAACTATTACAATTGATAAATTAAATATAACTAATTTACAATTTACTAATTTAACAGATGGTGATAGAGAAAATGTTAGAATAGATATGACAATAGAATATGGAACAGCAAACACAGAATTTAATTATTCACAAAGTGTTCAGACTGCTGTTACTACAAGGTATTAATATATGTTTGAATTTTTAAAAAAATTAAAAAAAGACACAAAAGGAGCTACTGCTTTATTAACAGTTGTTATTGTTGGTGCAGCTACACTAATAATGGCTGTCAGTGCGTCATATTTAGGATTGGGTGAATTAGATTTGGGCTATACTTCACAAAAAGGTGCAGAAACTTTTTTTATAGCAGATGGTTGTATGGAGGAAGGACTTCGTCAATTGAGATTAGATACTGGGTATACTGGTGATACATTGAGCCTAGGTGATGGATCGTGTATAATATCAGTAGTGTCAAGTGGTAATGATAGAACAATTACAGTGACTGCAACAATGAATGAATACAATAAAAAGTTAGAAGTTAATTTAACTTTAACTGGGAACGTCATAACAATTAATTCTTGGGTAGAATTATCAAATTAAATATGCACAAAACATCTGTTGGCTTAGATATTGCTGATCATACAATTGAAATAATTGAATTGGCAGAAGAAAATGGTAATATAAATGTTTTGAATTTAGGAAATTTTGCTTTGTCACCTAATATTGTTAAAAATGGTATTATAGAAAATAAAGAAAAACTTGCAGAAGCAATTAAAAAAATTTTTTCTTCAACAAAACCAGCACCAATAACTACCAAAAAGATAATCTTTGCTTTGCCAGAATCTCAGGTTTATATTCATTCTTTTTATTTAGGTGTTCATGATAAAAAAGACAGAGATGAATTGATTTTGCAAGAAATAAAGTCAAATGTACCAATAAAAGCAAATGATTTATCTTTTTCTTATAAGATTATTTTAGAAAGTTCTGAAAAGACTGAGATTATAGCAATTGTTGCTAGCCAAAAGGTAGTAAAGGAATGGATTAATTTTTTTAAAAGTATAAAAATAGAAGTAGAGGTTTTGGATATTGAAACCCTTGCGGTTTTAAGGGGATTATTTCCAAACAAGATTGAAAAAATTTTTTGTGTTTTGGATATTGGTTCTAGGACATCGCATATCGCTATTTTTGGTAGTTTGGGTCTATATTATTCTTTTTCTTCTTATGTAGCTGGTGATAGTATTACAAAAGCATTAAGCACTTCTTTAGATCTAAAAATTTCAGAAGCTGAATCTCTAAAATTAAAAGAAGGGTTATTGTCAAATGATAAAAAAATAGTAGAAATAATAAAAAATGAATTAAATAAATTAGTTAAAACTTTAAAAGAATCATTTGACTATGTGAAAGTAGAAAAACAAAAAGAAGTAGAAGAAATAGTCGTAATTGGTGGTACAAGTAAGCTAAAAGGTTTATTAGAATTTTTGAAAAAAGAATTATCTCAGCCAATTTCAATCGGATCGGTAAAAATTTATGATAAAAGAATACCGATTATATATGTAGAGGCTTATGGCTTGGCTTTACGAGGATTGGATAAAAAATGGGAAAAAAGTGACTTGGCTTTTTCTTTGGATATAAAAAAAGAAAAAACAAGAAAAAATGAAATTGTTATAACCAAAGAAAATAATAAAATTAGCCAATTATTTCAATTATTAAAATTTGAAAAAATAGACAAAAAAATTCGTAATCAAATACTAATTTTGGTATCAGTTTTATTTTTTGGTGTAGTAATTTTGCTTGTAGTGTCTAGTATGAAATAGATAATTATAGTAAAAATAGTATATATTGTGGATATTGAGGTTAATTAAATTAGCTTTAATAATATATATTATGATATAATGTATTAGTATAAATTGTTTTAAATTTAATTACATAATTAAACATATGAAAAAAATGAAGATGAATGGGTTCACCTTGATTGAACTCTTGATCGTAATTGCAATCATTGCAATCATTGCTGCGGTTGCGTTTGTTGCGCTTGATCCTTTGACTCGTTTTAGGGATGCACGGGATTCAAGTAGGTGGTCTGATATATCAGCATTAATAAGTGCTATAAAAGTAGATCAGGTAGATAATAGAGGTTCTTATTTGTCAGCTATATCGGCTCTTGATACAGGGACTATTTATATGATAGGTGCCGGGTCATCTGCTTGTAATGCTACTTGTGATACTGCTCCAACCAGTACAAGTGCTTGTGTTAATTTAACAGGATTGGTGACAGAAGGTTATTTAGCAAGTGTGCCAATTAGTCCAAATGGTACTGGTTCGTGGGATTCTGATTATACGGGATATACATTAGAGAGATCTACTACTGGGGCACTTACAGTTAGGGCTTGTGAATCAGAAAATAGCAGTGAAATACTATTGCAAAGATAAAATTTTTACTTAGTATTATGATAAAAAATAGGAGAAGTGGTTTTACATTGATTGAGCTTTTGATAGTAATAGCAATAATAGCAATTTTGGCAGTAGCAGTTTTTGTTTTACTAGATCCACTTACTAGATTTCAAGATTCACGCGATGCTGTGCGTTTTAATGATGCCGAGGCTATTGTTAATGCAATTCATTTGCATCAGGTTGACAATGGGGGCATGTTTTTGAATGCAATTGCTAGTACCACAATCAATACTGATACTTGGTATATGATAATAGATGGTGGTGGAACTAGTGGTATGAATAGTGGATGTGATGATACTTATGATGATGGTAATTGTGATGCTTCTATTGTTGATGATGATGACTGTGTTGATTTAGATCAACTTGTTTCTGGCGGTTATTTGCCGAGTGTACCTATTAGCCCTAATGGTGTTGTTACTTGGGATGATGGTAAACTTAATGGTGATGAGGGGACTGGTTATGCCTTGCGTCATAACAAATATGGTAGTATTAGCATTCAAGCTTGTGAATCAGAGAATTATGACTCTATTATAGTTACAAAATAACAATAAATTTTATTATATATATTATTAATTTTTGTGATAAGTCATAAGAAGTGTCATAAAATATATTTGTAAAAATTCACATAAACATAATAATTATAAAAATAATTGAGAATTGTATGAAAGAAAAAATTTTAATCGTTGAGGATGAAAAAACTTTGCGTAATGCAATTAAAATAAAACTTGATAAAATTGGTTATAAGGTATTGGAAGCTAAAAATGGAAGAGAAGGATTAGAAATAGCTTTAAAAGAGAAACCTGATTTAATATTGCTTGATATAGTTATGCCTATTATGGATGGAATGAAAATGCTTAAAAGATTGAGGAAAAATAAAGGTTCAGAACATATATTAGTTATTGTATTAACTAATATATCTGATGCAGAAAAGATTGAAGAAAGTCTTGGCAGTGGAGTATGTGATTATTTAATAAAATCTGATTGGAAATTAGATGAATTGGTACAAAAAATAAAGGAGAGAATAGATGCTAATTGTATAATAAATAAAAAATAAGATTATGAATATAAAGATATATACAACTCCAACTTGTCCATATTGTGAGCGTGCCAAAGAATTGCTTAATTCAATCAATTTAGAATATAAAGAAGTTGATGTTGAATCTAATCCAGAAGAGAGGGTTAAGTTGATTGAAGATTATCAATGGATGACAGTGCCAGCAGTATTTATTGATGATAAGCTTGTAGGTGGCTATGATGATTTGGTAAAGATTCATTCTGAAGGAAAATTATTTACTAAATAATTTGTCAACATTTAATTTGATAAATTTAATATAAAAATTAAATATATATTTTATATATAATTAATTTTTAAATTGTAATATGAAAGTAGAAATATATTCTACTCCAACTTGTCCATATTGTTTGAAAGCTAAAGAGTATTTCAAGGAAAATAAGGTAGAATTTGTAGAGCATAATGTGGCTGAAGATCAAGACAGGGGACGAGAGATGGTTGAAAAATCTGGTCAAATGGGTGTGCCAGTAATATTGATAGGGGATGAGGTTGTGGTAGGGTTTAATAAATCAAAGATTGATAAAGCATTGGGGCTATAAAGAAACTATATAGAAATATATAGTTTCTTTTTCGGTATTATGATATAATATTGTTATAATTGTAGTAAATATTTATATGAATTTTATAAAAAAATTCAAAGTTTTAATTATATTTGTCATAATTTTATTAGCTGTTGTAGGATATTTTTTATTAAAACCAGAAAAACCACCTAGGATTGATACTGTAAAAGTTGAACTTACAGATTTAAAGCAATTTGTGAGTGTTGTTGGTAATGTAAAAGCTGCAAAAAATGCAGATCTTGCATTTGAAAATGGTGGTAAGGTTAGTAAGGTGCACTTTGATGTTGGTGATCATGTTAATGCTGGTGATGTGCTTGCAGAACTTAATGTGGCTGATTTACAAGCTGATTTACAACAAGCAAAAGCACAGGTATCAAGTGCGGAAGCAACTTTGGGACAATATAAAGCAGTGCTTAGTGCAGAACAAGCAAGGCTTGACGAAATGAAAAGTGGGACTCGTCTAGAAGAGATCAAAATTGCACAGACCAAAGTAGACAATGCAAAATCAGATCTGTCTATTGCTAAACTTGATTTGGAAACTACAAAAACAAAAGCCCAAACAGATTTAGAAAATTTGTATGATGATGTTATAAATACATTAAATGATGGTCATACAAAGGCTGATAATGCTATCAATACTCAACTTGATGATTTGTTTACAAATGTAAATAATGTTGATTTTACATTTGAACCAAATAACTCTCAATTGGAAGTCAATGCTCTTACGGCTCGAAGGGATTCATTACTAGAATTAACAAAATTACGTACTGAAATTGATAAAGTTCATACTAGTAATTTAGATTTTGATAATGCATTGTCAGTAGGTAAAACTAGTCTTCTCGCTGTAAGATATTTTTTGAATTTAGTCGGGGATGTATTGGATGGAGATGTAAGTTTATCAACTGCAACTTTAGCTACTTATAAAACCAATTTGAATACTGCTAAAACAAATGTTAATACTGCACTTACTAGTATTTCAAATCTTCAACAGTCAATTTTGGCTCAAAAAAATACAAATATTGATAATATAAATTCTATACAGGCAATTGTAGATGGAGCAGAGTTTGATTTGAGATCAGCAGAAGATGAACTTAATTTGAAATTAGCTGGATACACAAAAGAACAAGTTGACGCGCAAACTGCCAAAGTTCAACAGGCGGAGGCTAATATAGTTTCACAAAGAGCTATTATTAATCAAAAAAATGCTAGTGTAGAAAGTGCTCAAGCAAAAATAGAAAAAAATATTATACATTCTCCTATAAAAGGTGTAATAACTAAACAGGATGCAAAAGAAGGGGAGATAGTATCTGCAAATACTATTGTTATATCAATAATTTCTGAATTAGAATTTGAAATAGAAGCATATATAACAGAGGTGGATATATCCAAAATAAAGATTGGTAATAAAGCTCAAGTCGTACTTGATGCTTATGGGGATGATGAATTATTTGAAGCAAGTGTGGTTTCAATAGATCCAGCCGAAAGAGTGATTGAGGGTGTATCAACATACAAAACAACATTACAATTTAGTAATGGAGTTGAAAAAATACGTTCAGGTATGACAGCAGATTTAGAAATAATGACAAATCATCTGGAGAATATAATCGCAATCCCTCTTAGAGCTGTTTTAAACAAAGATAATAATAAAGTTGTAAGAAAACTTGTTAATGGTGAAATTGTTTATGAAAATGTTACAACTGGTTTGCGTGGATCAGATGGCAAAGTAGAAATATTAAGCGGTATTAAAGAAGGCGAGATTATAATTACATTTATAGAAGAATAAATTATATGCCTTTGCTTGAAATAAAAGATTTGAAAAAAATTTATTCAATTGATGAGGTTGAAACCTACGCTCTTCGCGGGGTTTCATTTAATGTTGAGGAAGGTGAATTTATTGCTATTACTGGTCCGTCTGGTTCTGGTAAGTCTACTCTATTACATATATTAGGTTTTTTAGATAAACCAACTACTGGGGAGTATAAATTTTCTGGAAAAATGATTGATAAATATTCTGAAAATGAATCAGCAGTATTTAGAAACAAAGAAATTGGTTTTGTTTTTCAATCGTTTAATCTTTTGGCTAGGACAAGTGTTATTGACAATATAAAACTTCCATTAATGTATTCCGATATACCAGAAAAAAATTGGCATAATTTAGCAACTAAAGCGATTGAAGAAGTTGGCTTGTCTCATAGAGTACATCATTATCCCTCACAACTCTCCGGTGGAGAAAAACAAAGAACAGCAATAGCACGTGCACTTATAACTAATCCAAAGATAATATTTGCTGATGAACCAACTGGTAATTTGGATACAAAGACAGGGGAATCTATTATGGCTATTTTTGATAAGTTAAATAGAATAAATAGGCATACCCTTATTTTGATTACTCATGAAAAAGAAGTGGCAAATTATGCTGATAGAATTATTCATATACGGGATGGAAAGATTGAATATGATAGATTAACCAAAAATGGTAAAAATAATATATGAAGATTAGTAGTACATTCAAAATTTCTTTTGTAGCCTTAAATGCCAACAAATTACGATCTAGCTTGACTATTTTGGGCATAGTTATTGGTATAACTGCTATAATGGTAGTTGTTTCTGTTGGTAGAAGTGCTGAAAATATGATTTTGGGTGAAATTGGTGGCATGGGTGCTGAGATGATAGTTATTAGACCTGGAAAAGAGCCAAAAGGACCAACTGATATAGCTGGATCACTATTATCAAATTCTCTTAAAACACAGGATGTTGAAGCATTAAGAAATAAAAATAATGTACCTTATTTGGAAGATTTGGCTCCGGCTGTGATAGTACCCGGTAGTGTTTCATATTCTGGTGAAACTTATACACCAGTTATTTTCGGTTGGGTGCCGGATTTAATGGTAAAAATGTTTGATATCTATGCCGATGAGGGAACATTTTTTACAGATGCAGATATCAAACAGAAAGCAAATGTAGTAATAATAGGTGCAAAAGTTAAAAAAGAACTGTTTGGTGATTCTGATGCAGTTGGAAAAAATATCAAAATTAAAAATAAAAGTTTTAAAGTTGTCAGTACTATTGCCCCTATAGGCCAAGTTGGTTTTTTTAATGTGGATGATATGGTATTACTGCCATATACAACTGCTCAAACATATTTATTAGGCATTGATCATTATCATGAAGTGATTGTGATGGCAAAAAGTCCAGAGTTGGTAGATGCTACAGTGGTAGATATAGAAAGAACATTAAGAGAAATGCATAATATTACTGATGAATCAAAAGATGATTTTTTTATAGTTACACAGGAAGGTGTAGTTGAACAAGTCAAGACAATTGTTGGTGCGCTTACAATATTTTTGTCAGTAGTAGTAGCGATATCATTATTAGTTGGAGGAATTGGTATTATGAATATAATGTTTGTATCTGTGACTGAGAGAACTCGTGAGATTGGATTGCGTAAAGCTATGGGAGCAACCAAAAAAGATATTATGTTTCAGTTTTTGATTGAAGCAATTTTATTAACTGGTATGGGTGGTTTAATTGGAGTAATTTTGGGGGCTGGTTTTTCTTATATTGGTTCATTTGCATTGGGACAAGCTATGGGTACAATTGTAAAATTTAGTTTTCCTCTTAGTGCTGCTATTCTTGGTATTTCTGTTTCTGCTTTTGTTGGATTAGTTTTTGGTTTGTATCCAGCGCGCAAGGCTGCCAACAAAGACGCAATTGAAGCACTTCGTTATGAGTAGTTTATTGACAGTATAAAATATCTAAAATACAATAGATATAGGTTGTTTGCGTTCTTTATAATTTTTCATCACAGAATGGAGTACAAAAGTGAAAAAAACAAAAATTTATTTACTTTTTATTTTAACATGGTTATTGATCGTAATAGTTTATATATTATTGCCAGTACAAACTATAAAAAAAGAAGATTTTAATCTTTATTATAGTGAAGTAAATACACAAAGAGTTATTTCATCCACTGCTCAAGTTACAATTTTTAATAATGAAAAAATATATTTATGTACAGCTTTTGCATATAAACGTGAAGGAAATTTATATTATTTTGCAACCGCAGCACACTGTGTAGCAGATATGGATGATGAAAACAAAAATATTATTAAACGTTATGATAATGTAATGTTACAAATCTCAGATGATCTTAATAATTCTGAAAAAGATTCATATATTGCTGAAGTCGTAGGGGTTGGTTATGAACCTGTGGGTGATGATTTTGCGATATTAACAGCAACAATTGATAAATATATACCTTTGTTAGATTTTTCTGGTATTGAGCCTATGTTAGGTAATTGTGTGTTAAATGTGAGCTTTCCAGCTAAGTCTGATGGGAATATATTTATGGGATATATAACAAATATAAATTATCAAATAGATATAGAAAGTAAGTCTATCATTTATCATACTGTAGTAGCTAAACTATTTGGTATAGAAATAGCTGGTGGCGCATCAGGTTCTGCACTTGTTAGTTGTTCATCAGCTAAAGTATATGGTGTTGTAGTAGCCTCTACTGGTAATGAAGTTAGTCTTGTTGCAATTCCCGTTCAGAAATTTATTGATTTTGAGCAAAAAATAATTAAAAAAGAATATTTATATAAATTAATGCCAAAAGAGCCAGGGTTTTGTCCAATTGATGAAAAATAAATCAGCGCATCAGTCGTTCTTTATAATTTATCCGATGTAAACAGAGAGGTGAAAAATGCCTTTTTTGAATCATTTCAAAAATGTATTTTTTTGTTTTCTTACTTTCTTTATTTTAAATGGTTGCTTACAAAAATCATTTAGACATGATAGATGCATGGTGTGGAAAAATCCGCATCAAGAATACATTATGTTTATGTCAGTTCCAAAAGTTATCATTTATAAAGAAAAAAATAGTACAGCTTCATGTACCGCATTCCCATACCGTTTTGAGAATAATAAGTATTATTTTGTAACAGCAGCACATTGTGTTGCTGAAGATGATTTAAATACTAAAAAAGTAAAAATCTTGGCTAAAAAGGTGGAATTAGATTTTAGATTATATCCATTTTATAAAACAAAACCAGTTGAGGCAAAAATCGTAGCTGTTGGTTATAAAGAGGTTGGTGATGATTTTGCTATACTTGAAGTAGAATTATCATTTAATGTTGCATTATTAAAATTTTCTCATAAAGAAGCTGTGGTAGGAGAATGTGTGTTGAATGTGAGTTATCCTAAAGAGGCAAAAGGAAATATTTTTTATGGGACTATTTCTCAAATAAATAAGAAAAGTCCACAATTTATAGTTAATTTTGATAATATTAATGATGCACACGGATCCTCTGGTTCTGCAATTGTGTCTTGTGAGTCGAATGAAATATTAGGTATATTAGTATCTCAACATACTGTAGATAGACGAAATATATACTATATTAAAATTGATGATTTTATAAATTTTGAAAGACAAGTAAGAAAAGGTAAATATACATATTATAAGTAAAAAAATAATATGAAAAAAAACATCGGAAATTATAAGGGCCTTGTTAAAACAAGGCCCTTTGTTATTTGACATGAAATTATTAATAAAATACACTAATTAGTGAGTCTGTTCATTAAAATTTATGACATTCAATCAGGAGAAAGACAATGAAATTTTTTGTAGACAAATTTTTAATTTTGATATCCACTTTTTTATTTTTTGGGTGTGGTGCATTTATATCAAATACCAAAAAGACAGAACTTGATACGGCAGAGTTATTAATGAATGCTAGTGTAAGGTTACATTGGCAATTGGTCAGTGGTGGTGAAACACTTGATCAGTGTGGTGCTACCGTAATTGCAAAAAATAATAATAAGTATGAAGTTCTTACTGCGCTTCATTGTGTAGGAATTTATAATGTAAAAACACAAAAGACAACATTATTTACTACATTATTACCTATTAAATTTGCATTGGTCTTTGAAGATTCAAAAACTACTTTAAAAAAGACTGTAAATGCAAATGTTATTGCTTATGGCGATATGGCTAAGTTTGAAGATTTTGCCATACTTGAGATAGAAATAGACCATAAAATTAATTTACCACCTATTTATAAAGGAAATGAACCATTAAAAATCAATGAACCACTTGCGTTGGTAGTGGCGCCACTTTCTGAGATAGGAAATTTATATTTAAATGCTTATGTGAGTAAGCCTAGTATTAAAGTAGAATTTGTACTTGATGGTGTTAATAAACAGGGTGCAGTACCAATACAAGTCAGTGGTTTGGGTATTGGTAAAGGTTCATCTGGCTCATCAGTGATGAGTATCAAAAAAAATAAAATTGTTGGTGTAGTTTCAATGTCATCATGGAATAATCAGGGACATGTTACACTAATGATGTGTCCAATTTCCAAATTTAATATTTTTTATTCTAGGTATAAAAAAGGTAATTCAAAAATTCCAAATACATCTGATATATCAGATATAACTTCAATTTGTGAGGTAAATACTGAAGTGTGTGGTAAACTTTTGGAGGATTTTCAATCTTTGGTCAACATGCAAAAGAATGAGCATAAATTATAGTGGTACAATACTAGAGCTCTTGGTTTTCCAAGAGCTCTTACACATATAACAGATTTATAGGATAAATTTTATTTATCATTATTAAAAAATATGTTATACTTAATTAACTTAATTTATTAATATTAAAATAATTTATTTATATATGAAATCGACTTTGATAAAGAAGACGAAAAAAATGGTGAATTTCACGCCAAATATGGAGAACTATAATAGTATATATAATAATCATACACTTGCTGAAGCTAAAAAAGATATAGATTTTTTTAAAGGCAAAATCAATGCAGCTTATAATGCGATTGAAAGACATGCTAATAGTTGGAGAAAAAATAAGATTGCTTTATATTGGATTGGTGCTGAAGGCGAAACGATAAATTATACTTTTCGTGAGTTAAATGAGCTTTCAAATCAATTTGCAAATTCTTTACATAGTCTAAAAGTAGTGAAAGGAGACAGAGTCTTTTTCTTTTTAACTAGATTACCACAATTATATTATGGGTTTTTGGGTACCTTAAAAACAGGCGCAATATCTGGTACTATGTTTGCGGCTTTTGGTCCACAAGCAATTGAAGATAGATTGGGCAATAGTTCAGCAAAAGTAGTGGTTACAGAACTACAATTGTTCGAACGAATTGCTAGTGTTGCTCCTAAGTTACCACATTTAAAAGTAATTTTGGTAGTGGGGGATCCAAAGAAAGTCGCAAAACTTAAAGTTCCTGGTAAAAAAGTTATAGCCCTTGATGAACTTTCTGCACAACAATCAAAAGAATACAAAACACTTATGATGAAACCAGATGATCCAGCATTTATGTTGTATACTTCTGGTACTACTGGTAAACCAAAAGGTGTTGTCCATGCGCACAAAGCTATTATTCATGAACATCTGAGTGCCAAGTATGTATTGGATATCAAAGATGAGGATGTATATTGGTGTACCGCTGATCCGGGTTGGGTGACTGGTGTTGCCTATGAAATATTAGGTTCTTGGAGTAATGGTGCTACAGAAGTAATTACAAATGGTAAATTTAGCCCAGAAGAGTGGTATAAAATTATTCAAGATTATAAAGTAACAATATGGTATACTGCACCGACAGCTATTCGTATGTTACAAGCATCTGGTGATAAGTTAGTAAAAAAATATGATTTGTCATCACTTCGTTATTTAGCAAGTGTTGGTGAACCATTAAACCCAGAACCTATCCGTTGGGGACTAAAAGTATTTGGATTGCCTTTTCATGACAATTGGTGGCAAACTGAAACTGGTGGTATACTGATAGCAAATTATGCTTGTATGGATATAAAACCAGGTTCAATGGGTAAGCCTCTTCCTGGTATTACTGCAGAAATTGTGAGTGATAGCGGACAAGTTTTGGGACCAAACAAAGAAGGAAACTTATCCATTAAACCAGGCTGGCCTTCTATGATGCAAAAGATATGGATGCGACCAAACAAATACAAATCATATTTTGAACATGGTTGGTATATTTCAGGTGATCGAGCTTTTCGTGACAAAGATGGTTACTTTTGGTTTATTGGTCGGGCTGATGATGTTATTAAAACATCCGGAGAAAGGGTTGGTCCATTTGAAGTAGAATCAGCTCTTGTAGAACATCCAAGCTGTATTGAGGCGGGTGTAATTGGCAAACCAGATCCTTTGCGAGGTGAAATTATCAAAGCTTTTGTAAAATTAGCCCCAGGTTTTAAGGGTAGTGAAAATTTAAAAAAAGAATTACAAAAGTTTATAAAAAGGCATCTTGCGGGTCATGCTTATCCACGTGAGATAGAATTCGTAGACAAATTACCAAAAACTCGTTCAGGTAAAATTATGAGACGATTGTTGAAAGCCAGAGAACTAGGATTACCAATTGGGGACACATCAACATTGGAAGAGTATTAAAATTATTTGTTTATATTAAAATTTATGGGTTGGTTTAATAAAAATAATAAAGCAGAAATTAAGATTAAAAAAAGCGAAGATACAGAAAAATTTATTTCTCCAAATTTCTGTTTTAAGATTGGTGGTGAAGCAGGTTTTGGTATTATGTCTGCTGGTGTAACTTTTTCAAAAATTGCCAGCCGTTCTGGTTATTATGTATTTGATTATGCAGAGTATCCATCTATAATACGCGGTGGCCACAATGTAATGCAAACATCAATTTCAAGTGAACCTATTCGTTCTCAACTTAGACATACAGATTTATTAGTTGCTTTAAATCAAGAAACAATTGATTTGCACAAAGATGAGCTGTTAGAGAATTCTGGAATTATTTTTGATAATGAAAAAGATATGAAGTTGGAGGGTATTCCAAAAGGAGTATCAGAGTTTGGTATACCAATCAATAAAATTGCCAGAGACATTGGAGGTTCTGAAATAATGAGAAATACGGCTGCATTAGGAGCCGTAATGGCAGTTTTGGGTGGCAAAATAGGCCACCTTAAAGATTTGATAACAGAAGAATTTAGTAATAAAAAACCAGAAATTATAGAAAAAAATCATTTGGTTTGTCAAGCTGGATATGATTATGCTCTTGAGCATTATAAAGATAAAGTAAAAAATGTTTTAAAACAAAAACCAAAATTACCATCTCAAATTGTTATCAGTGGTAGTGAGGCAGTAGCATTGGGCGCATTGACAGCTGGTTTACAATTTGTGGCAATTTATCCGATGACGCCTATTTCAGGAATATTACATGCATTAGCTCTATATCAAGAAGAATATAAATTTATATATAAACAACCAGAAGACGAAATCTGTGCCGTAAATATGGCAATTGGGGCGTCTTTTGCGGGTGCAAGAGCAATGACAGCTACTAGTGGTGGAGGTTTTTGTTTAATGGCTGAAGGATATGGTCTGGCTGGTATTTCTGAAACGCCGATTGTTATTATAGAAGGTATGCGTGGTGGACCAGCTACAGGATTACCTACGTGGACTGAACAAGGGGATTTGAGATTTGTTTTGCATGCACATCAGAGTGAATTTCCAAGGATTGTATTGGCAGCAGGGGATATAGAGGAAGCCTATCATTTTACTGCCAAAGCTTTTAATTTGGCAGACAAGTATCAAACTCCAGTTGTGGTATTAACAGACAAACAAATTAATGAAAGTCATATGGGTGTTAAGGCATTTAATACTAGTGATTATAATATAGACAGGGGTAAAATGTTTTTGACAAAAGATGAAAATTATAAAAGATATGAATTAACTTCAGATGGAATATCACCAAGATCTATCCCTGGTGTAGGTAATCATTTTGTTGCTAACTCAGATGAACATACAGAGATTGGTTATTCCGATGAGGAGGCAAAAAATAGGCTTGAACAAATGAATAAAAGAATGTCCAAGTTGGATACTTGCGCTAAGATGGATATGGAAAAACCAGTTTTGTATGGTCCAAACAAAGCTGATATTACAATAGTTTCTTGGGGGAGTAACAAAGGAGCAATTTTGGATGCAATAAAAGAATTTAATAATGTAAATTTTTTACATATTACTTGGATGAATCCTTTTCCTTCGGAAGTAGTCGGTAACATTTTGTCATCGGCAAAATTTGTATTAAATATTGAATGTAATTATACTGGACAAATGGCTAGTTTAATAAAAGAAAAAACTGGTTATGAGGTAAATGAAAGTTTTCTCAAAATTGATGGTCGACCAATCTATGCGGAAGAAATAGTCGAAAAAATAAGAAAATTATTATAACGTTTATGACATTAAAAAAAGATTTAAAAACTCCAATTGATATAAACTGGTGCCCAGGATGTGGAAATTTTGGTATTTGGAAAGCTTTTAGTGATGCTGCGGTAGAAAAAGGCTGGGATAATACAAATACTGTTTTAGCTGCGGGCATTGGTTGTCATGGTCATATAGTAAATTTCATAAAATTGACTTCATTTGAAGGTCTGCATGGTAGAGCTATACCTTTGGCCTGTGGTATTAAGATGGCAAATAGCAGGTTGAATGTTTTTGTTTTTACTGGAGACGGGGATTGTTTAGCTGAAGGTGGAAATCATTTTATCAATGGTGCTAGGCGAAATCATGATATTACTATAATACTTCACGATAATGCAATCTATGGTTTGACTACTGGTCAAGCATCTCCAAGATCACCAAAAAATAAAAAAACAAAATCAACACCAGATGGAAATCATGATGAACCAATTGATCCACTCAGATTAGCCCTCTCTGCTGGAGCTACTTTTCTTGGTAGAGTTTATGCTGGGCAACCAAAGGAATTAAAAGAAATGATGATTGCTGCTAATGAGCACAAGGGATTTTCAGTAGTACAAATTTTACAACCATGTGTGACTTTTGATAAATTATATACTCATCAATATTTTAGAGAAAATATATATCAACTTGGTAATGATTATGATTTCACTAGCAGAGAAGCTGCTTTTGCAAAAACCTTTGAATGGGGAGAAAAAAAGATTCCAGTAGGCATATTTTACAAAGTTGATGAACCGACCAATGAAAGTCAAATTTCACAGATACAGCAAAAACCATTGATAAAACTACCTTTAAAACGTAATTTGAGTAAATTACTTGCAAAATACAAATAGTAATAATAAAGAGTTCATTATTGGACTTTTTTATTATCCACAGGTTTTAAAGTATCTGATTATGATGCTATACTTCTAAAATATATACCATTATGGACTTATCATTATTATTGCCCGCATTTATTGCAGGGTTACTCACTTTTTTAGCACCATGCACTTTACCACTTGTACCTGGTTTTTTGGGATTTATTAGTGGAGTATCAATAAAAGACTTTGAAAAAAAAGAAAGTCGAGTTGGCGCTAGAAGAAAAATTTTTATAAATGGATTTTTGTATGTTGTTGGTTTTACTATAGTTTTTGTTCTGTTAGGTTCGATCTTTGGGCTGGCTGGTTCAACTTTAGTTAAATATAGATTTTGGTTAGTAAAAATTGGTAGTATATTTATTATATTTTTTGGACTTTATTTGATGAGGGTATTTGATTTTAAATTTTTTGCATTTTTATCTCATGATAAAAGATTAAATTTTAGTAGAATATTAATACCTGGTAAGCCATTAAGTTCATTATTATTTGGTATGGTGTTTGCTTTTGGTTGGACACCATGTGTTGGCCCTGTACTTGGCAGTATACTTTTTTTAGCTACAACTTCAGGTACAGTGCTACAAGGAGCTTTTATGCTATTTATTTTTTCACTTGGCCTAGCTATTCCATTTTTAATGATTGCACTTGGTTTTGGACATGCTACAGAATACATAAAAAAAATAGCAAAATATCTTGGGATAATATCAAAAGTTGGTGGATTTCTCTTGGTTTTATTGGGTATATTGTTGTTAACAGATAATGTTGGTATATGGATTGGTTATTTTTATGAGGTCTTTAGTTTTATAAATTATGAAGGTTTGTTAGATTATTTGTAATTTTAAAATTAATAAAATTATGTTAAAATCTATTGATAAATTAATACAAAATTATGTCTAGAGAAATAGTATTTGATATAGAAACAGTAGGGGATATTAAGAACTTTTCTTCCCTAAAGCCAACAGTTGTCTCAATTTATGAATATGAAAATGATTCGTATAGATCATTTAATGAAAATGAATTAAATTTATTGTGGCCAATATTAGAAAAAGCTGAAAGGATTATTGGTTATAATAGTGAACATTTTGATATACCAGTTTTGAATAAATATTATATGGGTGATTTGACTAGTATTCCTCACTTAGACTTATTAAAAATAATTAAGGATATGTCTGGAAAAAGATATAAGCTTGATGATATTGCCCAAGCTACGCTTCAAATTAAAAAAAGTGCTGACGGGTTGCAAGCGATGAAATGGTATGAGGAAGGGAAAATTGATGAAATTAAAAAATATTGTGAACAAGATGTTAAAGTTACCAAAGAAATTTATGAATATGGCAAAAAAAACAAAATGTTATATTATACAACTTTGACAGGCAATTTGATGCCAATTGCAGTAAACTTTGATAACTCAATCACATCTCAAAATCAAAATTCTAGCTCTAGTGGAGTAAATATGACTTTACCATTTTGATTAAAAAGCTTCAAAATGAATATTTTCTTTTTCAATTGATAAATCACTTAGTATTTGCTTTATTTCAGTGATCATTTTTATATTTCCACATATATAATAATGTGCAGTATTATTAATATGTTTCTGAATATAATCAGTAACACGTCCTTTGTTACCAGACCATTCTTCAGAGGGTTGGGATAATGTAAGTGTATAATCAAAATTATCAAATTTTTCTTTTAGTTTATCAAGTTCATTTGTAAAAAATATATCTTTATCATGTCTCAAACCAAACAGTAGATGAATTTTTTCTTTGTAATTTTTGTTTATTAAAGAATCTTTTATTAAGCCAAATATTGGAGCCATGCCAACACCAGTTGCAACTAGAACTAATGGTTTTTCTTCTTTTAATACAAATTTTCCAAATGGGCCAACTAAATCTATTTCATCACCAACCTTTACTTGGCGTAAATAATTTGATCCGACTCCTTCAGGTAACAACTTGATACAAAATTCAATATTATTTTCTTCTGGTGTAGAACATATAGAGTAGGATCTTTTGAGGAATTTTTCTGAATTTTCTGGGTTAGGGATCATTATTTGAGAAAATTGGCCAGCTTTGTAATCAAAATTAGAAGGTTTTTCAACAACTAGACTTATAACATCATCAGTAATAAGACGTTTTTCAAGTAATTTTACCTTGTATTGAGTGCTCATAGAGTATTGACATTGGAGTATTAATAGTATATCATACTGATTAAGTATGATTAAGATTTCAAAACAAACTGATTACGCTCTTCAATTCTTGATTGAGCTGTCAAAAAATAAAAATGGAGAGTTGTTGGGTTTGAAAATGTTCTCTAATCAGAGTAACATATCTTTTTTATTTTTGCAAAAAATAGCCAAATCATTGCGAGAAGCTGATTTAATAATTTCTGCAAAAGGTAAAAAAGGTGGCTATAAACTTATTAAACCGATCAGTAGTATAAATTTGAAGGAGGTAATAGAAGCTGTTGAGGGACAATATGGAGTAGTCAATTGTACAAAAAGTTGCCATTGCGAACGTTCAAAAATATGTAATTTGAAAAATGGTTTAAATAAAGTAAATCAACAAATAACTCAATATATGGAGTCACTTAAAATTTCAGATTTGCACTAATATGTTTCCAAAATTACCAAAAATTAAAAAGTATGTTTACTTAGATAATGCGGCTGCAACCAAAGTTGACTCAGGTTTTGTTAATAATTTTAAAAAATATAATATTGATAATTTTGAAAATCCGTCTGCCTTATATTCACAAGCGGTTAAAGTGCGAAAAGATATTGAAAGTTCAAGGAATAAAATTGCTAGCCTATTAAAAACTCAGTCAAATACAATAATATTTACAGGTAGTGGAACAGAGAGTATCAATCTTGGAATATTAGGATTTGCCAGAAAAAATATATCTATGGGCAAGCATATTATATCCACAAAAACTGAACATAGTGCAGTTTTAAAGTCACTTGAATTTCTTTCAAAAGAAGGTTTTGATATAACTTATTTGGATGTAGATAATAATGGTAAAATAAATATAGATCAATTAAAACAATCGATTCAAAGGGATACTATTTTAATATCTATAATGTATGTTAATAATGAAATTGGTACAATAAATGACTTACCAGCTATTGGTAAAGAAATATTAAAATGGAGAAAAACTAATAATTCTCAATATCCATATTTTCATTCAGATGCATGTCAAGCAGGTGCATATTTAGATTTAAATGTTGAAAAATTACATGTTGATTTAATGTCATTAAATAGTAGTAAAGTTTATGGTCCAAAAGGCGTAGGTATGCTTTATAAACGCCGTGAAGTTGAAATTGAACCGATAATGTATGGTGGTGAACAAGAATATGGATTTCGTCCTGGTACTGAAAACAGTGCTGGGATTATTTCTTTTGCCGATGCATTAGTTATTGCGCAAAAGGATAAGGAGGAAAATATTAAAAAATTATATAAATTACAAGATTATTTTTGGAATAAAATTAAGAGTAATATCAATGAAGTCGTATTGGTTGGATCTAAGTTTGGAAAAGATCGTATTGCAAATAATTTGAATATAATATTTAAAGGTGTTGATGCGGATAGTTTGATTATATACCTAGATAAATATGGAATAGTTTGTTCTAGTGGTTCAGCTTGCACTACTGATTCAGATGAGGCCTCTCATATAATTTTAGCCTGCGGTTTTAACAAAAATGAAGCAAAAAATGCCATAAGATTTTCTATGAGTAAATATACAACTAAGTCAGATATAGATTATGTAATGAAATATTTACCAAAGATAGTTAATAAATTAAGAAAAACAAATGTCTAAACAAATCAAAATTAATAGAAAATTATTTGATAAAGCTAATAAAGATTCATCAAAATATATTGCAAAACCAGGTCTTACAAGGGAGTTGGTGATTGAAATTTCAAAACAAAAAAAAGAACCAAAATGGATGTTAGACAAAAGACTTGAAGCTTATCAATTGTATATCAAAGCACCGATGCCAAATTGGGGACCAGATTTGAGTAAACTTAATCTTGATGAGATTGTATATTTTGTACGTCCTGATACCGAGGAAAAAACTACTTGGGAAGAAGTGCCTGAAGAAATCAAAAAAACTTTTGATAGATTAGGTATACCAGAAGCTGAAAAAAAATCATTGGCTGGGGTAGGCGCACAATATGATAGTGATATAGTTTATCACAATCTTCAGACAAATCTCAAAAAACAAGGAGTTATATTTGAAAATATGGATGTGGCAGTTCAAAAGTATCCTGAACTTGTAAAAAAACATTTTATGACTAATTGTGTGCCAATTACCGATCATAAATTTGCTTCTCTGCATGCGGCTGTATGGTCTGGTGGAACATTTATATATATACCCAAAGGTATTAAAGTTGAACTGCCATTACAGGCCTATTTTAGGATGAATGCAGAAGCTGGTGGGCAATTTGAGCATACTATGATAATAGTAGATGAAGGAGCTGATGTGGCTTATATTGAAGGTTGTTCAGCACCACGATATTCAAAAAATTCATTACATGCTGGGTGTGTTGAAATTTTTGTAGGAAAAAATGCAAAGATGAAATATTTTTCTATAGAAAATTGGTCAAAAAATACTTATAACTTGAATACTAAACGAGCATTGGTAGAAAAAAATGCTACTATGGAGTGGGTGAGTGGTAACCTTGGGTCAGGTGTTACTATGTTGTATCCTTGTTCAATATTGCGAGGTGAGGGTGCAAAAAGTGACAATCTTGGCATTGCATATTCAGGTGAAGGTCAAGATCAAGATATTGGAGCTAAAACAATTCATGTTGCACCAAATACCAGCTCTATAACAAAATCTAGATCAATTTCAGCTTATGGTGGACGATCTACATTTAGAGGTTTGGTCAAAATAAGTAAAAATGCAAAAAACTCTAAAGCCATAGTAATATGTGATGGTCTTTTGATGGATGAAAAATCATCTTGTAATACTATTCCTTCAATGGATATATATAATAATGAAGTCGAAGCAGCCCATGAAGCTAGGGTTGGTAAAATAGGTGACGAAGAAATATTTTATTTGATGAGTAAAGGAATAAGTGAAGAAAGAGCTATACAGTTAATTGTAGCTGGTTTTATTGAGCCAATAGTTAAGGTTTTGCCATTTGAGTATGCACTGGAATTAAATAGACTAATTGAAATGGAAATGGAGGGAAGTATAATATGAAGAATTTAAAACAAGATTTTCCAATCTTTAAAAATCAAAATAATCTAGCTTATTTAGATAATTCGTCTACAACACAAATGTCAGAAGGGGTTGTAAAATCAATTAACAAATACAATACAGAATATAAAGCAAATATTCATCGTGGATTATATAAAATTAGTGAGCTTGCAACTCAAGAATATGAAAAGTCTAGATCAGTAGTAGCTAATTTTATCAATGCCAAAGATTCTGAAATTATTTTTAATAGTGGAACAACATTTGGTATTAATCATTTAGCTTATTCACTTTGCAAAAATTTAAAATCAACTGATAATATTGTATTAACAATAATGGAACATCACGCTAATTTTGTTCCATGGCAACAGCTCAGTAAACAATATGGGTTTGAGATTCGCTTGATTGAACTTGATGATAATCTGGAACTGGATATTGAAAAGGCTAAAAAAATTATTGATAATAATACAAAAATAGTTTCATTTGTGCATATTTCAAATACCATTGGTACGATCAATCCTGCAAAAACAATTGTAAATATTGCTAATAAAGTTGGAGCAATTAGCATTATTGATGGAGCGCAATCTATAGCGCATATGAAAGTTGATGTAAAAGAGATTGATTGTGATTTCTTTGTATTTTCTGGCCATAAAGTAGGTGGACCGACTGGTGTTGGTGTAATTTATGGAAAAAGTACTAGATTAGAAAAACTTGAACCATTTATTTATGGCGGATCAATGATAAACGAAGTTAACATAGATGAATCAGTCTGGAATGAAATCCCTTATAGATTTGAAGCTGGTACACCTAATATATCTGGAGTAATTGGACTTGGGAAAGCTTTGGAATATATTAATAAAATTGGTTTAGACAATATTATAAAATATGAACAAAGCTTGACCGAGTATGCAATAGCTAAACTTAATAAAATTGATAAGCTTAAAATAATTGGTTCAAATAAAAATAGAGTAGGTATAATATCATGCCTTGTAGAAGGGTTACATCCACATGATATAGCGACTATCTTGGATAAAGATGGGGTTGCTGTTAGGGCTGGATTACATTGTACAGAACCATTAATGAATTATCTGCAAGTAAATGGTACAATTAGGGTTTCTTTTTGGGTATATAATGATAAGGATGATGTAGATAGACTTGTCATGGGCATAAAAAAGGCAATTAAGCTGTTTAAAATATAATTATGGATGAATTATATAAAGAATTTATTTTGGAACTTAATAGGAATCCATTGCATAAAAAAGTGTTAAATAATTTTGATATAGAGCAAAAAGCTGTTAATAAATCTTGTGGAGATGATATAAAAATACAAATAAAACTTGATCAAAATGGAATAATACTTGATGTGGGCTATCAAGGTCAAGGTTGTGCAATTTCTCAAGCTGGAGTTTCCTTGCTTTTGGATAATATAATTAAAAAAAAGGTGAGTGATATTCAAGCTTATGATGAAGAAAAAATGATTGATATTTTTGGAACAGATATAATTTATTCCAGAAAAAAATGTTTAATGCTGGGACTTGATGCTGTTATTGCTGGTTTAAATTCTATGAAAAAATAATATGAGGAAATTGGAAATAAAAAATTTATTTGTTGAAGTTGATAATAAAGTAGTGATCAAAGGTCTTGACTTAGTGATTAATAGAGGAGAAATCCATGTAATGATGGGCCCAAATGGATCTGGTAAATCAACTTTAGCTAATGCTTTGATGGGCCATCCAAAATATAAAATTACTAAAGGTAATATTATAATTGATGGGATTGATATGACCAAAAAGAAATCAGATAGTAGAGCAAAAGCTGGTTTATTTTTATCAATGCAAAATCCACCGGAAGTTACAGGAGTTAGTTTGAATAATTTTGTGAGAACATCAGTGGAAAGCATCAAAGATGAAAAAATTAATCCAGTAAAATTTTACAGAACTTTGTCTGATAAGTTAGAGACCATGGGGATAAATAAAGATTTTTTAAAGCGCCATGTGAATGTTGGTTTTTCAGGTGGAGAAAAAAAACAAATGGAAATTGTACAGCTGTTAATATTAAATCCAAATTATGTTATCTTAGATGAGATTGATTCAGGGCTTGATGTAGATGCTTTAAAAAAAGTTTCAGAAGGTATTAATAATTTCTTTAATAAAGATAAGGCAATTTTGATGATTACTCATTATAGTAGAATATTAGACTATATTAAGCCAAATTTTGTTCATATTATGAAAAATGGTAAAATAACTAAATCAGGAAATGAAAAAATGGTTAAAATTATAGAAAAACAAGGTTATTCAAATAAATAATAAATTTTTATGAAAAAGATTATAATAGGAGTAGTAAGTTTTATCTTTGCAATAAGTATTTTTTTACCAACACAAAATATAAATGCACAAGAAGAGGGTAATGGTGAAATAGAAAAAATTGAATATATTTTGTTCCATCTTGAAACTTGCCCACATTGTCGTGATGAAATTAAATTTTTGAATAAAAAAATATTACCAAAATATGGAGAATTTATTGATTTGAAGATGTATGAAGTAAGTGATGAAAAAAACGGAGATATTTTTCGTCAATATGGAGTTTATTATGATGTTGAAGTTGGAAGTGTGCCTATGGCGATTATAGATGGTGAAATTGTAATGGGATATGGCAATGATAATACTACTGGCAAAACAATAATGGAAATAGTTGAGAGAAAATTGATTGAACATGGTATAAGTATCAGTACAAACGATATTGATGAAAATAATAAATCTTCACAGATTTTGTTGTTTGTTTTTATAACTGTAGTTTTAATTATTATAATTATTTTTTCAAAAAAATATTTTAAAAAATAATTTATGATAAATAAAGATGATGTAATTAAGATATTGGAAACTGTATTGGATCCAGAGTTGGGGATTGATATTTGGACAATGGGATTAATTTATGATATAAATATAATCAATGAAAATCAGATAAAAATACTGATGACTTATACAACCCCAACTTGTCCAGCTGGTTCTGAAATTCAGCAAAATATGCGTAGCACTTTATCTAAGGCTGGATTTGAAAAGATTGATATAAAAGTAACTTTTGATCCATTATGGCAACCATCTGAAGAGCTTCGGGCAGCATTAAGTTCATAATATAATTAATAAATATTTAAAATAAAAATATGGCAAATGAATCATCAGCCACAAAAACAAGTGGTAAAATTAGAAAAATTGTGATAGATAGAGATGCTTGTATTGGAGCAAGATCATGCGTAATAGCAGCGTCTAACACTTTTGAAATGGATGATGAAAATTTAGCTCTTGTAAAGTCTGATGCTAGTAATTTTGATAGTGATGATACTATTATGCAAGGCGCAGAGGCTTGTCCAGTATTATGTATTCATTTATATGGTGAAGATGGTAAAAAGATTTTTCCAAATTAATGAATAGCATGAATTAATTTATAAATTATTCTTTAATAGAATAATTTATAATTAGAGATTATCATTCGCTCCCTGCCTGCCGGCAGGCAGGATTCTCGCTGTGGCTCCGAGGTGATTACCTGTTGTGGTAATCAAATCCGCTCATAATAATCTCTAATCATTAATTCTATTTTATATTTATAAATTAATAAAATACCACTTAGTGGTATTTTATTTTACGTATTTTCTAACACTTAGAAAATATTCAGCATCGGCTGGTATAGACAATATATCCATTACTTCATCAATAGGCACCCATTTGACCTCAGCTATATCATATTCAATTTGTTTCAATTCGTCTTCTTCAGTTTCAAATATATACATGTTTAATGTAATAAATTCATCTGGTTTATAAGAATTAGCTCTCTGATAAGTAGGGAGTTTTTTGATAACTTCAACTTCTTTTACACCAGTCTCTTCATATACTTCACGTTTAGCTGCATCCAAAATGTTTTCATTTTCTCGAATTCCACCTTTTGGGAAGCCCCATATATTATGATGCATTTTTACTAGCGCAATATGCCTAGTTTTTTTATTGATAAGAATTGCACCAGCATCATCTTTAAAGTTAGAAAAATCTTTATTCTCCATATTTAATATTTGAATGATAATTTATTGTTCTTTATAGAAATATCAACAGTACTTCCGGATTGTATTTTACCATCAATTATATTTAATGCCAAGGTATCCAAAAGTTTTGTTTGGATTAGTCTACGCATTGGTCTAGCACCAAGATTAGGATCATAGCCTTTCTTACCTAGCCAATCTTTGGCAGTATTAGTAATATTTAATTCTATACCTTGGCTATTCAAACGCTCAAAAACTTGTTTTAATTGCAAATCAACAATTTGTCGTATATCTTTTTCACTTAAAGGATGAAAAGTAATTATTTCGTCAATTCTATTTAAAAATTCTGGCTTAAAGTGATCTCGTAATGCGTCCATAATTCTTTCTTTTATTTTTTCTTCTTGTTTTTTTGGATTATTTTTTTTGTTATCATCAAATCCAAAATCACTATTTTTACCCATTTGCATTATCATATCTGAGCCAATATTACTGGTCATAATGATAACTGAATTTTTGAAATTTACTTTTTTACCCTTAGCATCAGTTAAATGGCCATCTTCTAAAATTTGCAACATCATATTAAAAATATCTGGATGGGCTTTTTCAATTTCATCAAATAATATAACTGAATAAGGCTTTCTTCTTATTTTTTCAGTGAGTTGGCCACCTTCGTCATAACCAACATAACCAGGTGGAGAACCAATCATTTTGCTTACAGAATGCTTTTCCATAAATTCACTCATATCTACTCGGATTATAGCTTCTTCATCATTAAACATAAATTCAGCCAAAGCTTTGGCTAATTCAGTTTTTCCCACACCAGTCGGACCCATAAAGATAAAGGATCCAATTGGTCTTTTTTCCTCAGAAATTCCTGCTCTAGAACGTCTAATCGCATTAGAAACTGCTTGAATTGCTTCTTTTTGACCAATAACACGATTTTCTAAAACGCTTTCCATTTTTGCTAGTTTTCGCACTTCATCTTCAAGCATTTTGGCAACTGGTATTCCAGTCCAACGAGAGACTACCGACGCAATATCCTCTTCTGTAACTTCTTCTTTTAGAATTGATCTACCTTGTTGTATTTCTGCTAACTTATTTTCATCTTTTTTAATAGCTTCTTCTATAGCTGGAATTTTTCCATACCTAAGTTCAGCTACTTTTTGTAAGTTTCCTTTTCTTTCTTCAATATCAGCACTTTGTTTTAATTTGTCTATTTCTTTTTTATGGCCACGAATCATGGTAATAATTTCTTTTTCATTTTTCCAATGCACTTCTATTTCATTACTTTTTTCACGAATATTTTCCAATTCTTTTTTTAGTTTTGAGTATCTATCTTTTGAAGATTCATCTTTTTCTTTTTTGAGTGCATTCATCTCAATTTCAAGTTTCATCATTTTTCTTTTCATTTTGTCTAATTCGTCTGGCATTGAATCGATTTCCATTCGTAAAGCTGAAGTTGCTTCATCGATCAAGTCAATTGCTTTATCTGGTAAAAATCTATCATTTATATATCTACTAGAAAATTCAACAGCAGAAACAATAGCTGGATCAGTGATCCTTACTCCATGATGAACTTCATATTTTTCTTTTATACCTCTTAAAATGGCGATTGCATCTTCTTGGCTAGGTTCTACAACAAGCACAGGTTGAAACCTACGTTCAAAAGCTGCATCTTTTTCGATGTATTGATGATATTCTTTTATGGTTGTTGCGCCAATTGTATTTAATTCACCACGAGCAAGGGCTGGTTTAAGCATATTACTTGCATCAACTGCGCCTTCACTGGCTCCAGCGCCAACTATAGTATGAAGCTCATCTATAAATAAAATAATTTTACCATCAGAATCTATTACTTCTTTGAGGACTGCCTTGAATCTTTCTTCAAATTCACCACGAAATTTTGTTCCAGCCACAAGAGAACCAACGTCTAGGCCAATAACTTCTTTATCTTTTAAACTTTCTGGAATATCTCCATTTACAATCCTTTGTGCAAGACCTTCTACTATAGCAGTCTTACCAACACCTGGTTCACCAATTAATACTGGATTATTTTTTGTTCTACGTGTCAAAACTTGCATTACACGGCGAATTTCATCATCACGGCCTATAACTGGATCAAGTTTTTCTTTTCTTGCCATTTCTGTAAAATTTTTACCATACTTTTCAAGAGCTTGATACTTGCTTTCTGGAGTAGGGGAATCAACTTTTTGTGTACCACGAACTGTAACCAAAATTTTCAATACATCATCGTATTGAACAGATTGGACTGATAGGGCATTACTGATAGGATTTTTATTGGTTAAAAAAGACAAAAGAAGATGTTCAACACTAATATATTCATCACCCATTTTTTGAGATTCTTGTGAAGCATTTTGGAGGATATACATCATAGCTTGACCCATTAAAACTTGACCAAAACCAGTATTTTTAATCTGTCCTGGATGTTTTGGAAAATGATTTATGAGTTTATCTATTTCATCGTTTAATTGTTTTAAATTTACATTTAATTTTTTTAAAACTGACAAAACAACACCTTCTTCTTGTTCTAAAAGGGCTTTGAACAGATGTGGTGGTTCAATTTGTTGCTGTCCATTTGTATTAGCAATTTGAGCAGCATTTTGAATTGCTTCTTGAGATTTATGAGTAAAATTTTGTGGATTCATATTTAGTTAGGTAAGTTTTTAAGCATTAGCACTCATCATACTAGAGTGATAATACTATATCATATTGAAATTTATTGTCAATATATGGTAATATTATAACATGAATGTCTAAAATTACATTATTATATATGTCTACAAAGGTTTTGGGGGTTAAAATTGATACAGTAACAGAAGGACAAGCTCTTGATTTGGTTGCTAAATTTTTGAGAGAAGGTAGAGATCATTATATTTTTACACCAAATCCTGAAATGGTGATGGCTGCTCAAAATGATTATGTATTGAGAGAAATACTAAACAGGGGAGATTTAAATATTTGTGATGGCAAAGGAATAAAATTAACCTGTGATTTACTCTATGATAAAAATAATAAAGATGATTTGAAATATTTTAAAAGAATTTCTGGAGTAGATTTTATGTTGGACATTTGTGATTATGCTAATAGATACGGCTTTAGTATCTATTTGCTTGGTTCTGGTAGTGAAAAAACTATTTCAATAGCTGCAAAAAAATTAAAAGATAAATTTCCAAAACTAAATATTGTTGGTTATCATCCTGGGCCAATTGTAGAATCTATACCAAACAAAAAACTTAAGTATAGGTCAAATGATAATCACAATGTAATAACCGATATTATTCAGACTCAACCAGATATTTTATTTGTAGGTTTTGGCCATGGAAAACAAGAAAAATGGATAGCAGAAAATACTAAAAAATTACCAGGTGTAAAAATTGTAATGGGCGTTGGTGGAAGTTTTGATTTTATATCTGGAAAAATCATGAGAGCACCAAAGATATTAAGAAAAATGGGTCTAGAATGGATGTGGAGACTATTACAAGAGCCTTCCAGAATAAAACGTGTATGGACAGCTCTTGTGGAATTTCCTTTAGCTTTTATAAAATATAGAGACAAAGATAAAGAATTAAATTGATTATGTTACCTGCAAAAATACGTACACATATTACAAAACTTCATCAAAAAAAATATCGCAATTTATATAATGAATTCATCGTTGAAGGTTTAAAAGGTATTGAAGAAGCAATAAATAAAAATGCAGAGGTTATTTTTTTGGTATTTGAAAATGATTTTTTTGATAAAAATAAAAATTTTGTCAGTATTGTTGAAAAAAAAGGTATTCCAATTCATATTATTAATAAAAATGAGATTAATAAAATTAAAACCACTACCACTTATCCAGGAGTAAGCGCAGTTGTCAAGACAACTTTTTTTAAACTTGATGATTTAATTGATACCAAACAACCAATTTTGGCTTTTGACCAAATCAATGATCCGGGTAATTTAGGTACTATCATTAGAACAGCCGAATGGTTTGATGTTAACAATATTTTATTATCCGAAAATAGTGTTGATCCATACAATGACAAGTGTGTTAGGAGTACTATGGGATCTATCTTTACATCAAAATTATTTATTAGTGATAATATTTTAGATTCTTTAACCAAATTAAAACAAGAAGGCTACAAAATTATACTATTAGATATGTCTGGTCAAGATATCGATTTGCTCAAGCCGAAAAAAAAATCTGTATATCTTTTTGGGAGTGAATCTCATGGTATCAGAAGTAGTCTTGAGAAAATTGTGGATATGCGCTACACTATTCCCAGAAAAGGGAATACTGAATCATTAAATGTAAGTATAGCTACTGGTATATTACTATCTAAGCTTAAATAGATTATATATGAAAACAAGATTTGCACCGAGTCCGACTGGTTTTTTGCATATTGGTGGGTTCAGAACCGCTTTATTTGCTTATTTGTATGCCAAAAAAAATGGTGGCGATTTTTTAATTCGTATAGAAGACACTGATAGAGAGAGATTGGTTGAGGGGGGTATAGACAATATTTTAACTTCTATTTATTGGGCTGGTATTGTACCAGATGAAGGAGTACTCATAGAAAATAATCAAGTCATTCAGAAGGGGATCAATGGCCCATATATACAATCTGAGAGATTAGATATATACAAAAAATATATTTCCGTATTGCTTGATAAAGGTTACGCTTATCATTGCTTTTGTTCCAAAGATAGATTGGACAAACTACGAATTACTCAAGAAAAAAATAAAATGCCACCAGGATATGATGGTTATTGTAAAAATTTATCTTTAGATGAGGTAAAAAAAAAGAAAAATGAAGAAAAATTTGTAATCAGATTAAATGTTCCACGTAATGAAACTATTGTAGTAAATGATCTTGTGCGTGGGGAAGTAAAATTTGACACCAATCTCATTGATGATCAAGTTTTGATTAAATCAGATGGATTTCCTACTTATCATTTTGCGGTAGTGGTAGATGATCACTTGATGGGTGTTACAGATGTGATTCGGGGTGAAGAATGGTTATCATCAACACCAAAAAGTATTATTTTGTACAAATATTTTGGTTGGGAATTGCCAAAGTATGCTCATTTACCATTATTGGTAAATGAACAAAAACTAAAATTAAGCAAAAGGCATGGGGATGTCTCTGTATTTGATTTTAAAGAAAAAGGATATTTACCAGATAGCCTTGTCAATTTTGTGGCCTTTCTCGGTTGGAATCCGGGTGATGAGCGTGAAATATTTAGTTTACGAGAGCTTGAGCAGGAATTTGATTTATCAAAAGTAGGGAAGTCTGCTGCAGTATTCAATATTGATAAATTAGATTGGGTAAATGGACAATATATCAAAAAAATGTCTAATACACAACTAGGTCATGCAGTTTTACCTTTTCTAAACAATTCTGGACTTATAAATAGTATGGATGTTGATGAGGCACTACTTGTTTCATTGGTAGAGATGTTCAAAGATAGGATGTCAAAATTGTCGGATATAGTAGAATTTTCAGGTTTTATCTTTGCAAATTTTTTAGAGTATGATCCTAATTTATTGATATGGAAAAAAAGTGATTTGGAGACTACCAAGAAAAACTTAAAGTCTTTATTAGATTATATTGATGAGTTTGAAGTCAGATATTGGAATACAGATTGGCTACAAGGAAAAATACAAGATTGGATAAAAAATAAAAATTATACAGTTGGCGAAATTCTTTGGCCAATGCGAGTAGCTCTATCTGGCCAAAAAAATTCACCAGGTCCATTTGAAATTGCCAATATACTGGGCAAAGAAAAAACCATGGAGCGGATTAGATACGCGATATCATCTCTGTAATTAAATACATTCCACAGCTTATTAATTTGTGTTATACTATAATTATAATAACTGTTGTTTATTGACTATAGCATGAAAAAAATAATATTAATCACAATTTGTATTGTTTTAGGTTTGATAATACAGCCTTATTTTGTCTATTCAGCCGAAGATAATGACACAAATTCAGAAATAGAATTACTAAATGAAAAGATTGCTGAAAAGAAAAGTAAAATTAAGAAACTTGAAGAAAGTATAGAACAAGTAAAAAAGGATATAAACTCAAAGAGATTAGAGGCAACATCACTCAAAAATCAAATATACATATTAGACAATAGAACAACTCAAATTGAGCTTGATATTGAAGCCACCAAAGAAAAATTAGATACTCTTACACTAGAAATAAAAGCACTTGAATTTAAAATAGATTCAAAAGAAGAAGACATCAGCAAGCAAAAAATAATGCTGGCAGAATTGATCAGAACTATAAACTACGAATCAGATAAAAATTATTTAGAAATAATAGCAGCTTATGATAATTTTTCTGATTTTTATAACAGAGTACAATATTTACAAGTAGTTGAAGAAGATTTGGGTAAAAGTGCAAAAACATTGCGATTGGCAAAAGTTGATCTTGAAGAAAAAAAAGATATAACAGAAACAAGAAAAAAATCTTATGAAGATCTAAAAATTGAACTTGATGAAAAAATGGATAGTTATCAAGAACAAATATTTAATAAAGAAAATTTATTATTTCAAACAAAATCTTCAGAAAACGCCTTCCAAACATTGTTGAATAGCTTAAGAACTCAGTATCAAGCTATTGAAGCCGAAATCACTAGTGTTGAGAGAGAAGTTAGAAACAAACTAGAAGCTCAAAAAAAGTTTACAAGTGAAAGTGATAAAAATTTTGATGGACTTTTTTCATGGCCATCACAAAGTAGATATGTGACAGCTTATTTCCATGATCCAGAATATCCATATAGACATGTTTTTGAGCATAATGCTATTGATATACGGTCTGGACAGGGGACACCTGTTAGAGCAGCAGCGTCTGGATATATTGGTAAGGCAAGGGTTTGTAGCGCATCTTCATGTTATGCATATATCATGCTTTTACATTCTGATAATTTTTCAACCTTATACGGACATCTATCTAAAATCGTTGTTTCAGAAGAACAATTTGTAACAAGAGGGGATATTATTGGGTATAGTGGTGGAACACCAGGGACTGTTGGTGCTGGACCATTTGTAACGGGCCCTCATCTACATTTTGAAATTAGAAAAAATGGCATACCAGTTAATCCTTTGAACTATCTTGTAAAAGATTGGTAGAGTAGGTGTTGCCAATTCACTAGTTTGGGTAAGTTTGTATTATTACTAGACTAAAATTATTTTTATAAAAATAATTTTTTATTTTATCTTGATCCTTAAAATAAATATGTGTCGCACAATTTATTAAAATATGCACAGAGCGGGCTGGGTGATATATAACGATATATAATATACTCATACATTGTGTAATAACCCTATATCAAATCATTAATTTACCTACCGACTGACAAAAAAATAATTATTCCCTAGCCATTCAAATAATGCTAGTAAACATTTATTTAAAAAGATGAACCCTAGTACCCGTATAAAATAAACAGTATATCTGTAGTGTCGCACAATTACATATAAACACACCTCGTAGCTATCTGATGGGGTAGTAAGTATTATACAAAGCAAAAAGCACGGCAAGCCGTGCTTTTTGTTCGAGAGTCTAGCCGAAGCTTGACTCTCTAAGTGTAAGCGTACGAGACGCTTACAAAAATAATTATATTATAATATATAATTTTATACAAATAATAATTGTGGATAAAATATTATTAATAATTTAATTGTGTAAATATATAGAAAATAAGTAGTATATATTTGAGCCCAAAGACTTATTATAGAGGACTTGTTCTGGTGTTGTGTATAAATCACATTGTTATACCTGTTTATATATAGTATAATCTAACTGCGTATAATGCACCTTATGTGAAGTCGTCTTATATACTTAAATTATATACACTATATATATGTCCAAACAACTACTCCCTTACCTAGATGATTACCTACTCAATCTACAAGTGAACAATTACTCCCTTGAAACATTGTACAACTACGAACGTGATTTGATTGTCTTTCAAGATTTTTTGAGAGATGCAAAATTAGAATTCTCCAAAATTACAAAAAAAGATATTTTAAACTATAAAGCCTATTTAACTTCCACTGATAGAATGACATCTGACAAGCATGCGACCGATACTTTATTATCCCCTTACTCGACCAATAGAATGTTGTCCGCACTCAGATCTTATCTCAAGTATATGATAGATATGGACTACCCTACCCCAATACCACCAGATGCTATCAATATGAGTAAAGTCACGAAAAATAAAGTCCAAGTACCAGAATTGGAAGAAATTATTCAGATCATAGAAGCTTCAACTAAATTTGAAAAAAACAAAAAAGTAGCTCTTCGAAATAGGGCCTTATTTGAAGTTTTGTTTGCAACTGGACTCAGGATATCTGAGCTAGTGAATTTGAGAATGGATAAAATTGATAATCAGGGACGTATTTATGTACTAGGTAAAGGTAAAAAAGAAAGATTTGCCTATTTAACGCCACGCTCAATTAAACACTTAAAACTTTATTTAAAAGTACGCCCGTCTGATTCAGATTTTGTATTCGTACCTTTCCAAGGAAAAAATGTAAACGATAAAAAAAATAAAAAAATATCTACTCGTTATATCCAAGAAAGAATCAAAAAATATACTGAATTGTTAAGTATAAATGTACCGGTTACCCCGCATATTGTTAGGCATGCTTTTGCGACTTATCTGGCCGAAGATGGCGCCAATCCGGCTGCTATCCAAATACTTTTGGGACATGAGTCACTTGATACAACTACACGCTATGTACATGCGTCCGATAGATATGCTGAAAAAACTCATCATGATTTCCATCCATTAAAAGATGATGATTAATTATTTCCAATAAACACGATCTGGATATCGAAGTTCAATATAGTTAAAAGCTTGTCCATTAATTTCTTTATTTACAATATATTTCAATTGATTTGATTGTGATTCAAATCTCTCCCCCAACCGGACTGTCGCATACCAGCTATTATAGGTCTGTATAGAAGTATCGCCAACTGAATTTAACAATGTAAAGTAATTGACTGATTCTGCCAAATCATTATTAAAATAGTTATACCACTCGATTAAACTCATAACAAAATCTGGTTTCAAAATAGTTTCTAAGTCTGATTTATCTTCCCTTTTATCATAAACCAATGGATAATTTCCTATTTCATTATAAATACGCTTTGAATTTGGTATATGAAATTTATTATTTTTATTTTCAAATGAATCTGTAGAAGTCGTGATTTCTGTATCCATATACCATTCATCTTCTGACACATTCACTATTGTTTCAACGTAGTGTCCTAACAAATCTACAAAACTATAGGTCTCTCCATCATCATAAACTATAGTAGATATTTTTTCTTCTAGATCAATTTCAATCACACCCGGAAAAATTTTCTTGATTGAAATATTATTGAGTGAATACTTATCAAACATTACATCTCGTATTTCATCAACATCAACAAAAACATAAGCATCACAAGAAAATACAAATATTTTTTTACATCTAATCACATTAAACACCGCTTCTGTAAATTCATTTTTATCAATACGATTCAAACCTGACACTTTGACTTCCTTGATTTTAAAAAATGGATGGAATGATATAAGACCAAAAAATAAAATAATAAACAAACTAAGCAACAATATCTCTATCTTTTTTTTAAGGGGTATTCTTTTTTGTCGATTTCTTATTGTTAGGTATTCTCTTTTTTGCGCGTAATCAATTTTGTGATAAGTATTTTTGTTAGACCAAAATATATCTTTTATTTTTGTTTTAAAAGAATTTCTTTTTTGATTATTTGCTACCCTGTCCCACCTTTTTACTTTTTTGTACATACTAAAAACCACGTTTTATTCTACGAATTGACTCCACAAACCAATTTATATAGTATTTGTTTGTTATGGGTAAATCATGACAATGCATCAATTCACGCGAATATCCACCAAAACCTTTTTTAAAATGTGTTATGCCATGAAATGGGTGCTTTGGTGAATTTTCTGGCGCAATCCCCCAAAAGTTATAATACTTTATTCCTCTTTTTTTTGCTTCACAAATTGCTTCCCATTGTAATAAATAAGATGTAGGCAATTTTTTATTTATATTTAGCGAAGCTCCATGTCTATAAGCGGCCATTGATCCATAATACATTATTATTGCCGACGAATCTAAGCTGGAATCTGGTAAATAGGCATCAAACAAAAGTGCTTCATTTTTTTCAGAAAATGAACTAAATTCATTTGTAATATATTGATCTGAAAATTTAAAAAAATTATGTCTTTGTGCTGTTTTTGTATAAATACTCAAAAAAGTATTTAATTTTTTTGGATCATTATTTTTAATTATTTTTACATTTTCACGCATACATCTGCGGATCAAATTTCTATGATTTTTGTTCATACCAGACAAAAGTGTCTCTTCATCGGGTGTGATATCCAACAACCATGTTCTTTCAGCCAATATATGCATAGGCGCGCTCTTGTAACCCAAACTTTTAAATAATCCCCTATTCTCTGTATTTTCTTCCAAAAAAGGACTTACTCGCACAAAACTAAATTCTTTTTTTGATTTTGCAAAATCAAAAATAAATTTAGTAAACAATTTTAATGCCTCGGCTTTATTTTTTTCAGGAAGTATTGGGCCGTATGGTATATACAAAAAATTACCTCTTTTGGCATGTACAGACAAAATTAAAGCGCCTCCAACCAAACTATCATTTTCATAAATACCAATTATATAAGGCTTCTCCCCTAGCCTTTTATAAAATTCACCATAATTTAAAGATTGAACAAATAATGTATACGCTTGTTTTTTGTTAAATTCTTCCCATTCATTTTGATTTTTTATTTCTGCTATTTGCATATTAATATTGATTTATGACCTCTACAATCCTCATGGCATCAGATTTATTAATATTGATATTGGTGGGTAAATTGACTGATCTATTTGCAAAATCTTCTGCTATTGGACATGAACCTAGTACATAATCTATATTGGTCATATCAATATCTAATGGAGCAACAACTCCTCTATACCAATTTCCCAAAATTATATTTTGTTTTTTGGCCATATCAATCAATCTATCTGGATCTTTTGTTAAAATATTATATCGCAATGGTATTGATCCATCTATTAACAACGGCTTAATTATTTTGTTATTATTTATGTTGTCAGTATATATTTGAGATATGGTTTTCCTATGTTTTGTGATTGTATCCAAATCATTTAATTGAACTAATAACAAATCTGCCAAACAATTGGCCATTTTGGCAGGATAAAAATTTATAGCTTGCCCCTTTTTTTCGGCATCATATATAACTCGGCCAGTTATATGCAATTTTTTTGATATGGCTAAAATTATTTTCCCCAAAAAGATAGAATATAAAATTTTTCCTTTAAAAAAAACAATATAATGCATGAGGTTTTGCACTATATGAATCTTGTCTGGATTTGGAAGTTTATCTATTATATCTTTTGCTTTTTTTGCTAGCTCATCATTATTTGTAATTAATGCGCCACCACGTACACAAGAAATACATTTATCACTGCCAAAGCTTAAAATTGCCATATCCCCTATTGTACCTAACTTCTTTCCTTCATATTCCACACCAAATGCATGAGCACAATCTTCAATTAATTTAATATTTTTTTGGTTACAAATTTCCAATATATCACCCATATTAGCTGGATTTCCAAATGTATGTTGAACAATTATTGCTTTTGTTTTGTTAGTTATCTTTTTGTTCAAATCCGGGATATCAAGATTGAGTGTCTGATCTATATCTACATAAATTGGCTTTGCACCGGATTGTTTAATCGCATTGATGACCACTATACAAGTAAATCCTTGGACTATAACTTCATCACCAACTCCAATATTTGATGCCCGAAGACCGACCAATAGAGCTGATCTTGCGCTATCAATTGTGATTACATTTTTTACTCCAAAAAAATTTACTAACCAATTTTCCAAAACTTTAATACTTTTGCCATTCACTAATCTTTTATAAAACCACGGCAAAAATAAGTACTTCATTGCATAAAGCATATCTTTGAACCTCAAATTTGGCGCAAAACCTGTAAAAAGATATTTTTTAAAAATCATATATTTATTTTACTTCTTTGATAAGAATATCTGGGACTCTATTTTCAAGCAAAATTACACTTGGGGTATTCTTATATGATTTTATTATTTCTAGCAATTCATTTGGATCATTTACAATTTTTATTGATGTATGAAATTTTTCTCCTACACCGTCAATCAATGCTTCTGCATTATCTTTATCCAAAATTATTAACTCATCCGCTATATAAGCTATTTCTGAACCAATTTTAGTATGAACTTCAGTACTCATTGCACCCAATTCTGGTATTCCTCTGGTTACTACAATTCTTTTTTTATTTGAATAACCAGACAAAACATCCAGACCAGCGCAAAAGCCATTGTAGTTTGAATTATAAGTATCATCTAATATTATTGCTTCACCATAATTTATAATACTCAATGTATTGTCCGGCAAAACTAATTTATTGGTTTGACTTTTAGCCTCTTCAATTGAGATGCCCAAAAAATCTGCAACCAAATAACACGGTACAATATTTTTTGCATTATGAGTTCCGATTACAGGGGCTGACACACTAATATCTTTGTTATACATTTTTCCAAAAAAATTTATTCCTTGCGCAGTATTATCAAATTCTTTTATCAAAAAATCTGGATTAAATTCTTCTTCTACACCAAAGGTTACTTTTTTGCATTTCAATTCATGCAAAAATTCTCTACAATATTTATTATCAGAATTCACTACGGCTAAACCATTTTCCGGTAATGACCGCAAAAGTTCATATTTGGCCTGCTGTGTCATCTTGATTCCACCAAATAATGCCAAATGTTGCTCTGTAATAGCGGTAAGTACACCAATAGTTGGCTCAACCATATCACAAATAAGCTCTATCTCCCCGATTTTATAAGCTCCCATTTCAACTACAAATACATCTGCATTGGCAAAATCATTATCTAATATAAACTTTGCAATGCCAATTTCTGTATTTATATTTTTTGGAGTTTTTATTACTCTGTATTTTTTGCCAATGATTGTGCTCAAAAAGTTTTTTACAGAACTTTTGCCATAACTCCCTGTTATGCCAATTACTTTTAAATTTTTATATTTAGATAACTTTAGTTTTGCTTTTTTTATAATAATCTTTTTTATATAAGCAGTCGGAATATAAAAGATTGAAACTACCAAACTTATTATCAATAAACGAATACTCATCAGTAGCAATAAACCTATCCATGCACCTGAAGCAAAAAACAATAGCGCTTCTACAAGAATAGCGCTAAAAATTATGAGTATAGCTTTTTTTGTAAAAACTGGATGCTTGAGTTTGCCTCGTTTGAGTTGTAAAATATTTATAATAAACTCCAAACTAAATATTGTAATTATAGTGTATTTTAGGATCATCAAATCATCTATTGGGGATAAGAAAATAATAATTACAAAAATAGGTCTCCACAAAACAATATATTTTTTCCAAAAATCCTTTCCTTTTTTTGTAGACAAAAAATCTTTAATCCTATCCATTCTATATTCTTTCAACTGCAATATATAACAAAAATAATTATAATCAACAAAAGCGCTCATTATCCACAAAATTAAAATAATTATGTTTATTAAACTAAACATGTGATACAAATTCATTAATGACTAATTCTACTTCTTTTATATTATGGATATGTAGACCATGTCCACCATTTTTGACAATATGCATAGCCGCTCCGGGTATCATTTTATGTATTCTTTTTCCAAATTTGAGGGGAATATATTTGTCTTTACTACCCCATAATACTAAAGTTGGTACTTCAATTTTTGATAATAAATGACTTTTGTTATCCCTAACAATTTTTTTAAAAATTTCTCTTTTTACACCACTTGAATCTCTATAATCATTTGAACCAACAATCCTATATAAAACTTTTTTTGCCAATACATCAAATTTTTCAATCACTGGCAATTTGAAAAATATTTTTCCAAACTTGGCCAAGCTATTTAACATTATTCGTCTAATAGCAAACTTTGGTCTAATAACTGCTGCTCCTGATAATATTAAAGCATCTACAATATCAACTTCAGTAGCCAATAGAGAGGTTGCAATTTGACCACCAAAGGAATGTCCCAACAATACAGTCTTGCCAGTATAATTTAATTTATTAATTTGTTCTTTCACGTATTTAACATATTCATCTATTCCCCATACTTCTGTCGGACAAGGTGTAGAACCAAAACAAGGCAATTCAATCACCTGTATATTATCAAAATTCTTTCCTACGACAGATATAAAATCTCGCCATGTTTCATGACTACCTCCCCAACCCGGTAATATTATCAAATTAATTTGATTCATTTTATTTATTTATTTTTGACTTACCCATATATTTTTGCAACACTTTAGGAATTGAAACACTTCCGTCAGCTTCTTGATAATTCTCTATAATTGCTAAAGGAAATCTACTCAAAACTACGGCTGTTCCATTGAGGGTATGTACATACTCAGTTTTATTGGCATCGTTTTTAAATTTGATATTCAATCGTCTAGCTTGATAATCTGTACAATTGCTGGTACTAGTAACTTCACCATAACCACCATTTTCCCCCTGCATTGTCATCCAAGCTTCAATATCATATTTTCTATAAGCTGGCCCACCCAAATCTCCTGTTGGTATATCAATAACACGATAATGCAAATCCAAACCATTACATATTTCTTTTTCAATTTCTAACAATTCTTGATGCATAGATTCACTCTGGTCTGGAGTGCAATATACAAACATCTCAAGTTTGGTAAATTGATGAACTCTGTACAAACCTTTGTTAGTCTTGCCATATGCGCCGGCTTCAGTCCTGAAACAATGTGATATAGCAGCGTATTTTTTGGGTCCATTGGACAAATCAATCACCTCATCAGCATGATAACCTAATAATGTAATTTCGGCAGTACCGATAAGATTGAGATCAGAATTTTCAATTTTATAGATTTGTGATTCTTCACCACGTGGACTGAATCCAGAACCATCCAAGATATCATCTTTGACCAAATCTGGAGTTTCCATCAAAATAAAATTATATTTTTCTAATATATCCATGCCATAATTTATAAGCGCTTGATTTAATCTCACTGCATCATTTTTAACAAAATAAAATTTTGAACCAGCAACTTTCACTCCCCTATCAAAATCAATCATATCGAGATCTTCCATAATCTGATCATGAGTTTTTGGCTGAAAATTAAATTCTGGTGGATTTTTATGCTTGTGCAAAACCACAAATTTATCCTCTGATCCGACTGGAGACTGTGGGTGGCTCAAATTAGGCACTTTGCACAACAAATCATAATACTCTTCATCAATTTCTTTCAATGAAGTTTCTAGCCCTTTGATATCAATACCGACTTGTTTCATTTCTTTTATTTCATCTTCAGTTGGTTTTACTTTTGATACAGCATTTCTTTTGGCGCGCATTTCATCTATATTATTTAAAATTACTTTTCTTTTTTCATCCAATTCCAACAATTTATCAATATCAACTTTTATATTTCTATTAATATTATTTTCTTTGACTAACTTACTATTCTCTCGAATAAATTTTATATCCAACATATATTATAAATTATGACTTTTAGCTAAACTTTTAATTTTATTTAATATTTTTTTATAGATGATGTCATTTGCCAGTATCAAATCATGATTCAAAAAATCATCCAAATCAAAAAACTTCAAATCCACTACTTCTTGATCATTGAATTTGCCATCTCCACCAACAATTTTACACAAATACGGTATCAAACAAACTTGATAATTTCTATCTGGCCTGTCCTCTACATGTATATAGTCTAGAGATGAAACAATTTCTATATCATAACCAGATTCTTCTTTTGTTTCTCTAATTAAGTTTTCTTCAATCGTTTCACCCATCTCCAATGAGCCACCCGGAAATTCCCATTTTTTGTGATATTCAGGATTATGTGGATCATTGCGCAATGTAGACATAATTTTGCCATCTTTTATTATGATACCTAATGGCACTACTACATTACGAGAAGTATACATATGTTGCAAATACGACGCTATTTTATACAAAGCCTTGCCTCTGTGACTGACAGAATTTTTTTCTTGCAATGTCATTTCAGCATAAACTTTTTTCATATCAGAGATATAAAAAATTGGATTATAAGCATAATTATTAATCCCGCCAACAAATGGTTTTTGCAAGATCTCGCCTCTAGTTTCACCACTTGTAGCGAATATATTTTTAGTTTGAGGATCATATACAACCAAACTCACCTTAAATGAGGCTAATCGATTGTTTTTATCTTGAAGCTTGTCTAGTACCATCGCTACTCTTTTTTCATCTGTATCAGCAATTCTAGCGCTTTTAACACCTGGCCAGCCATCAAGCGCATCTAGAAAAAGACCACCATCATCAGCAATAGAAACAAGACCAGTTTTTTCTCCATAATATTTGGCTTTTAGTATGGCATTACCCAGTAAAGTTTCTTCTGTTTCTTCTGGATCTACAAATTTTTCTTCCAATTCATTTACACTTAAAAATTCAAATGGCAAATCTTCCAAAAATTTTTTCATCTCTTCAAACTTTCCTTTGTTTGTTGTAGCAATCAAAATTTTTTTACTGATCATACAAACTTATTTAAGTATTTTTTTATTTTGCTGGACTTATAAACTTTTTCCTTATAAGCCTTGGCTCTTATAATCTTGGTTATCAAATTATTTTCGGCTATATAGGCATCCAATTTATCAATAAAAGCTGATTGATCATAACCCAAGACAATCATATCTGGATTTATTTTTTTTATAATCTTGTAAACATCTTTTTTATCTCCTAGATATACCTCATCTATATATTTGATTTGTTCTAGCATCTTTTTTCTGTCCTGTTCACTATGAAATGGTTTGGAACCTTTCAATTTTACTATAGTATTATCACGCGCTATCACAACAATTACACTATCACCTTTACTTTTAGCAAATTCAAAAAAATGAAAGTGACCCGCATGTAAAAAGTCAAAAGATCCAAATATTAATACTTTCTTTTTTTTGGATCTCTGTGTCATATTAATCGTGTAATTCTGGCTTCATCAATGGGAATAATTGACATTCTCTCAATGGCTTGTCCATCATAAAAGCAAAAAGTCTTTCACCAAAACCAAATCCACAAGTAGGTGGCATGCCGTGCTCTAACATCTCTACGAATTCCCAATCTGCCATCATAGCTTCTTCATCACCAGTTTCAATTAATTCTCGTTGTTTTTCAAATCTTTCTCTTTGTTCGACTGGGTCATTTAATTCAGAGAAACCATTCCCAACTTCACTACCAGCTATAATAATCTGGAATCTTTCAGTCAGTAATGGATTTTCAGGTTTTTGTTTGGATAAAGGTGAAACTAATTTTGGATGATTTACCAAAAAAGCTGGCCCTGACATATTTTTTCTACAGTATTTCCACAATGTATCAGTCAACCTCTCACGATTATCACCTTCATATCTTACATTCAATTTTTTTAAAGTATTTTTCATTTCATCTTCAGTCGCTTCAAGTATATTTACTCCAGTTTGTTTTTTTACCTCTTCTGTATAATCAATTTCAGGCCATTCATCTGCCAAATCATATTCAAAACCTTTGGTAGTAAATTTTGTTGTTCCAAACACTTCCATAGCGATTTTACGATACAACTCTTGGACCAAAGCCATACCATCTTTGTAATTCTTGTACGCCCAATAGAATTCCATATTAGTAAATTCTTGCAAATGTTCAGGACTGGATCCTTCATTGCGAAAAACCCGACCAATTTCAAAAGTTTTTTCATATCCAGCCGCCATTAATCTTTTTTGCCACAATTCTCCAATAGAAATCCTCAAATACACATCCATATCATAATCTCTGTGATAAGTTTTGAATGGATTTGCTTCAGCTCCACCAGTAGTCACTTCCAAATATGGCGTTTCTACTTCAAAAAACCCTTTATCTTTCATAAAAGACCTAGTAACATCCCAGAACTTTGATTTTTTGTAAAAGACCTCTCTCAAATCAGGATTCAAGAGCAAATCCAAATATCTTTTTCTATAGCGCAACTCTTCATTTTGCAAACCATGAAACTTGTCTGGCAATGGAAGCAATGCTTTACTGAGCAATGACCACTCACTCACCAATACAGACTGTTCACCTTTGTGTGTAACAAATCTAGCTCCTTTTACAGAAATAATATCCGCTAAATCAATTTTTTTGGTAAACAATTTATAACTTTCTTCTCCAATATCATCTTTTTTGAAAACGATTTGCATTCTAGCGCTTTCATCTTGCAAATGACAAAAAGTAAGTTTGCCCATATCTCTTTTCATCATTATTCTGCCAACAATTTGCACACTCTCACCTTCATTTTTTTTGAGCGCTTCTGCTATTTTTTCTTTTCTATCGGCACTAGCTGGGTATGGATTTATATTAGCACTACGTAACTCAGATAATTTTTTAAGCCGTACTTCTCTTTCATCATTTATATTAACTTCAGTTACATTTTTTTTATTTATATTTTCCATACATCAAAATTTAATTAATGCTAATAATCGTATAGGTTTGAATACCAGATGGCACATGTACATCTACTTTGTCCCCCTTTTTTTTACCCATAAAGGCCTCTCCCAATGGAGACTCATTGGAGATTTTTCTGGCTAGTGGATCAGCTTCTTGCGCTCCGACTATAGTATATTCACGAACTTGACCATTGATTTTTACTTCAATTTTAGAACCAATACTCACAAAATCACTAGATTTTTTTTCTTTTGAAACTATCTCAGAATTATCCAAAATATGATTAATTTCTTTGGCTCTACTCTGGGCCCAAGCCATCTCTTCACGAGCCGCATGATACTCGGCATTTTCAGACAAATCCCCCATTTGCTTGGCCATGTCAATTTTTTTTGCAATCGCTGGAATTACTTCATTTTTGATATCAGCAAGCTCTTTGGTCAATGAATCAAACTTTTCTTGACTCAAATATGTCATTTTTTCATCCGTCATATATAATTATTAATTTATCTATTTCAATACATTATCGTTTAAATTGAAAACAAGCCCGATAAACGGGATGAATCTAGTATAGCAAATGGGTAAAAAATTGTCTATAGATTATTATTTTATATAACTTTACGTAATATTCGTAATTTTTTACCAATTTTTAACTTGAAAATAGCAAGAATTTAATTCCTATCAAAAATAGAAAAATCGCTATTACTATTCTAAATTTATTTTGAGGTATGCGATCAACAAGTTTTTTTGCCAACCATGCTCCAATAAAGGAAGCTGGAATAAATAACAAGAATCCCCAAAAAAATTGCCATTCTAAAATCACATTGTTTAATAGATATGTGATTATTCGTGTAGAATCAATAAAAAGCGCAATCGCTCCGGCTGTTGAGATATATACTGCTTTTGGTAAATCAAAGGCTGAAAGAAAAACTCCTCGAATTGCTCCACCAACACCAAAAATACCTGCAAAAAATCCTGATAAAACACCTCCACTTAATGCGTTTAGTGTCCCATTTGGTATTTTGAATTTTGGTTTGAGAAATAAAAATAAAACATAAGCGATTAAAAATCCTCCCAAAATTTGTGAAATGAGTTTTTCAGATATTGAAAATATGATACTTGCTCCTAAATAACTGGCAACCATTCCTGCAATTCCAAAAGTAAGTATAAGTTTCCAATTAAATCCTTTTTTAAAAAATAATATTTTCCAAATATCACCAAACCAATGAATAATACCCACCAATAAAAGTGTTTGTGGTAATGGTAAATAAAATAAAAGAACCGGTACCATGATGGTTGATGTACCAAAACCAGTGAATGTACCCACGGCACTGGCAAAGACTGCGAGTAATGAGATATATAATATTTCCATGCTTTAAATAAATAATCTAATAATGGCGACACCAGCAATGATTGCCCAAAAAATATTTAAAACTCCGGGTTGATAGACTAGATAGTAAGAACCCTACTATTTATATTCGGCAATGATTATTTTCTTTTGTTGCATCATGATCTTGAATGCATCTGGCTTCTTCATGAGATCTTCTATATTGTATGGTGCGACTTGCCAGCTTACACCATATTTGTCTTTGAGCCAACCACAAACACTCTCTTGCCCACCTTCCGCCGTGAGTTTCTCCCAGTAGTAATCAATCTCTTCCTGGTCTTTACAGCTGATTGAAAGCGACACTCCCTCGTTAAAGACAAACTTGTGCGGTCCTGCGCTTTCCTGCGCGATAAATTCCCGCCCACACAGTTTAAAAAGCGCGTGCGCGATATTGCCGTCTTTTTCGCCGGGCTGGTTCTCGTAGCGGAAAATACTTTCTATCTTTGAGTCTGGAAAGACTGAAGTGTAAAACTTCATGGCTTCTTCCGCCCGACCGACATTTTCTTTGGTGAACATGAGCCCTGGGGTTATGGGTCCGGCAGGTACGCCATCGGCACGCACGATGATCTGCCAGCTCACACCGTACTTGTCGTTCAGCCATCCATAACGCTTACTGAACGGATACTCGCCCAGTTCCATAAGCGCTTGTCCGCCCATTATAAGAGTGTGCCAGAGCGCGTCAACTTCATACGCGCTTTTGCATGATATGGTAAACGATATAGATGGATTGGGAGTAAACTCGGACCCCGCATTTATGGCTACAAAACGAAAACCCATAATTTCAAAGTCAATTGTCAAAACTTTTCCAGCCATATTGAGCTGGAAGTCAGCCAGCCCTTCTTCTTTACTCTTTGGGTAATGTGAAGTTGAGATGATATTGGCATCGGTAAAGGCAGAAACATAAAAGTCCACGGCTTCTTTGGCATTACCATTAAACCACAAATTGGGAGTTATTTTTTGCATATTGTTTTTCATAATATTTTCCTTTCTATAATATAACAAAAAAACAAATTTATCCATACATAGATTGTTGTTTTATCTAATGCTCCCTTATATGAGGCATTTATTTGCCTACACAATATAACAAATCTAAGGAATAACACATAAGAATAGAAATTAAAATGCCCTAACTATAAACATCACTTTATTTAATTCAAGATTTTATTAATAGCATCTGATGTTCTTTTATAAATTTTACCTTCTATAACTTTATTTTTATAAAATGGTTCTTTGTATATAAGTTTTTCAATTTCTTTATTGATTCCAGTGAGTAAGATTTTTTTATTTTTATTTTTTTTGAGTAATTCAACAATTTCACTCAAATAATCTATACCATCAATATCCGCATAAAAACTATGTCTAAGAGAAATAATTACATAATTATTATTTTGAATTTTTTGTACAGCTTCTAAATGAGCCGGCATGTTTACATAAGTAAGTGATCCTGAAATTTTGTATACAACAATATCCGAATCAATCACTTCTTTTTTGAGAAAATCATTTTTCAACAATACCTCAGTCATTTTTCCATTTTTCCACAAAAGAACTTCAGTCTGTCCATAAGCAAGTTTGTTTATAAAAATCAATAATGCAATTACAGTACCTACTAATATTCCGAATATTGGGTCTTCTACTACAACAAGAATAGCAACTAAAATGGAAAGAAAAAAAGCAATCTTTTCATTTTCAATAAGATGTATAAAGTGTCTTTTTTCAACCATTCCAATGGCAACAACTACTAGCATTGAAGCAATTATAACCATCGGTAAAAGTTTAAAATATCCCAAAATAAAAAAAGTAATTATAGCTATAAACAGAGCATTAATAATTGCTGATGTCTTATGATTTGCTCCACTTTTTATATTAAGCGCAGTCCTTGCTAAAGCTGCGGTAGCTGGAATACCACCCATAATCCCAGAACCAATATTAGCAATAGACAAACCCAACATTTCTTTTCTTCGATTAAATTTTGTACCACTAAGATTATCAGCAATTTGACCAGAAAGTAAAGTCTCTAGTATAGCAATAATTGATGTCGTGATAGCTAATATCCATACTTCTTTTGAAGCAATAATACTCCAATTAAAATGAAACAATGTATTTTCAAATAAAGTGGCCTGTATATTTGGATATTTGTCGGCAAGGGTAACTAAAGAAGGAGTATAACCCATAGCTGGTAATAGCATCATTATCACTATACTAAAAAAAACAATAATTGCTCCACCTGGTATTTTTGGAAATTTTTTATTCCAAATAATAATAAAGACAGTAGAAATAATAAATAAAACAAAAATGCCATAGTGTGCTTTCTCTATATTTTGCAATATGTTGATTATATTCACGATGAAATGTTCACTTTTTTCAATATCATTTATTCCTAAAATATTATCCAGTTGTCCTACACCAATAATCATTGCGACACCCAATGTAAATCCATGGACTACTGATTTTGGTATAAAAATGATGTATTTGTCCAAATGAAAAAAATAAGCAAACATTATTATTATTCCTGACAAAATAGCAATGAGAGGCAATGTTTCATAACCATGTGATAAAGAATAAGATATAAGTATCCCAGCAAGTGCACCTGTTGGTCCTATGACATTAAAATGACTTCCTCCGAAAATTGCCCCTAATAAACCTGCCCAAAATGCGGTGATTATTCCCTGTGTAGGAGTCGCCCCTGAGGTTATAGCCAACGCTAAAGCTAGTGGGACACTAATCATACTTACTGTTATTCCTGATTTCCAATTTTCTTGTATTTTTTTATAATTTAATTTAATCATAAACTACTTTTTTTATTGTAAAAAAACATTATAGCTTAAAATAAAAATAAAAGCTAGTTGCTGTACAGTTAACATCTAGGGGTGACAATCTGATAGTATAAGAGTGACTAATGTTAACTCTTAAATGAACAACTAAATATATGGCAGGATCACCTTTAAGCACACCTCGTATAATGAGAGCAAGATGGTATCTACAAGTAGATAAATACTTATAAAGTAGTACATTGCTTTAAATAGTTAATCCGTGTTCAGCGAAGTTGTGTAGTGGAGCGGAACAACTTTGCTGAACGTTCGCATGTGTGCGATGTTGCGTTAGCGATATGGGTGGAGCGAAGCGTAGAAGTTAATTTCCTTTGCCGTTACAATTCGCCGTTCCATTCTTTATAGAATTCATCAAGAAACTGTTCCATATATTTGTGTCTGTGTTCAGCCATAGATTTTCCAGTATTAGTATTCATTCTGTCTTTTAGTAAAAGAAGTTTTTCATAAAAATGATTGAGTGTTGGAGCATTGCTGTTTTTGTATTCTTCTTTAGTCATATTTAAATTTGGTTTGATTTCAGGATTATAAATTTCTCTACCTTTATGTCCTCCATAATTGAATGTCCTCGCAACACCTGTTGCACCCATTGCATCTAATCTGTCTGCATCTTGAATAACATCAAGTTCAGGAGATTTGAATTTTTGAGTATGTTTTCCACCTTTGAATGAAATGTTTGAAATGATATTTTCGACATGAGTAATCACATCTTCTTCAACATTTAAAGAACTCAAAAATTCTCTTGCTTTGCGAGGACCTACTTCCTCATCTCCATCATGAAATTTAGAATCAGCAATGTCATGAAGTAATGCTCCAAGTTCAACTACGAAATTATCAACATCTTCAGTTTGAGCAATATGTTTAGATAATTTCCAAACACGATAAATGTGCCACCAATCATGACCGCCTTCGGCATCAGATAAAACTTCTTTTACTAAATCTATGGTTTTTTGAATTACAGTTTCTTGATTCATATTATTTACTGATTAGAAGAATTATATAAAGTTAGCGATAGGCAAAGGAAATTAATTACACACAACGTTTATGTATATAAGAAGTTTCGCACATTCCTTTTAAAAATTCAATAAGATGTGCTAAATTGTGGAGAGTGTGTAACAACAAACCTTACATACTTTGTTATATGAAGATTTAAAATTATCTTGATTAAAAAAATTTAATTATTGTTATTACAGAGGAAAAAAGAATCATAATTATACCAAAAATAACGACCATAATCATGAGTTTAATTCTATTTTTTTCTTCTTCAAGGTTCTTTTTTTGTAAGTCTTTATTTTTTAAATATACCACTGGATAATTATAATTTTCCAATGTTTTTATTAATATGTGGTATTCATGGCTTAAAAAAGTTATTTGTTCAAACGTACCGTTTAAAAATTCCAGAGTTAGGAGCATCGCTTTTTTGTGTATATCATCAGTATGATAAATATTTTTTATAGATTTTTTTTGCCAATCTATATTATCAATAATTTTATCTTTGTATCTTCCACTAAAATTTAGTTTAGCAGAATCTACCGTTAATGAATACTTATATTTATTTGATACGAAATATAACTTTATACAGGAAACAAATATAAGAATACTAAAAATAAGCTCTTCTCTCTGAGAAGCAATCTTAGATGAAATTAAAGTTAATACAAAAAAAATTCCAACAAAAATAGCCGGTTTTTTAATAGGATAAAAATATCTTTTTTCCTTGTAATTTGGAAATATTTTGTATTCCTGCATAATTTGAAATTTTTATATAACGGCGCGCGGCTATGCGAAGTCACCCGGGAGTCAGTCTCGCAAGACTGGCGTACGGGTGATTTCGTATAGCCGTTGTTGTGTGATGTGCTGTAGCGGAGCGGAAACACAGCATGCAACAACGGGAACCGCGCGCCGTTGTGTAAAATGTCGTAGCGGAGCGGAGGCATTTTACACAACGTTAGGCATATCCGAAGTTTTTCTGAAGCGTAGCGTAAGAAAAATTTGGGAGAGAAAATTTTGCTTTCCTTAATTTATTATAAAGTGCAAAATTTTTGAACCGGATATGCCTTGTTATGTGATGTAAAATTCTTTCTTTTTTCTTTTTTAAATTTGCTTTTATTCTAAATGATAAATAAGTTTTTTTGTTTTTGATTTTGGGCAGAGGGGTAAGGGGTGAATGCCCAAAATCAAAAACTCCTTATTGGTTTTTTTATTCCGTTTCAATTTTTAAAATTGAAACTTTGTAGCCAAATAATTCTAATTTGCTTTTTGCATTTCTAATGTTTACTTTACTGAAAAATGGAATATCTAAATCGTTTTTTGACTTACTTATGATAGCAAAGATTATTTCATAATCAGATGCAGTTGGCTTTACTGTTGTATCTGAAAATTTATGACCCATTGGCAACTCATCATTTAATTTTTTCCTAAATTCTATATCGGATAAAAATAATTCTCCAGAAACTAATCCTTGTGAAAATAAATGGCTCAATACAGAAGAAGCACCATAGTGCTTTACATGAACTAGCTTTTTATCAACTGTTAGCAAATCACAAAATTCGATTTTTTGATTTGCTCCGCCATGGCTTATGGTCTTCCTGTCCATATTGCAAATACTAAGTTCCTTGGCTATTCTTTCATTGTATATATTTTCATATTCACCTTGTTTACATTTTGGTAGAGAGATTCCAGAAATTTGCTTTTTAAAATCATCGAAATCTTTAAAAATTTGTTCTGCAAAGCTTTTTTCAACTTGATACCATTTGCCATTGCTTAATATGAATGTTTCGCTACCTTTACTAATTTCACAATATAAGCAATTATAGGCCTTCCATGATCTCATAATATCATCGCTACTTGCGCTTATGCAATCTATTAAATTATTATTTAAAATTTTTAAAGATAAATTATTTTTGTCTTCTTCTGAAAGAAAACTTAAAAAAGATTCTAAATCAATATCATCACCAAAAGAATTTTTTTTGTTTTTAAACTCAGAAACATCTTCCCATGGAACAATCTCAGGGATAGCCATCCATGTTTTATCAAAATTATTATTTTTTATTTTGATTATAAGCTCGTCGTCTAATTCTTGAATTAATTTCGGGGTTTTAATTTCCGAAACCTGATCGATCCAGCCAAAGTCTTTTTTATAATCCTGACTTTGATACATTTGATAACAAGTTTTCAAAAATGGTTTAATGTTGGCGATGTTTATTTTTACAGAAACACTTAGGGCATCTTTGCCCGTCACAGTTTGACCAAATGCTTCATTTTTCGATTTTCCTGTTATTCCTTGAATTAAATCTTGCTCAATATCAATGCCAAAATCGGCAAATGTTCCATCTTTCGTTATTTGTTCTTTCGAGAGCTTGGGCGTAACGGACATATTTTTTTTATCAATGCCTCTAAGATTGTCTGAATCGATGACATTTAAAGCAACCTTTAGTCCGAATCTTTCTTCCCATACCCCAGGATTTAGCATAGTGTGACCATATCCAAAAGTTATAACAAATATTTTATTTTCAGATGAAGCTATGAACGCAGCTTTTGAACTAGCGGTAAAGATTTTTAATTTTTCTTTATCATTCTCATCCTTAAAGCTATTTTCAAAGTATTCGTCAAAAAATTTTTTTACCCAGCTCGGTGCAGATACATGAGACGCTCCATAATAAAAGATTCCTATGTCCGTAATTACTTCCTTCTGTAATTGGTCGAAATTTTTAAAAATATCCTCAGCGTTTATGTATTCAGCTTTGATTAAGTAAATTGATAATTTGTTAGTTTCTTCCTTGGCCATTTTCAAATTATTATATGTTTAATCTTTTTTTAGAAATATCAACATATTTCTTCTCTTTTTCAATTCCTATCCAATTTCTGCCCAATGCTTTTGCAACAAAAGCGGTTGTACCGCTTCCTAAAAAAGGATCTAAGACAATGTCGTCTTTTCTGCTTGCTGCTAATAAAACTTGTTGAATTAGCTTGAGTGGTTTTTGTGTTGGATGTGCTTTTATGCCATTTTCGTCTTTTAGTCTTTCATTCCCTCTGCATAAACCAAAAACCCAATCCGTATCTTTCATTTGCTTCCCGCCGTTCATTATTTTCATTTGCTCGTAGTTAAATGTGTAGCTCTTGCAATTCTTATCTTTTACAGCCCAAATCAAAGTTTCGTGGTTATTCGTAAATCTTCGTCCGTTAAGATTTGGCAGTGCGTCAGTTTTGACCCAAATCACATCATTCAAAAACCAAATTCCTAAATCCTGCATAATTGTGCCTACGCGAAAAATATTGTGATACATTCCGATAACCCAAATTGTTCCTGTTGGTTTTACAATTCTTTGACATTCGGCAAGCCAATTTTTTGTAAAATTATCATAGTCCGCATAGCTTTCAAATTTATCCCATTCATCATCAACTGGAATAACTTCAGTGCCGTTGGCTCTTTTTAATCTTTTACCTTTTGGGAGTTGCAAAAAATATGGCGGATCCGCAAAAATCAAATCAATAGAATTGTCGGGAAATTCTTTTAGTATTTCTAGACAATCGCCATAAATTACTTTGTTTATATATTTTTGCATCTGGCTAGAAATTATAAATAACAAGGTGTTCAACTTCTCTATCATTCCTGCCTTTCATATTATAGAGATATGTTTTTTCAAAACTATCAACTTTTATTCCTTTTTTATTTTTGTATAAATTATAAATAAAAGTAGTTTTTTTGATAATTAAAATGAAGTTAGCTTTTGTGCTATATAAACATTTCGCCAATCTTTCTTGATCTTTTTTATCAAAAACTGCTTTTTCATAATCACTAAAATCAGTATCGTAAGGTGGATCAAGAAAAATAAAATCATTTTTATTCAAATCTTTTTGAGAAAGTATTTTTTCAAAATCAGTATTTAAAATTTTTGTATCTTTAAAAACTTTTTCAACTTCTTCACTAAGTATATAATCTACTTTACTTCTAAAATCTTTGTTGTTGTATGCAATACCGCCATAGGGAATGTTGAAATCACCATTGGCATTAAATCTAAACATTGAGGCATAGCAAAACTCTCTTATAAAATAATAATTTGAGATTTTTTTTGCTAAAGATGTTTTGTATTTTGAACCATTTTTATTCATTACATCTCGAAAGTGCATATAAAAACCGCTCCTAAAAGCTGTTTCAATATTTTTGTGCAAATCGCCGTCTGGCAATTTGCCACGATCCTTTTCAATTTTTTTAGTTCTGCTAATTTTTGAAATTAAATTTTTAATTACTTCTTCAAGTAAATTATTTGGGTCAAGGGCAAAATTTTTCGAAAACAAACCATTAAATTGATCCTCTTTTGCTTTGAGTTTTTTAGTTATTATTTCTTTAACTTCTTTTTCTGTTTTTTTATCATCTTTGTACTCTTCGTACAGTTTAATAAAATCATTTTCAAAAATACCTATATACTTTGGAATTTTTTCCCAGTTATCAACATAATCATACAGGCATTTTTTAAATTCTTTTTTATCATTTTCACCTTTAATAAAACGATAAAATTCAATTAACTCTGCACAAATATCATTTATTATAGCTTTTTTTGGTTGAAGTTTAAAAAATATTGCACCGCCACCAAAAAACGGCTCGATATATCGAGTGTGTTTTGGTATGAGATTTTTAATTTGCTCATACTCTTTAGATTTTCCACCAGGCCATTTAATAAGTGAATTCATAAATTATCCAAGATAAGTTTTTTTGATTGAATCTAGAGATTTTTTAATTAGATCGGCTTTTTCTTTGTAAGCATCAAGTACAATTTTATATCCTTCATCTGATTTGCATACAAAATCCCAAAAATCTTTTCCGATTAAAAGCTCATCGTCTGAAAAAAATTGTCTGACCCGTTCTTGTTTCCATGGTTTTCCCTCGCCGAAACGATTATATGCGGTTGCAAAAAACATTTGTATTTTCGTATCTTGTGGCAATGTATTTGATAAAATTGCAAATTGCTCCAGCAGAGCTTCCTTTTCTGATCTAGCTTTTTTATTGTCTAAATCGCCACCAATTTTTAACTCAATCAAAAAATTATCGCCTGTTTCTTTATCAATCAAATAGTAATCGCTATCATGTCTCTTTGTTACGAGTGATTGATCTTCGGGCTTAACACGCAAAAACTGATAATCTTCCGCCGTGGGCGGAGTTATTTCTCTGCGTTTATATTTTTCTAACAATTCCGCCATGTCTTGGGTTTGTTTCAGGCTAAGTGGCCCCTCAACATTTTGCTTAACTTCGTATGTTAATTTTGCAATGTTGATAGCCATTTTTTCCAGCATATTACCCAAAGAGCTATCAAGCGATCGCACTAAAGCAGTGTAATATTGTATTTCTGGACCAAGAACCGCAATAAAAACATTATGAATTTTCATGTTTAGCGTTCCTGACGGATCTTCTAGCTCGCCCTCGTGTCTTCCTTGAAATCCAACTGCGAAAGATTCAACTGACGCGTGAACAATAGATCTTATAGCTTCTTTTTTGCTTAGAATATCTTGTGTCATATTTTGTAGTTATATTTTTAAAAGTTTCCTCTATTATACCTCAAAAAAATCTAAAATAGAAATCGTTTTTTGCTGCCCCTTTGTGGGCAGAAAAAACACCTTATTACCCCTATATAAATAGATAAAAAAACTTATTTTTCCTTATTATAAAAAAGCAAATTTAAAAAAGAAAAAAGAAAGAATTTTATTTCACATAACGGCGCGCGGCTATGCGAAGTCACCCGGGAGTCAGTCTCGCAAGACTGGCGTACGGGTGATTTCGTATAGC
>MFPS01000009.1:0-194197 GCA_001782825.1 Candidatus Magasanikbacteria bacterium RIFCSPHIGHO2_01_FULL_33_34
CAAATTCTTCCCATATAAAAGCAGTTTACACCCCGAAGGGCGTCTTCCTGCACGCGGCGTCGCTCCGTCAGACTTTCGTCCATTGCGGAATATTCACGACTGCAGCCTCCCGTAGGAGTCTGGGCAGTGTCTCAGTCCCAGTGAGGCAGGTCACGCTCTCACGCCTGCTACTGATCATAGCCTTGGTAGGCCTTTACCCTACCAACTAGCTAATCAGACATAAGCTCCTCTTCAAGCCCCGAAGGATTTACATGGGCGGGTCATATGACCCCCCATGGCTATCGGGCATTAATCCATTTTTCAATGGGCTATTCCCGTCTCGAAGGTAGATTACTAATGTGTTACTCACCCGTTTGCCGCTCCGTATATCAACCGAAGTCAATACCGATCGCTCGACTTGCATGCCTTAATCACGCCGCCAACGTTCATCCTGAGCCAGGATCAAACTCTCAATATAATGTTATGTAAACATAACATATGACTGCCATCACGACAGTATGAGAATTGTATCCTTCTCTATTCTATTAAAGAAGGTTTGGATTCTTTGTATTTGTTTTGGAATAGACGTTCATAATCTATTTGCATAGATTGATCGTCTTTATCACATTTATTTTGTGGAAATGTTTTTTATAGTTGTTACCTGTATATTGTAATGAGCTTAATACTCCCTTACGAAAAAAGAGAAACCCACTATGAGTTGCTCTCTGCTCTCCTCAGTTTTCCAATAAATTAGAACTTAAGGAAATGGTAAATTTTGAAATATTAATGTGTGAGCATTATACATATAACCAACTATTGTGTCAAGCGACTATATTTAATACATATCCTTATATTGTGGATAAGTTCATGATATACAAATAATATAAACTTATTGAAAATATACAACAAGCTAAAAGTGCCCCCAAATTAATTATGAGCCTTTCTCCATTCCTCTATTTTTTTATGATGACCAGAAAGTAATATATCTGGCACTTTCCACTTCATAAATTTTTCTGGCTTGGTATATTGTGGATATTCTACTTCCATTTTAGCCTCTTTACTGCCATGGGTTTCTTCTTTTAATGACTCAGAATTACCCAAAACTTTAGGTATCAACCTAGCCACAGCTTCTGTAATAATCAAAGCGCCTAGTTCACCACCAGCCAAAACATATGGTCCAATAGAAATTTCTTCATCCACCATATAGTCCGACACCCGTTGATCCACCCCTTCATAACGTCCACAAACAAAAGTTATTTCATCAAGTTCTGTAAAATTTTCTGCCATACGTTGATCAAATTGCTGACCTCGTGGAGACAATAATATTGTTTTTTTATTCTTTTTACCTTTGAGAGCCTTCAAGCTTTTCAATGCTTTATAAATTGGCTCTGGCTTCATTACCATACCTGCCCCACCACCATACGGAGTATCATCAATTTGCTTGTGTTTATCTTTGGTAAAATCACGCAAATTTACTGCATTTATTTTTATAAGTTTATTTTTTTGTGCCCGACCCAAAATACTCTCGTCTGCATAACTAGAAATAATTTCTGGAAAAATTGTGATTATATTGAATTTCATAAACTAATAAAAGCAATTAAACAATATCAAAATTTAATAATTTTTTCAATACTTACAAATAATCAAAAAGGTTTGAACACATAAAAAAGTCCAAACCTTTACATCAAAAGTAAATAAAAGATAATGAAAATTCTAATTTTTAAACCAATTTAAGATACTTTTAATGTATCAAGCTGAATATATGTATAATTAAGCATTGTAGTTACATCAAATTTTAATTCACTACTCAACCTCTGTAAAAAATCAATACTTTCAACACATTGCTCTTCAGAATCAAGCTTTAAAACAACTGTATAAGTCAAATCAATTCCTGTTCCCATAGGTTCTGCCAAAACTCTACGCCAAATTAAATTATACAAATACTCATAAAGTTCATCAGAAATCCTGAATTCTTTTCCCTTGCTATTATGAATAGACATTTGAAAAACACTTCTTATTTGAGCCCAATTACAGATTTCTCTTTCTTGTAACTTATATTTTTTATTTTTAGGTGTAGCTTTAATAGGCATTATTTCTTTTAATTCAGATATAATCTTATCAGAAAAAAGTAAAAAGAAAACACTATTATTTCCTATTGTAAATTCACCTACATATTGACTTTTACCCAAATTTGTAATCTGTGCTAATTGTATAGAGATAAAAAAATCATTATTATCATCATTCTCTTGCATTTCTCACTCCTTTTTATAGAGTAAATACTACTTTTTTTACGATGCTAAAAACAACATACTATTTTAAATTAATCTTGTCAATCAACTATATAATAATCTCAATCCAAACTATCTACAAAATTACTAATTTGACTCCATTTTTTTCCAATATATTTCACTACCGCTATTTCCATCACGATTATCTGACCATACCACTACATACAAATTTAAATCCGTACTAATTCGTGGATTTGCCTGTACGGCGGAAACTGTTTCATCCACTATTACAGAACTTTGTTTTACCACCCCATTCTGCCCAGCTTCAGAAAAATAAACTGCATTATTATTTACCCCGACAAAACCATAATCACCATTATTATAAACTAGGTCAGACTTAGTTAAATTAACATTTGATATTTCAATATTTTTAACCTCCAAATTAGAAATTTTATCAAAAACAGAAAAACTTTTTTCTTGTTCAACTACAGCATATCTTGATCCAGTCCAAACTACTGCCAAAGCTTCTTTACCATCAACAAATTTTGCTGGACTTTCAGCATTGCCATTTTTGTCTACTCTGTATAAATATGTACCCACGGTATAACTAACTGTGTCCCCATAAGCTAATACTCGTGGACTTTGTCTATATACAATAGAAAACATCTCTCCATCCCAAACAATTTCAGTTGAATCAGATCCCTCGTCATCCAATATTTTTACTGGATTTTTTTCAATCACACCAGAAGAATTTACAAAAGCATAATAATGTTTTCCTTGTTGATTGTTAGGTGTTCTATAAACTATTCCATATCCGTCATTGCTCCAAGCAATACTTGGATGTGGTTTGATAACACCACTAGCAATTTCCAATATACCTCCCACTAAAGAACCACTTGAACTTAATCTAGCAAATTTTACAACTTCTGTAGCAGCTGTGTCCCCGCTATATTCTGCATACACCAAACCATAACCATTGCCATTCCACACAATTTCTGGATTGGTGGAAAATAAATTAGGTGTATTTGTAATCTTTAGATCTTGTACAATTTTATTTCCAACAGAATCTACCACCGCAAAATACAAATCCGATCCAATTGAATTATCTCGAGCATCTTCCCAAACTAATCCAAAATTTGTTCCATTATACACAATAGACGGATTTATAGAATTCCCGATTGCATTGGTTAATCTCACAGAACCAGCCACTTCTTCTACAACTTCTTCCTCAACAATTTCTTCTACGACTTCATCATTTACTATTTCTGTATTTGATAATTGAGCTGGATCAGTATAAATATCTACAGAAGCAAAAACACTGTCCGCATCTGGCAATCTATCCATAACAGCTTGTATTACAGTTTGTACATCTCCACGTACATTACTATCAACTTTATATCTTGCTCTGTTTTTTATATAAAAAACATCTACACTATCTATTGTTTTGACAAACATACCTTCGTGTGGAACTGCATCAACAATTTCACTACCTCTACTGATATAATTTGGCCAAAAAACATCGGCGATATCTATCACTTTGCTAGCCCAATCTACACCATATAATGCAATCGCTACTTCCTCACTACCGATCTTTACCAACTTATTTCCTGGTTCAACTGCATAAACACTAGGTGAAATTTGTACTTTGACTAGTCTGGAACCTGGACGATAATTAACTCCATATGGTGGCGCGCTTGGCACAGGATAATTATCTACACAAGTATTTGGAATCTCAACTACACCTGAATAATCTTCATACCATGATTTATAAACTGTAGAGTGTGGAAAATACATTCTTTCCATATTTGTATTAAGTAAGTACACAGCGCTGTTATCAGGTACTTTGAAAAGATTGCCAGCCACAAGAGTTGGACATTCGGCGGCTTGAGCAGTTGGAGTTAAAATAACAACACTAAAACTTACAACTAATATAGTAACAATAAAAGACCAATATAATTTTAAGCTTAATTTTTGAGTCATATATAAAATTTTAATTATTATAGATATTATAGCAAAATAAATAAATATTGTATACAAAAAATACCTTGAAAATTCCAAGGTATTTTTTATTTATATATTTTAATTACTTTTTTCCAGCCACTATCTCTGCCTCAACATTTTTTGGACACTCAGCATAGTGAGAAAATTCCATTGAAGAACTGGCACGGCCTTGAGTCATAGAACGCAAGTTTGTAACATAACCAAACATTTCAGACAATGGTACAATTGCTTTCACTATTTTACTCTTGCCACGATCAGTCATTTCTTGAACTTGCCCACGTTTTGAAGACAAATCTCCAATTACATCTCCCATATTTTCTTCAGGTGTAGCTACTTCAATCTTCATAATTGGTTCCAAAATTACTGGATTAGCTTTCTTAGCGGCTGCTTGAAACGCTAAACTTCCAGCCATTTTAAAAGCTATTTCTGAAGAATCTACTTCATGATAACTTCCATCATAAACAGTGACTTTTACATCAACTACCGGATAACCCGCCAGAATTCCTCTGTCCAATGCTTCTTTTACACCTTTTTGAATTGGTGTAATATATTCTTTTGGAATAACTCCACCTTTAATTTCATCAACAAATTCAAATCCTGCTCCTTCTTCCATTGGTTCAACTTTGAGCCAACAATGACCATACTGACCACGACCACCAGATTGCTTAATATATTTACCTTCAGCGTCAGCATTCATTCTAATTGTTTCTTTGTAAGCAACTTGAGGAGCGCCAACTTTGGCTCCTACCCCAAACTCACGTTTCATTCTATCCACAATAATATCCAAATGTAATTCACCCATTCCAGATATAATAGTCTGTAATGTTTCTTCGTCTGTATGCACTTTAAAGGTTGGATCTTCTTCAGCCAATTTTTGCAAAGCCAAACTCATTTTTTCTGCATCTGGTTTAGTATTTGGTTCAATCGCAATATGAATTACTGGTTCTGGAAAAATAATATTTTCTAATTTCAATAATCTATTTTCAGCGCAAAGAGTATTACCAGTCGTAGTATTTTTAAGACCAATGGCTGCTGCAATTTCTCCAGAAAATACTTCATCCACATCTTCACGAGAGTTGGCATGTAATCTCACTATTCTTCCAACTCGCTCGCGCGTACCTGTGGTAGTATTTACCACATAACTACCCGCTTTCAAAACTCCAGAATATACACGGAAAAAAGTAAGCTTACCAACATATGGATCTGTCGCAATCTTAAACGCAAGGGCAGCAAATGGTTCTTCGTCCGAAGCATGTACTTCAACAATTTTTTCTTCATCATCTGCATCATGGGCTTGAATCGCTACCACATCAATTGGAGATGGCAAATAATCTACAACAGAGTCAAGCATCAATTGAACACCAATATTTGCCAAAGCTGATCCGCAAAGCACTGGATACATTTCATTATTCAATACCAAACTTCTAATTGCTCCTTTGATTTCTACTACAGTTAATTCAACTCCATCAATATACTTACTCATCAATTCATCATTTGCTTCTGCAACTTTTTCAAGTAATATTGCTCTGTGTTTTGCAACCAACTCTTTCATATCTTCTGGTATATCCATAGCTTTTACGTCCATTCCCATATTACCTTCAAACTTATATCCTTTGCCTTCTATAATATCAATCACTCCTACAAAATCTGATTGTTCACCAATCGGAAGTTGAACAGCAAAAGCTTTGTCAGACAAACGAGTTCTAATTGAGTTCAAACTCATATAAAAATCAGCTCCAATCTTGTCCATTTTGTTTACAAAACAAACACGAGGTACTTCATATTTATCAGCTTGTCTCCATACTGTTTCAGATTGTGGCTCAACTCCTTGTGAACCATCAAACACCGCCACCGCACCATCCAAAACACGCAATGAGCGTTCTACTTCTACAGTAAAATCCACATGTCCTGGAGTATCAATAATATTAATACGATTATCTTTCCAAAAACAAGTTGTCGCCGCAGAAGTAATTGTAATACCTCGTTCTTTTTCTTGTTCCATCCAATCCATCTCAGCCGCACCTTCATGTACCTCACCAATTTTATGTTTTTTTCCTGTATAAAATAATACACGTTCAGTTGTTGTGGTTTTACCAGCATCAATATGGGCCATAATCCCAATATTTCTGGTTTGTTTGAGTGAGTATTCCCTCATATAATAGTTATTAGTTCATAGTTCAAAGCCAATAGTTTTGTTAATTCATTGTCAACAGATTATTATATAATATATAGTGAATATCTGAATTCCCGCTTTCGCGGAAATGACACCAAACTATTGGCTATGAACTCTTAATTTATTATTTTTTACTGCCAAAACGCGCAAAATGTGCAAAAGCTTTATTGGCTTCTGCCATTCTTTGTACATCTTCTTTTTTCTTCATTGTACTACCAGTACCATCCAAAATATCAACAAATTCTGTCGCAAGTTTGTCTTTCATCGATTTACCTTTCTTTGCACGAGCCGCCGTTATAATCCAGCGAAATGCTAGCGCATTTTGACGATATGATTGTACAGGCACTGGCACTTGATAATTAGCGCCACCAACTCTTTTTGAACGTACTTCAACCTGTGGTTTTACTACTTCAATCGCTTGTTCAAAAAATTTAAGACCATCTCCTTTTTTTATCTCCCCAAGAGTATCAATAGCACCATAAACCAAAGCTTGAGCAACACTTTTTTTACCTCTTTCCATTACAAAATTAATGAATTTGGCAACAAGTTCACTATTATATTTAGCATCAGGCGCAATCACTCTTTTTGAAACTTTTTTTCCTCTAGGCATATTATTATAGTTTGTTAGTTCATAGTTCGTAGCCAGTAGAATTTAGTCCGTAGTTTTTCTTTCTTTATCTGTTTTCTATAAACTATTGGCTATGTACTTGTTTATTATTTAGCTTTAACTTTAGGTTTTTTAGCACCATAAATTGAACGACTACGTTTTCGACCTTCTACACCTTGTGTATCATAAACACCACGAACAATATGATAACGCACACCTGGCAAGTCTTTAACACGACCACCACGAATCATCACGATTGAGTGTTCCTGCAAATTGTGTCCTTCACCTGGAATATACGCAATTATTTCTGACCCATTTGATAATCTAACTTTAGCAACTTTACGGAGCGCTGAGTTAGGTTTTTTTGGAGTAGCAGTATATACTTTTGTACATACTCCACGCTTGAATGGACTTCCTTTTCGCAAAGTTGTTTTTCTACGATGTAAACTATCGTAAGTAAACTGCATAGCCGGTGACTTTGACTTTACAGTTTGTTTTTTTCTGCCTTTGCGAATAACTTGATTCATTGTTGGCATAACGAATTATTATTTATTAATTTAAAAAACTCCGATTTACGGAGATTCGACAATAGCGAAAGCTATCACGAACGTGTCTCCTCATTTTAACGAGGGCACTTCTCTCGACCAAATCGAGATACTCCGTTCAAAGTGTTTAAACTATATACCAATAATAAAATTATGTCAAGAGTTAAAAAATACTTAAACCACCCACAAACAATAAATACAAATATTGTATAGCCGGACTTATCCAATGGAAAAAGAAAAGTATAAATATAAGTAATATAAAAAACCCATATTGTTCAAGAATTTGCCTTACTTTCCACATAGAATCTGGCAAAATCGCATAAAGGATTTTGGAACCATCTAATGGCGGAATTGGTACCAAATTGAATACTGCTAACAAAACATTGGCATAAACCACAACTGACAACATCATAGTAAAACTAGAATAACCAAGTAATTGCACCGCCAGACCAAAAATAAGAGCTAATATCAAATTTGAGGCTGGTCCTGCAAGCGCGACCAACAATGGTCCCCATTTTTGATTCTTTAAATTATATGGATTATATGGGACTGGTTTAGCATAAGCAAACAAAAAAGCTCCGCCAGTCATAAAATATAACAATGCTGGCAACAAAAAAGTACCCCATTTGTCCACATGAACCCGTGGATCTAAAGTCAATCTACCAGCATAACGAGCAGTTGGATCTCCAAGCTGGTCCGCCATCCAACCATGAGCATACTCATGAATAATTGCCGAAGGAATAACTACAAGAAAAAATAATAGGCTTTGCATAATTTTTATTATTAATTGGATAATAATAACAGTTTACTTAAAAAGTATCAAGGTATTATCTATTCTATCACAAAGGCACTTGACAAAAAAGTATAAAAAGTATATAATTTCACCACTACAAATTTGATAATAATATTATATATATGGCTCTAAAATGCGACTTATGCGAAAAAGGCTCCAAAAAAGCAGCTAATCGTAGTCATTCAAAAACAAAAACTTTACGAAAACAAAAAGTAAATTTACAAAAATTAGATGGAAAAAAAGTTTGCACCAGATGCATGAGGACTATGACAAACAAAGCTTCATAACAAAAAACGCTCTTTAATAGAGCTGTTTTTTATTGTATTTAATAAAAAATGAAACAGGCAGATCGCAATCAACGATCTGCCTTTATACATAGTCTTGCAAGACTACACCTCCTTTACTCCTTATCAAACCTACTACGCATATAATGATTAACCGCTTGGACATCTTCATCAATATGCCTAGGCAATACGTCTTCCAACCAGTCAGTCCATTCCCTTTCAAAAGAGTTATTTTTATGAGAATCATCTTTCTTTGATTGCAAGTTTGACATTATATTTTCCCTCCATAAAATGGTTTGTAGTGATAATCGTACAATACGATTACCACACCCAAATCACTTTCTTATTTTTATGTATTATTAATAAAGACTAAAAAACCACCGAATTCGGTGGTTTTTTGTTTTGTCTATTTTGATTTATTTATTCAAAGAAAAACACAAACCACCTCTTCGGGCCAAGAGAATAATAGCAATAATAATTGAGGTATGTTTTATGTTTTTTATCATATAAAAAATATTATATTTCTAAACAATACTTTTGTCAAGTAATTTATAATATATACTAATAGCTATCAAAATTAGAAATAAACTGAAAAATACTTTTTTCCAAAGAATACAAACTATTCAAATCTACCCACTCATTCGGAGCATGCCAATTAGCACCAAAAGTACCTATTAGTGCAACTGGAATATTTTTTTCAGAAAAAAACCTACCATCACTTCCTGCATGACCATAGCCAAAGGGTATTTCTTTGCCACAAGAAATATTCATTGCTTCCTGCAATTTAACCATATATGGATTTGTAATATCAGTATTTATCATACCGCCACCAGAAATAATTTTAACCTCGATACCTTCAGGTGTTTTATTTTTAATTTTCTCAAACAATTCTTCTTTATTATTTGCCAATGCTTCTGTAAATCTTATATCAACTACAGCCATTGCATCAGACGGCACACGATTATTTGTTGAATTTGAAGTACCTATTTTACTCACTGTAATTACACTTTTCCATTCATCTTTTTCATCTCGCCCAACCAAATCTCTTAATTCTGACAAAAAATCAAGCAATAAATGTACTGCGTTTTTACCCAGCCAAGGACGCGCAGCATGAGATGCTTTACCAGCAACAGAAACTTCTAACCAAAGAATTCCTTTCTCTCTAGTAGTTATTAACATTTGATCATGTCTAGGACCATCTGTCACTAAAACAAATTTAGTATTGGATCCAATTTCGTTTATTAATTTTCCAACTCCATTATCACCACCAATTTCTTCATCCGAAGTAATAATAAAAGCGCAGTCAATATTCTTTTTCTCTTGAGCCAATCTCAACATCGCAGATATGGTTGCTACCAAACCCGCCTTCATATCAGATGTACCCCGTCCATACATAATATTATTTTCAATTCTTGAAATAAAATCATTATCCGGCGCATCTATCACATCAATATGCCCATTTATAATAAGTTTAGCATTCCTCCAATCAACACCACGAAAAGCAATTACTTGAGATAAAAAATTATTATTAATAATATATTGAAAATCAAACAATTCAACTGGAAACAATTTTTCAATATAATCATAAGCCTTTTTAACTTCTTCATGATTTCCTGAAATAGTCTTAAAAGCAACTATATCTACTAAAGTTTTTTCTAAATTTAAATTATTTTCTTTATTCATATAAGATATATACCAAAAATGACCCAAGTATTTGGACATTGCGATTCGCTATCCCTATTTCTAGGTGGGTAACCGCAGTTATAGCCCACGAGCTATAACAATATGAGTTTCCCTATGTAGCTATTGTAGAATATGAATTGCTAATGTCCATCACTAGGATCATATTTAGTATACAATAGCATAAAATAAAATGCAAAAGCCGTCCTGCGAACAAGACGGCTTTTCTATAAGTGATTGTTTATTACCAGCGATAACCCCTCCTTTCGGCTTCTTCAACCATTTCCTTTTCTTTTTTCATACGATCCACAGTTTTTGCGAGCTCTCCCAAAGGAACAACCCCAGCGGTTGGATCTCCATCCACAAGCCGAGGATCATCGTTTTGATCAACTGGTTTTTTGTTGTTTTCACCCATAGAATACCTCCCTCAGCCCATGTTTGTTGTTTGTTTTTAGGGCTGTATACTATTCTCAACCAAGAACACCAACAAGTCTAAAAACAAAAAAACTCACCGTTCAGGTAAGCATAATTCTATAGTATATATCTAAAAATTACTTACCCTTGCGGAAAGTCCAATAAAAGAAAAAGAAATTTTTATTTATATTGATCATAATATATTTATATTACCACCTATAGAACAATTTGTAAACCCCCACAAACCAACCATTGTTGATAAGCTTGTGGCGAAAGCTGTTTTTTAAAGTGAACAGCTCCTAAAACACTACGACAATGCATTGTCTCATCTCCTTGTTGTTGGGTACACCATTGTACCTTAGTATCATGAGAAAAACCTTGCCCCCATCCAATGTCAAATTGTGCTGACTCACTGTATAAAACAGCAGAGTTTTAAAGACGCCTTTTCTTTAGACACCTTCTAGCACAATCGGGCAAACAAGGTTTTGTATCCCACCCTTTAAATACTTTTATATTCAAAGGGTGAAATACAATTTAATAAAAACACCCCACTTTGTTAAGCGGGGTGTTTTACTTGATTATTTTTTAATCTCCACATTGACATTCGTCTCCACATTTACATTCTCCACATCCACATCCTCCAGCACTGTTGTAAAACACCCCATTATTAATTGTTGGCACACATGCAATAAACAAAAAGCCCATCACATGTGTGAGGTTATCAATAATTTGATTTCTTGTGGATTTCATCCAATTCATAATAAATATTATTTATACAATATATTTACTGTATTTCACAATTAGATATTAGTCAAATAGACTTATCCACAGACTATATTAATATAAAGAAAAATTGGGTAATTAATCATCCAACTAACCAATAATGTAAATTAATTTATATTAAACTAGATAATTATTAATCAGTATTTACGGATTTGTTTGGCACAACAGCCAAACACCTCGGAGCGGAGGCGAGAATGAGTAAATACTGATTAATAACTATCTATCATAATATTTAAATAAAAAAATCCCCTTACGGGGATTTTAATTATATTTAATTTCTCTCATCATCCATATACACATGCAAATATTCTGTCTTGTTATATTCAAATATTTCACCCTCTTCAAAAAATCTATTCACTTCATATTTTGCATTTTCTAAAGAATCTGAACAATGAACAACATTACACATACCCATTGCCAAATCACCACGAATTGTTCCGCCATCAGCTTGACCAGCATTGGTTACCCCAGCAATCAATCTCACTGCTCCAATCGCTCCTTTGCCTTCAGCACAAATCACTACCACTGGGCTAGACTTCATAAAACTCTCCAAACCTGGATAAAAAGGCTTTTCAACATGATGCGCATAATGTTCACGAAGTTTTTCCTCACTCAAATACATCATCTTAAGCCCTGCTAGCTTCAGACCTTTTCTCTCCAACCTCTTAATTATCTCACCCACAAGTCCACGCTGAACTCCATCAGGCTTCACAATCAAGATTGTTTTTTCGTATATTCCGTCAAATTTCATATAATAATTTTAATTAATGATTTTTGTGGACATTATAATAAAATATAATCATTTTGTCAACCCAATGTATATTATGAATTAATTTTTATAATTCATCTATACTGGACAAAAAACTTGTCCTAGGCTGATTTGTAAATGGTTCATCATCTGTCACATAAATAATATCATCTTTATCATCATCAAACACAGTCCCGGATTTAAAAGTATTACCCTCAATCAATTGATCCCCAATCTCATCCAAAAACATACTTGGGCCTTGTAAAAAACTACCAAAACCACCAGACAATGAATACGAAAAATACAGATATTTTTTGGCACGAGTAATAGCCACATAAAAGAGCCTACGCTCTTCCTCTAGTCCATTCATCTCTTTCATTGATCTATCTGACGGAAACTGTCCACTATTTAAACTCATTATAAACACCCCTTCCCACTCCAAACCTTTAGCCTGATGAATTGTTGACAAAACAAGTTTTGGTTCATTGTCACTTGTCTGTCTATTTTTAGATCCATAACCTTCTTGCAAACTAGCTTCTGCCAAAAACTTATCCAGATCAAGTTGTTTATCGGCAAACATCGCCAGTTGTTCCAAATCCTGCATTCGCTCTCTAGCATCAGGATATTCTTGTTCCAAATATTCCTTATACTTTGATTGAATAACCGCTTGGATTAATGCACTCGGTACTTTTACAACCTCTCTATCCATAGAATTCCAAATTTGCACAAAGTCCCCCCAACCAATCTTTGCTCTTGGCGACAAATCATCAGTCACAGAATTTATCTCACTTTTGTCTTTTATATTTTTTACTTTACCAATAATTGCCTGAGCTGAAGCCGGTCCAATACCTACCTGCATATTAAGCACACGGCTCCAAGCAATTTCATCTTGAATATTATTGTATATTTTCAAATAAGCCAAAACATCTTTTATATGTGATCGCTCAAAAAACCGCACACCACCCCGAAACTCATACGGAATATCCCGCCTAGTCAATTCTACTTCCAATGCCTGCGAATGATAGGCAGCGCGAAACAATACCGCCATTTTATTGAATTCAATCCCCTCATCATATAATTCCAATATTCTACCTACAATAAAATTTGCTTCTTCTTGGCTGTCCGCAAAAGCATGCGCTTCTGGTTTTGTAAAATTTTCCAAAACACTCTTCAAATCTTTCTTATACTGATTCAGATTATTTTCTATCACCACATTGGCAACATTCAATATATCTGGCGTTGAACGATAATTGGTTTCAAGTTTAAAAATACGCGCATTTGGATATTTATTTTCAAAACCAAGAATATTTTCAATATCAGCTGCCCGAAAAGAATAAATACTTTGTGCATCGTCGCCAACCACCAAAATATTTTTGTGATATGACGATAACAAACTAATAATTGAAGCTTGAATTTTATTGGTATCTTGATACTCGTCCACCAATACATATTTGAATTGCTCACTTAATTTTTTCTGGACTGATTGAGAGCGACATAATAATAAATAAGTATTTACCAACAAATCATCAAAATCCATTGTGTTGCTTTCTAATTTTCTTTTTGAATATTCATGAGCAATTAAAGATACTTTGTCCGCAATATCTGACCAATTTGGATATTTTTGATTTAATACCTCTTCAACACTTAATTCTGCATTTCTCGCATAACTGACTATTGACTGAATTACCTTGGCAGATGGATAACGCTTTTCCTTGCGACCCATTCCCTCTTGTTTCAAGCACAATTTAAACAAATCCAAACTGTCTTGTGTATCCAATATATTAAAATTATTTTTGTAACCAATCAAAGCTGAATACTGTCGCAAAATACGATAACCAATATGATGAAAAGTTCCCGCCCACATTAATTTCAATTCATCACCGAGTAGACTTTTTACTCGAAACATCATTTCATTGGCCGCTTTGTTTGTAAAAGTAACCAACAAAATATTTTGTGGCGATACACCATGCTCCAACAAATAAGCGACCCTATAAGTTATCGCACGAGTCTTGCCACTACCAGCCCCAGCCAATACCAAACATGGCCCATCACCTTCTGTGACGACTCTATATTGTTCTTCATTTAATTCATTTTTATAATCAATCATAACTACAATATTTTAACATATTCCCCAAAATTAAAAAACGCACGGCCATCGTCATGGTCCCGTGCTTACTGCCTGTGTAGCTACCTAGGAGCTACTTTTCCTTTTTCTCCTCTCTTTTGGGCTTGTACTTGGGATCAACGAAGTTATCCCACACAAACCTTGCCATCGCCGCCTCCGACAGATCCCTGAGCCTACGCGATCTCTCATCACTCACATCATCGTGAAGCATCTTCCACCCCTCTTGAAAACGAGAAAAACAACAACAGACTAGACATATACTACATTAATTTAATACTATTGTCAAGAACAATCAAAAATTATCCACAACCCAAAAAATTATCTCATTGCACTACCAATATCACTTTCCGTCCATTTTTTACTTCACCATCATTCCAATCTCTGATTGCATTCATCAAATCATCATAATTATACTCAAAATTATTCCCAAATTGTGTCCCCGGATCATTGGTTATAAATGTTTTGTCAGTATAGCCTCTGATTATTAGCGCATGGTACTCTGGTCCACCATTTCTAAAATTTGGATTAGGTAAAACTTTACCATCAGCCACAGTCAATACTATATTACCACTGGCAATAATTCTCTTGATTTGTTCAATAGTTGGGTTTTCAATAATTTTGACATCCAAACTATTTGAATAATATTCAACCAATTCTTTTATTTTTTCAATTTCAATACTAACACCCCAATCTTTCTTTTGCTCCCAGTCTACCATTTTTATAATCTCGTCTCGTGCAAACAACGGACTTAAATTATATTCTTTGTAATAAGCATCAAACATCAAGACAACCGCCTCTTCACAAGCATCTTGCCACGGCTGATTCCAATCTTTTAGTGGCGCTTGCGAAGTAAATGGAACTAGCAAATTTATTTCTTTTGGAATATCATCATTAGTATTTTCAATATTAATATTACTTATTTTTTTTAATTGATCAAATTGCACAATAAGTTTATCTGCCTTAGTATTTTTACTTTTATTATCATTATTATTTATTTTCCACAACCACAAAATTCCCAAAACAAAAATCACACTTAAAACCAAGCAAGCTAAATTAAACATTTTAAATTTATTTTTCTGCATATCCTTATTATATTCCAATTTCATCAAAACTTGAAATTATTATCAATTTGCTCTAGTATGAGTAATATAAATTAAATTTATAAATTTTTGTGTATATAGTTAATAATCAGTATTTACGGATTTGTTTGCCACAATGCAAACACCTCGGAGCGGAGGCGAGAATCCTGCCTGCCGGCAGGCAGGGAGTAAAAATAAATAATTGAAACTAATGCAATCCTAATCAAAAACATAAACAAGACTATTACAGCTTACACATTACAAATTATCTAAAAAACTAACATGAACTTTTTTTCAATTACTCACCAAGACAAAAACTCCAAAGCTCGTACTGGCATTATCCATACCGAACATGGTGATATAGAAACTCCAATCTTTATGCCAGTTGGCACACAAGCAACTGTAAAAAGCCTAGACTCAACTGAAACAAAAGCTATCAATGCCCAGATTATACTGGCAAATACTTATCATCTTCACCTTCGTCCAGGCGAAGATTTGATAGCCGACTTCAAAGGATTACACAATTTTATGAATTGGTCAAGACCAATTCTAACAGACAGTGGCGGATTTCAAGTGTTCTCACTTGGTCAAGGCAAAAAAGGAGAACAAGGCAAACTTGTTAATATTGATGATGATGGCGTTACTTTTACCAGCCACCTAGACGGCTCAAAACATCGCTTCACTCCAGAGTCAGCTATAGAAACCCAGCACAAACTGGGAGCAGATATCATTATGGCATTTGACGAATGTACTCCAGATAATGCAGAAGAAAAATATGTTTACGAAGCAATGGAAAGAACCCACAAATGGGCCAAGCGATCACTCGATGCACACAACAAAAACACAAATTATCATGGTTATAGACAATTTTTATTTGGAATAATTCAAGGTGCAAATTATAAAGAACTTCGTCAAGAATCTGCTCGCATTATATCCAGTCTAGAATTTGACGGTATTGCAATAGGCGGTGAATCCATTGGTTATAATATGGAAGCTACAAAACAAATTTTAGACTTGGTAAACCCAATTATTCCCGAAAATAAACCTCACTACACTATGGGGGTTGGCTTCTCGCCTATGGATTTGTTTGAAGTAGTGGAACGCGGAGTGGATATGTTTGACTGTGTGGCGCCAACCAGAATTGCCCGCAACGGCACTTTGTTCAACAAAAAAGCTGGAGCCAAAAATAAATATAGATTGAACATAAATAATACTCAATATAAAACTGACAAAAATCCAATTGATGCTGATTGTATATGTTCAACTTGCCAAAACTATTCCCGTGCCTATATCCATCATCTTTTTGATACCAAAGAACTCCTTGGTTACAAATTAGCTACTATTCACAACTTACATTTCTTCATAAATCTTATGACCGATATACGAAAATCAATCACAGAAAATAAATTTTTGGAATTAAAAAAGCAATGGTCATAGTTGACATTTTGCTAAATAAGTGTATAATCCCCTAAAGAGGGGGTAACAATGTGAAATTTTATATCTGATATATTTAGGCAAATTATCGAAGCCTACCGTCCGTATTTTTCAAATTTTTCAAGGAAAAAGAAAAAATGAAAAATCCCAATTTCATCCTGATAAGTCTGGGATTCCCAGGCTTTGTCTCACCAACATATATGCGTGTATACTGGACTGAGGTATCCAGAATACAATGCGAAATCGATGCAATCAAACAACAAAGTCTGAAAGACAAAATGAAAAAAAGATAAAAAATAATCGCAAAAAAGGCTTCGTCAACTGACGAGGCCTTAAAAATTAAAAGAGTTTACTTGATAAACATTGCATCACCAAAACTATAAAACCTATATTTTTTCTTAACTGCAACTTTATAACATTTTAACATAAATTTTCTATTTCCCAAAAAAGCGGAAACCAACATCAATAAAGTAGACTTTGGTAAGTGAAAATTGGTGATCAATGCATCCACTATTTCAAACTTAAACCCTGGTTTTATAAAAATATTAATATCCCCCATATATGGAATCAACTTACTGGACTTTAATTTAGCAATTCCTTCCAAAGTGCGTACAGTTGTAGTCCCTACCGCTATCACTCGTCTACCTTCTTCTTTGGCTTTGTTTATCTTGTCAGCATTTATTTGTGTCAATTCTACTTGTTCGCTATGCATAGTATGATCTTCAACTCTCTCGCTTTTGATTGGTAAAAAAGTTCCCAACCCCACATGCAAAGTTACTTCTGCAAATTCAACTCCTTTGGCTTTTATTTTTTCTATCAACTCTGGTGTAAAATGAAAACCAGCTGTTGGTGCTGCTACTGAACCTTCTTTATCAGCATAAATAGTCTGATAAATTTCCAATTCATGAACCTCATCTTTGACATATGGTGGAATTGGGACTTTGCCAAATTTATTGGCTTTAGCTTTAACTTCATCATCACTATACCCAAACTGAACCAAAATTGTTCCATCTACTTCTTTTGCCATAACAACACATTCAAAACCAGGCGCAAATCTAACTTTCGTTCCACTAGAAACATGTTTTCCTGGGCGAGCAAGCACCTTCCAAACACCTTTATTTTCCATTGGACGCACCAAAAATACTTCTATCTTTTTTTTGTGATCCATCAATTGCTGTCCTTCACCAGACAACAATTCACCAAACAATCGAGCTTTAAAAACTTTAGAAGAATTCCATACAATCAAATCACCTTTTTTAAATTCATCAACAATGTCTACAAATTTTTTATGCTTTATTCTGCCAAAACCACTATGCTTATTTATCAACATCAAATTAGATTGATCACGTGGTTCAATCGGCTTTTGCGCAATCCTCTCCATCGGCAAATGATAATCAAAATCTTTTGTCAACATAAGTATAATTTCTAATTTTTAGACTACCTAAGATATTTTCGCACATTATTATTATGTTCATCAAGATTGGTCGCATATTTGACTTCACCGTCAAGCGTAGTCAAAAAATACCAATAATTATTTTCCTCTGGATAAACTGCAGCATAGATAGAATCAAAATCAGGTGCAGAAATTGGACCAGGAGGAAGACCAGGATACTCATATGTATTCCATTGGTTATCTATATTCCTCTCATCACTAGTGGTAAACACATCCCCTTCTCTTCCTGTCACATAATGCACTGTTGAATCAGCCTGTAATGCCCATCTATTATCATAACGTTTCCAAAAAATCCCAGAAACACGTTTCTTTTCAGAAGATTCCCTTACTTCTCTTTCAATAATACTCGCCATTGTCAAAATTTCATGTATAGATCTTTTGCTATTTTTTATATCTTCTCTCATTTTATTTGTAATCAGCTTATCCTGTTGCAAAACAAGTTTCTTCAAAACTTCATCAATAGTGGCATCTTCAAAAATTCTATAAGTATTTGGAGCAAAATATCCTTCATAACTTATGTCCTTAGGCTTTGCTTCCAAAAGTTCAATATTATAATCTAGCTGAGGCGCGCCACTAGTATATTTTGTCGCTGGAACTCCAACCAATTTATAAAAATCATTTGTACTCTCAACCAAACCTTGAGATAAAAAATATTTTGCCATATCTCTCATATCCCAACCCGGTATGATTGTTATTATTCTTTCATCTTGTCCTATGACATTCTGAAGAGCATTTACAACACGTGAAAGAGTAATCGGATAAATAACATTAAATCTTCCAGCCTGAATTTTTTTATCTATTCCTTTAAATACTAAATATTTTTTAAAAAGCCATTTACTCTTTATTATATTTTCTTGCTTCAATCGGTTAGCAAGTTGTTCTATGCTTTCCCCTTTTTCCACCATAAAATTAATCTCATCAGTACTTTGAGCTTCATCAACATACAATGCATTATAGGCAAACCACATCCCAAAAAATACTACAAGTACAATAGTAACTGCAATTTTTTTACCCAAACTCAAACGCCCCAATTTAATCTTCTGATTAAAAATATAATCTCCATATTCCCCATCAATTTTGTCTTCTTGATTATTCATAATACTCACAAAAATTTACTCAAACCTTTGTCTTCAACTTTATTCAACAATTCTTTAACTTTTGGAACATCATCTTTGTGACAAACAAGTAAAGCCTCTTTGGTATTGACCACCACCATCCCTTTCAAACCAATTACAGCTACAAGTTTATCTCTGTCTTCATTACACACAAAGCTATCCACTGTTTCATGAGCCAAAACCAAACCTTGTTCACAATTCTTATTATTATCTGGTTCAAGCGCTTCTTTGAGAGCATACAATGTCCCAGGATCACTCCAACCCAAATCCACCTTAAGTACTGTTGCCTCAGACTTATCAATTTTTTCCAAAATTGCATCATCAAAAGAAACTGACTCCAATGTATGATACTTTTCTTTTATTATTTCATAATTACCAACCATTTCATTTAAAGCGGTGTACATAACTGGCATAAATTTTTTGTACAATCCCAAAACAAAATCAATATTAAAAATAAAATATCCTGGATTCCACAACCATTCACCTGATTCAAACATTTTTTCACATATTTCTAACTCCGGTCTATATTTCCACTCCAAAAAATTATATTCATTACCCTGTTTACTCTCACCTACTTTTATCCAACCCAAATTATGATTGGCATAACGTGGTTTCTCACCCAAGAATACAAACCTATTAGGATTTTCCTCAATCAATTCTTCACCTTTTTTCAAAGCAGAAACAAACTCTTCCTCTCGCTTCATCAAATGATCTGCCCACAACACTGCCACCGTACCGGTGTAACCATCTTCACGAACTCGCAATAAGGCCAACCCAACGGCCGCTGCCAAATCTCTTTTTGTTGGCTCTTTCAAAATATTTCTCTCAACTAACTCTGGTACTTGATTTTTCACTATATCTACATAATTTTCATTGGTAGAGATATATATATTATCTATACCAAAATTCATGACCCTATCAACAGCCAATTGCAATGTAGACTTATCGCCAAAAACAGAACCAAATTGTTTTGGTGAATTCTTGCGACTCAATGGCCACAACCTTGTTCCAGCCCCTCCTGCAAAAATAATAATACGCATAAATCCAAATTAAAGAATAATATATTTTACAAATAATGATACAGTAACTGCAAGAAAAAATCCACCAACAATATCTCGTGGGTAATGTACTCCACAATATACCCTACCAAACGCCACTAACATCGCACATAAAAGCAATGGTATATACAAATAAATACTCAAACCTAATATCATAGCCACAAAAACCATTAGAAATGAAATATTTGTATGATCAGATGGAAAAGATTTCCACGATGCCAAAGTATAGACCAATTGCTTCATCTCTGGTATTTCAATCTCAGGTCTTGGCTTTCGCAATATTCCCCCGATAACCAAACTAACACCATAACTACCAGCAATCACAACAATTACAAACAAAACATTCTTTAATATAAAATCACCTTCTGTATAAGCAACTAACCAAATAAATAAAATAATCCCAATAAAATATATCAACCACTTACAAGCAAACACCATAAAATTATCCAATCTTGGATTTCTCCCCACGGATTCATTTATACGCAAAAATAATTTGTGACTCCAACTTAATTTCATACTGTTAACTTATGAAAAGTTTAAATTAATTATTAGAGATTATTATGAGCGGATTTGATTACCACAACAGGCAATCACCTCGGAGCCACAGCGAGAATCCTGCCTGCCGGCAGGCAGGGAGCGAATGATAATCTCTAATAATTAATTCTTTTTATATTATAATTTATAAATTAATTTGTTTCTTTTCAAATAATCCAATGCCATATAAGTCGCACTAACTTGATGCATAGCTTTCATCTTGTTTTGAGACATTATATCTTCAAGCTCTTTCAAAGAAACAAAATTTACCTCAATATTTTCTGTTTCCTCCAAATCTTGCTCATATACTTGTTCAACCCCAAGCGCAAGAAATACATAAGCCTGACCTGTCACATACTTACCACGATACAAATCACCTAAAAAAATCATCTGTTTTGCTTTACACCCAGTCTCTTGTTTAAGTTCTAATATGGCCACTTCCTCTGGACTCATACCATCGTCCACCATACCAGCCGGCAAAGAAATTACCATTTTGTTTTGTGAAAAAAAATACTCATTAATCAATAATACTCTATTATCATCAGTAATACCAAAAATTACAACCGTATTACGCGACAAAGATATACTAATATCTTTTTCAACACCTTTATCACTTCTCATCTTCCACAATTCCAGCCCTTTCCAATAATCTTGATATATACTTTTACTTCCTATCTTTTTCCATGTCATAAAATACTTTTAATTTTGTTAAATAACTTATAAATATTTTTTTTAAATATTACTTCTATTGCTGGCGGATAATTTTTTGGTATTCCATAAAAACCAACCTTAAATCTAGTAATACCAGTCCACTTGTGAGTAACATCCCAACAAAAATTGTTATAACAAGTTGGCGCTTTAACTTCTACATCTTTGATATGTGTTTCCAAATAAACTGGAGCAGTCCCACCAAAATCATACTCTTCTGCGCCCAAGCCTTTGGCAAATTTTATACTTTCCCATTGCAACAAATATGGCGCCATCAAATTTCTAAATTGATTACTAGAAGCACCATGCAAATAAGTAAAAACTTTATTAAAATTAATACAAATATTTGATGCAACTGGAATATTATCAACATACGCAGTCAATTGATGGCATATATCCAATTCTAACATTTTTCTATAATATTCTTTATTATGACTTTTGAATTTATCCCGTGCTGAAGTTTCTTCATTCAAATTCCAAAAAACATCTATATTTTTTTGAGTTCGAACAGTTACACCTTTCCTTTCAGCCAAACCAATATTATATCTGGTTTTTGCATGCATACTATTCATCAATTGTTCTTCAGTTTTTGTAATATCCAAAACAAAAGTATTTTTTGGCTGTCTGTTTGCAACATCAACCCTATCATATCCACCAACCTCAATATTATTATCAATCGGCTCAACTCTCACAAACATATATCCTTGAGCACTCAAAAAATTAAAAAAAGAAACTTTTTGCTCTTTTGACAACTCAACAAAACTAATCTTTGGAAAATAAATAAATTTTATTACCCCAAATATTTTATACTCAAAACCTTGCGCTTGCCAAAAAATATTCTGCCCAACCTTAATCTGAAACCTCAAAGGGCTCAAACCAACACTTTTCTGAAATTCTCCCCATTGCCAAGATTGAAGAAATTCTCTAGAAAAACTGTTATCCCAGCTATTTTTGTCCTTACAAATTATTTCATGCATATAGCTATATAATAGCTAAAATATCACATTTTTGCAATAAATCTCCTCAGCACTTGATTATTTTGATAATATAGGCTATACTAATGCCACATTTCGTAAATAATTACCAATCTTAAACAGATAGGTTCTAAATAATAATATATGGGTTTACCTTCACAAAAAAGAACTAAGCGCTCAAAAAGAGAAAGAGCCTCTCATTTTGCTTTAAAACCAATTACTTTAGCCAAATGTCCAGAATGTAAAGCAACTGTTTTGCCACATATAGCTTGTAAATCATGTGGTACATATCGTGGACGAAAAGTGACTAATACAACAAAAAGAACTGAACGTCGCACTAGACGCCTCAAAAAAATTAAATAAGCTCTATAAATAACATATGTCCAATCGTCACATGGCCAGATCGATTGTAATGCAATCACTTTACCAGTGGGATTTTAGAGGCATAAAAAACGTAGACCTAGACTCAATACTTAATCAAAATATTGATGAATTTGGCATTGGACTTGATAAAGAAAATATTGAGTACATAAAAGAAACTACCAAAAAAATTTCTACAAACAATAAAAAAATTGAAAAAAAAATTTTGGAGTACTCACCTGATTGGAGATTAGACCAAATGACACTGATAGATAGAAATGTTTTACGAATTGGTGTTTATGAATTATACTTTAATAAAGAAATACCAGAAAAAGTAGCTATAAATGAAGCCATAGAAATAGCCAAAAACTTTGGCGGACAATCATCCGGAAAGTTTGTAAATGGTGTTCTTGGAGCAATGTATAATGATATTAACAAAAACAAAACTAATTAAACAACTTCTAATTTTTAGTCCCGAATCTATCGAGATTAAAAAATGGAAGGCTGACATAAAATAATATGACCATAGCCTCCTACAAAGAAAAAAATTTTGCTGATTTGGAAAAAAAAATCGGCACAAAATTCAAAAATAAAAACCATTTAGTTCAAGCTCTTGTTCATCGCTCATATTTGAATGAAAATAGAGATTTTGAATTGGCCCACAATGAAAGATTAGAATTTTTGGGTGATGCCGTACTTGAGTTAGTGGTAACAGAATATTTATTTGAAAATTATTTGAATCCTGAAGGTGAACTCACCAACTGGCGCGCTGCCTTAGTCAATGCAAAAATGTGTTCTATAGTAGCGAGTGAGCTTGAACTTGAAAATTACTTATTTTTAAGTCATGGAGAAGCAAAAGATGCTGGAACAAAAGCCCGAGAATATATACTGGCAAATGTATTGGAAGCTATAATTGGCGCAATTTATATTGACCAAGGTTGGGATACCACCAAACAATTTGTTACACGCTTTGTAATATCAAAACTTCCAGAAGTTTTAGAAAAAGGCTTGTGGATGGATCCAAAATCACGCTTCCAAGAATCATCCCAAGAATTAATCGGCACTACACCTACATACAAAGTCTTAAAAGAAGAAGGACCAGATCATGATAAAATATTTGTTGTTGGAGTTTATATAGACAAAGAAAAAATAGCTGAAGGCCAAGGTGGTAGCAAGCAAGAAGCACAAGTTGAAGCAGCCGAAAAAGCCTTAGAAATAAAAAAATGGAAAGGTCCAAAAATAGATATATTGATAAGAAAAGAAAATGATCCAATTGGATAAATACATTAAAACATACAAGCATATAAACAAATAAACAAATTATACATTCACTGATATTAAAAAATATTAAATATATAAAAAATAGTTTATGTATAATTAACTTTTAATATACTTACATATGTTTAAATGTTTATATGCTTAGATGTTTATATTATATATGGGTCGCTAGCTCAGTTGGTAGAGCAGATCCCTCTTAAGGATAAGGTCCTGGGTTCAATCCCCAGGCGACCCACAACATATAAAAAACAACTTGCCCTTGTGGTGTAACGGATAACACAACGGTCTTCGGAACCGTTGATGGGGGTTCCCTGCCCGCCATATATATGTACAAAAATAATTAAAAAATATAAATTAATTGCCTTCGTGGTGTAACGGATAACACAACGGTCTTCGGAACCGTTGATGGGGGTTCGATTCCCTCCGAAGGCACGAATACTAACAATCAACCTATTCTGGCAGGCGGGGATTCCCTCCGAGGGCACAAAAACTACTAACCCGCTTTGAAAAAAGCGGGTTTAGTTTTGGTGAATTAGCAAATAATCAATTTAAAAAAATAAACTAAAAGACTTTCAATTCACCACGAGGTTGTCCATCGAGAGACACCAAATAATAAGTCTTACTATCACAAATCAAATTTGCACCCCTCTCCAAATATAATGCACGAAACGGATTTGTTCCTATTTTAATAGGGTCTGAACCTGACAAACTAGAAACATATTGCCGATTACATTCGTCACGCCATACATAACTTGGATTAATAATTCTCTTGAGCTCTACTTGAATCATTGGACACTGTTCCCCTACAGCAGCCAAATGTACAAAACTTGGCATATGCCATTTAAAATTACTGCACATTTTTCTCAATACAGCTATATTAGACCAACGATTAAAGCAGAATGCTCTAAGATTTACTTTGTAAGGATGTTTTCTTTCGTCCTGAACAATAGTAAAAGTATTTGTTAGATTTTTTTCTGGAGTACGACCAAGCACTCCAATACAGTCATAATTACCAACTAAAAACCAATCCGCCAACCTACGCCTTGGATCAATTTCAACAGACAAATCAACATAAGACAAATCACTAAGTTTAAAAACCCCTTTTGTAATAAGACGATTCAACTGAGCAATATCTTTTTTCACTTCTCGGTTAAACTGTTGATCAGTTTTCACAGGAGGTAATTTAGATAAAGCGTCACCAAAAAAAATATCTGTAAGTGAAAAAGCACTATCTTTGCTATTCATGACAGACTCCTTTGAGTTTTCATAAAAACTATGACAAACAGCAAAGAAGCTGAGAATCATTCCCAACCCCTCCTTTTAAACCACTTAATAAATGCTCTAAAAGGAAATAAGGAAATATAAATAATGAATATCACATTATCAAAATATTCACCAATTGTCAACTATACACATTTACTCAATAAATATTTTATAATTGTTATGTATTATACTATAATATAAACAAACCATTTTATTTTGGAGGGAACCATGAGGTATATAATTTCTGATATAGCCGCTTTTTCTTTTTTAGTTTGTTTTGTATTATTTTTTTTGACATACACAACAAAACTAAAAAATAGCTGGCTTTTCCATATTATTTTTGCTATTTTTTCAGCAGTGTTTGCTCTTACACAAGTAACAATTGTATTTATGGGCACATCTCCCATACTAAGCTCTATTTTTGCAGGTTTCTGCATTTATACCACTTACAAAAGTTATAAAAACTACAAAACACTCTCTAAAGATTCTAAAACAAAACGCAAACTAAAAAAAACAAAAAATGCAATTACTCAAAAAAATAATTTTACAAATTAAGCAAAAACCTCATTTAAGCCCCGGTATCATACCGGGGTTTTCGCTTATATTAGCAAAATATTGACACAAATCTATTGACAAAAGACCTTTTTTATGCTATAATATAATGTCTTTCACGTTATGTGAGAGTACCTATAGTGTGGGGGTTAAACCACACAAAAACTTGACTTTGGGGGCTACTGTGATCGCAGAAATGAAGATTGTTCCAATTGTTGCAGTCATGTTGTTGATTGTGGCAATACTACTGCACTGGAAGTCATACGGTCGTTTTCGTGACCTCTGGCACACAGAGGCGCTCACGAAAATGAGTAAGCTTTCAATGGACGCCTTCGGCGTCTACGTGTTGTCGGCCTTGGCCTACGGGCTTACGGCCTACATCTACAATGGTCATACATTAAGTCTAGTCGTAGCGTCCACATTTGCTGGAGCATCCAGCGTCGCCGCTCTCATGTGTTACGTGAGGGCAAAACGTCGTTTCAACGACGCAAAAAAACGAAACGTGCATGATGTCCTCATGCACGGACGGACAGGAGGACGATACTCCCGCTTGAAGCGGGAATAATAGTCCACACTGCCGACGCAATCCGCCCCGCACACCCTGTGCGCGAGGCGGATTTTCATTCTGCATTTAAAAGTATTTCTTTGCCTGTCATCAATATTTGTTCACCAGTTATTGCGTCAATTGCTTCAAATATTACTTTGGAAGTTAAATTTGTTTGAGTTGGATTTTGGCTCTTGAGTGTAAAACCAAATTGAAGCGCCAATATATCCAATGCAGTCGGCATTGACTCTATATTCCAAATCAATTTTTTCTTTTGTTCATCATATGTTACCTCACCCGCGCCAACCACCAATTCATCATCATGCCATTCAATATCTCCATAAATATCTGCTTCTAATTTTATATTATTAAGTTCATGAAAAGAATTGGTTAAAATCCATGTTATTGAATGCTTTTCTGCTTCACCTTCATACACAACTTCATCCCGCACTTCCAAATCCACATCAGAATTAATCACCATCACAATCGGAGCCGAAGAAATTGTTTTATTTTCTCCATCAAGCTCATACTTGAGTTCAAGGGTTGCCTCAATCTGTGAACCAACATAATCAGTCAATTCATCAACCTCCGCACTCTTGATAGGCAAACTAAAATCCGCAATTATTTCTTCTGCCGGATCAATCTGGCGAAGATCCAAAATCTGATTTTTATCCCATGTCAAAATACCTCGTCTTTTTTCCACACTCAATTGTTCTCCAAAAATATCAGCATCTTGTGGATTATTTATTTCACTCCAATTCAAAATACTTTTTTTCTCAAATGAAGGCGCATCAAATATTACCCTAGCAACCAAGTTTTTTAATGGAATTTCACCAGCATTTCTAATGACAACTGTTCCATTCAATGTTTCTCCAGGTTGAACTGTTAAATTAGAAGAAGAACCATTGATAACAAGGTTTGTCACAAGATCAGTTTCGAGAATTTTTACTACATATTCTTGTGAATCATATACATATCCATCCACTGCTCTATTATCATCTTTCCAGCCAATCAACTTGACTACAAAATTCCCATCTTTATCTAACAAATTAGAATCAAAAATACCACTAACAACAATCTTATTTTCTGTAGCATCCACAAGATTCCATCTATTTTCTACAAATTGATCTGGTTTTGGTTGGCTATTTCTAATAGAAAATGATGCATTACCCTCAATTTCTACTGCCAAATTTTCTAAATCTTCTGCAGTTACATTATCAACAAAGATTACCAATTCAACCTCAGAACCTGATACAATCTTATCCGGCGCTTCAACCACCAAATTAAATGGAGCTTCTGCAGTATCAATTATCAAACTATGAGCCTTTTGAAATTCTGAACTAAAATTCTCTGCCATATAATTCAAAAATACCCTAAAGGATTGTTGTTCACCAACAGTCCCATATAACTTACCATAAATATCAATATAACCACTATCCTGCCCTTCCATATCACCCAATATCCATTCATCTTTGGCATCATTGCTTGGAGTACGACTAGTATCAGTCAATACAAATCCTTCTGGATATCTAATCTGCAATAATACATTTGTAAGATTAACATTTTGAGCATTTCTATATCGTACTCTGTATCTCTGTACTTCGCCAATCTCTACCTTATCTTCACCTGACACAGAAACAATTACACCATTTTCCGAAAAATTGCTCTTTGGTTGCAAGACAAAAAATCCAAACCAAGCAACCCCAGCTAAAAATAAACAAGCAAATAATAAAACAAAAAGAGATCGAATAAAACTAGTTCTTTTTTTCTTTTGAAAATGAGTCATATCCGGCATTGAACCATCGGCATTTTCATAAATCTCCATCAACTTTTTATCAATATCTTTTTCATGTTCGCTAACAAGATTTTTTTTATTATTCTTTTTTTCTATTTTTTTATTCAATTTTTTTTTATCATTTATTTTTTCATCAGAAAAAATCTCTTTTTTTATAAATTTATGATCATTTATTTCTGTGCTCAAATCTTGATCATCTTTTTTTATATCATTTTTCTTTGACATAATAAAATTATTAATTTTCATTATTTATATTACTCTCAACCACAATTCCAATTACTCTATCAGAATCAAGCAGAGTTTCATAAACTGCTCCATTCAAAGCCAAATCAATATCATCATTTGATTTCCAAACCGGTACCCATTCTGTCGGATAAATAATCGTACTATAAAATTGGCTTTCAGAACCAGATTGCTTTTGGACAAACAAACTATACCTTGAAGTTTTTTTGTTTATTGATGGCACAAATATTGACTGCCACTTATCAAAATTACTTTCAGGCGACTCTGAAACTGGTGCTTTAAAAGGAAGTTTGTATTTAAAATAGAAAACACTGGTCTCCCCAGGAGGGGTAATTACCCAATTACCAAATACTGTTTTACCAAATTCACTAGTAATTTTGGTACCACTATCAATATGCACACTTTCTTCTACTTCATATTGTGCCAAATGTAAATCATCTTCATACCATAATTCTGGAGCTCTGAAAGCTTCTTCTGGCGGGAAATTAAATCCATCCGCTTCTATCAGCTCAGCCCCCTCTGGCACATAAACGCGAACATAACTAATATTTGCACTGCCATAAAACATTTCACCCGGCTCTCCGCCATGTGATCTCTCTACCATAACAGTATCAAATATATTTCTATTTTCATCAATTACAACTTCATGAATAATTTTTTGCTCTATCTTTGCATCAGACTTTTGTCCTTGAATATTTGTATTTATAATATTCAAATAATCTTGAACTGGTCCGACTGGAGTAATTTCACCTGTCCAACCAAAAGTCTTTAAAATATTTTGAGTATTATCATCATCAACATAAACTTGAATTTCTTTTTTGATCAATGCATCATGAGCCTCGGTCAACAAACTCATAATACTAGTTGGACTGATATTCTTTAAATCTTTCAATAAATTATCTAACAATACGGCCAAAATTTCTTTTGGTTGTTCAGTCTTTGCATCATATCCTTCTTCTACTTCATACTGCAATGTCTCTATAGCATTACTTTCATTAAAAATCATATCATCAGCTTGCATCGGTCCGAGTATCCGTAAAACCCTTTCTAATACAGAAGAATTTATTGCAATAACACCATCAACAGTTGAACCTCTACTTTTTTCATAAAACCAAGTCATTTTTTTGGCTGATGCTGAAAAATCAGGAAACCAATTTGCATCCTGAAATTCCCATCGCTTATTTAAAAGTTGAAATGGTAACGGTGGTTTTACAAATTCTGTCAATTGCCCACGCAAATCATATGATCCCCCACCAGGCAAATCTATATTTACTATTTTTCCATTTTGTACATCAATCACAGCAAAACTTCCCATAAATCCACCAGTTGGTCTTATCTCATGTTCATTTTGAAAGACTACCAAATATCTTCTAAAAGAATTCCCTCCAAAAATAATATTAAATGTTTTACTCAAATCCACCAAATCTTCCATATCATCAATAAAAACACCAAACAAGATTTTAAATTCATTGAAAGTTTTTTGATATTCCAATGGTATTGAATCCAAATCAACTTTATTTAAATGGTTCAAAGCTTCTTTGTATTGTACTATTGCGCTCTTTAAATGATTTTGTAAAATAGAAAATCTATCTGTCAATTTCATTTCAGAATCTACTTGTGCCTCTTCAACACCTTTTATCAAATATGTATTCCCCAATGCCAAATGATTTCCAGCAATTAACAAACTTTGCCTACTGCTTACTTTTGTACCTACCACAGGCAGTAATTTTGCTAGAGACAATAATATTCTATAATCTTCCTCTATAATAGAATTGACCTCAGAAAAAGCTTGTAAGGCATTTGTTAATTCTACTTCTGCATAAGGTAAATTAGATTGAAAAGCCGCTACAGTAGAAGATTGAAGTGATAAAAATGCTCGTGTACCCTGCTCTACTGCCAAACTTTCCGCAGCTTTCAATTCATCAATATAGCCTAGCGCAGGAAAAGATGAAACAAGTACAACTAACACAACGACTGAAACATAGGCAAATTTTCTAAACTGAAATATATTAAAAAAACTTCTAAAATAATTACTATAGCTTTTTTTATTTTTTATATCTGAAACATTAGTTTTAACTACTTCAAATCGTTCTTTTTTAACTTGCTTTTGCTCAACAATACTTTGCTTTTGGACTTTTTTAAGATTATTATTTATATTTTTAACCTCTTCCTTGACCACTATTTCTTGATTGGCTTTTTTGACCATTTCTGCAAAATCTACTATTTGAGCTTTTGTTTTTTTAAAAATATTTTTTTCCCGATAAACTTCAACTTTACTCCAAATATCATTTTCATTTTTACTATCTTCTTTTTTCAATTTTATTATATGAGGAGAACTTAAATTCTGATTGATAACCTTAATAAAAACAGGATCTTTTTTGCTTTTTTTTATATTTCTTTTTTGTGGAGAAACCAAAGAAGACTGACTTTTTGGGCAAGTTATTTTTGTGTGTCCTAATACTTGACACAGTGAACATTTCCGACTTTTTTTCTCTGACATAACCAGCAAATTTCTACTAACTTTATATATAAATTATATCACAAAAAAAAGTTATTTGAAATATTCAAAATATAGTTTAACCACAGTTTTTCTTATAAATTTCCAAAGTATCTATTGCCATTTTTTCAGATGAATATTTTTGTAATTCTGTACGGCCATTAATCAACAATTGATGCCGAATATCTTCATTGTACAGGCCTTCATTTATGGTATCGGCTATATTCTCAATATTATTTGGATCAAAATATAATGCTCCTTCACCCAACACTTCTGGTAAACAAGAACTGCTAGAGCTAACCACTGGCAATCCACGCGCAATTGCTTCAAGTGGTGGCAAACCAAACCCTTCATACAAAGAAGGAAAAATATATAACTTTGATTGTTTATACAATAAATCCAAATCAAAATCATCAACAAATCCAGTAAAAATTACTCTATTACCCAATCTATTTGCAATATCACTTTCTTTTATATTGTTATAAAAATAACTTTCTTTTCCTACCAAAACCAATTGACAATCTACTTCATATTTATCCAAAAATAATTTCCAAGCTTTCAATAAACTATCCAGATTTTTGTGCGGATAAGCTGAGCCCACATATAATGCGTATGGTTTAACTATATTATGCTTACTTAAAACCACATCATTGTTAATTGTAAATTGTAAATTGTTAATTGTTGTAAATGGCGCTTGATAAATTGTTGCCATCTTGTTCATTGATACACCCAAAGTTTTATTTATATCATCTTTGGTAAATTCACTGGTAGTAATTATATGTTTTGCTTTTTTTACTGCATTTCTGATGACTATACGATGTACAAAATCTTTTAACCAAAATTTTATAGGCCCCAATGTAGTTGCTTCTGGTCTAGGAAAATGAAACATTATCAAATCATGAATAGTGACTATATACAAACCATTATAAAACAAAGGTATATTCCAATGAGGAAAATGCATCAAATCTACTTTTTCTCTTTTAATTATTTTATTTAATTTTATTTGCTCTGCCCAGCTATACCATGATATATCTGCCTCAACTTGTTTAAAATTTTTACTTTTAAACTTATTATTATCAATCTTTTTTACAAATAAAATATATTGATTATTATTATCAATTTTTTGCAAACTTAGAATCAATTGTTCCACATAACGCCCGATACCAAAGCCACCGCCCATCATTCTAGCGTCAATTCCTATACGCATAAATTATTTTGTATCATTATTAATTATTCCTCCGTCACCACAAATATCTTTAGCCTCTTTTAACAAATTTTCCAACTTTTTATCCTTTATACCCAAATTTTTCAATAAATAAATTTTTTCTGGTAAATCCTGAACCAAAACTACATTATTGTCCAAAAGCATACGTTTTTCATTATCATTAATTGTAGTCAAACATGTCAATGGGTGTAAACCAGTCTCTTCAATCAACACTTCCACCCCTCTACCTTTTGGATAATTCCAACCTATCATCTTCATTCCATTGCACTCACCATAAGCAATAGCATCTTGTGATAATCGAGTATTTGTAATCACCCATGCTTTATGTATTTTATGGCACAATTTTTTATCATCCATTTTTTCCAAAATATCACGAAATCTAGAATGAACATACAATGCTACTTTGACATCTGTTGACCGCGCTTGATCAGCATGAAATTTACACTCCATAAAATAATGCTTCTCATCATTTTTTGCCACGACATCAACTTCATGATTTACACACTTACCTTTTACAACTACACCAACCTGAACATTGAAACCTTTTCTATTAAATATCTCACCAATAAATCTCTCAAAAGGAAATCCTGTAGGCCCTAAAGCAGTAATAGCCTTTTTTAAACTATAACGCGCAGCAATCGGTCTAGCATTTTCTCTTTTTAAAATTTTATAAGCCAAATTATATATATCTTGAGTTTTAGTTCCAGACACCAAATTTTTTTCTACTTCCAAAGCAATCTGTCTAGCAAGCGCTGGATAAGCACCAGAACGCATCAAAGATTTTTCAACTTTTGCTCTTATAAATGGCGCAGTATCACCAGATTCCTTTATTATATTGATTTTTTTATTCATAATTTATATTTAATAATTGCAAAAAATTTTCAGCTGTATTTCTCCATCTAAATCTTTTTGATCTTTCTATAGCCTTGTTAGAAAAATAATCCCCCAATTCTTTATCCTCAACAAGTTTCAATATACCTTCTGTAATTTCATAAATATTAGTCGGATTTACCAAATATCCAGAATTTCCAACCACTTCTGTCAATGAAGATCTATTACTCGTGAGTACTGGAGTTCCGACTGCCATTGCTTCTAAAACAGGAAATCCAAAGCCTTCATACAAACTCGGATAGGCAAATACTTTGGCAAGCTTGTATAGCATTGGTTTGTCAGCCGAATCAATATATCCAATATACCTTACATTTGCTGTATTTTCCATCATTTTTTTTACTTCTGTATTTTTAGAACCCATAGACCCAGCGACAATCAACTCATAATCTTTGTTTTTTAAACCAGTTTTTTCAAAAGCTTTTATCAGACCAATAATATTTTTTCTTGGCTCAACTGTTCCCAAAAATAAGATAAAATTTTCTGGTAAATTATATTTTAATTTAATTGATTCTTCACTAATTTTAGTTTCCTGCAAAAAAATAGAGGAAAGTCCAGGATAAATTACATTAATTTTATTTTTTTTAACTTTATATGTTTCAATAATATCATTCTTTGTATTTTCTGAAGGAGTCAGAATTATACTGGCATTTTGGCAAAGTTTTTTGGGATTGATAATCTTATGCCACAACTTTTGTTTTGTATAAAAACAATCTTCAAAATATTCAAATGACAAATCATGTATAGTTAATATCTGTTTTACTTTTGATGAAAATGCAGAAAAATTTATATTCGGAGAAAAAAAATAATCTATTTTTTCTGGCATCATTTTATCTAACTTTGGATATTTAAAAAACTGTAATGAAAAATTAAATAACTTATTTGGGTATTTAAAATTAATAATTTCTACATTATCTTGTTGCCATTTTGGAATATTAGCACTAACATCAGATAAAGAATTATAAAAAAGATAATACTTATTTTGTTTATCTATTTTAAACAATTCATTCAAAAATTCATAAGTATATTCACCAACTCCAGTTCGCACCGGATCCATTAATGATCGGATATCTATTGCAATATTCATATTATAATGGAATTCTGCACTGGCTTAAATCCTGTTTAAAATTCTCATATTTATCATTTATATACTTTTCTATTCTTTCCTTAAAATAAATAGAAGAAAATTTTTCTGCATGATTTTTAATGATTTTACTATTCCAAACATTAGCATCAAAATTCAAAACCGCATCCAACAATGACTCCCATGTCTGTTCTTTAAAAAATACCCCAGTCACACCTGGTATCACTGTCTCACTTGCCCCACCTACTGGATAAGCAATTACTGGCCGTCCACTGGCCATTGCTTCAATTTGTGTAATCCCCAAATCCTCAACCTGCGGATGAATAAAGGCCTTGGATTGACTCAATAAATCAGCTTTTTCTTTGTCAGTTATCTTACCCAAAAATTCAATATTTGGTAAAGCAATATTTTTCAAATTTTCTAACTCCGGTCCATCACCAAAAATTTTTATTGGATATCGCAAACGATTAAAAACCTCTACAATCAAATCAAATCTTTTATACTTCACTATCCTGCCACCAGAAACAAAATAATTACCAATAATGTCACTAATATAAAATTTATCAGTATCGACAGGAGGATATATAATATCACTATCTCGTCTATAATATTTATGAATTCTTTGGCGAACTGTATCAGAATTAGCAATAAATTGATCTACTCTGTCTACACTCATTTTATCCCAAATTCTCATCCTATGAATCAATCTTGGAAGCAATGACTTTACCACTGCATTATATTTCAAATCAGCAATATACTCATGAGTATCCGTCCAAAGATATCTAGTCGGTGTATGACAATATGATATATGCATAGTTTCTGGACGAGTCAATACACCTTTTGCAAAAGCACTGGTTGAAGACAAAACAATATCAAAATCATGCAAATTGTGGCGTTCTGTTGCTACCGGCATAAACGGCAAAAACCATTGATAATGATCTCTACCACCTGGTATTTTAGCAATAAAAGATTCTCTAATATCCAAATTACTAAATCTTGGCATTTTTGATTTATCATAAAACAAAACAAAAATAGGCGCTTCTGGCCATATTTCATGAAACGCTTGTAAAACTCTTTCTGCTCCCCCATCCTGAGCTAAATAATCATGTACTAGAGCAATTTTCATATATTTATTAAACTATATTATCAAAATTATGACCTTATATCAAGACAGACTTTTTATCACTTTTTTAAAGATTATAATGCTTTTCTCTTCTTAAATAATATAAATGGAGTTTTAATAAAAATTACCAAATCAATCCACAAACTCCATTTTTCAATATAAAAAACATCCAATCTCATTTCCTCTGCAAAAGTTAAGTCACTCCTGCCTGAGATTTGTGCCAGTCCAGTAATTCCTGGCTTTAAAGACAATACATAACGATATTCACTTTCATATTTATCAACTTCTCTAGGCTGATGCGGTCTAGGACCCACAATACTCATACTTCCACCCAATACATTAAAAAACTGAGGTAATTCATCTATGCTCCAACGCCTTATAAATCTTCCAAATTTTGTTACTCTAGGATCATCTGTAATTTTATAAATTGGGCCATCTTTGATACTTTTTTCTTTTATTAAATCTTTTTCTCTCTCTTCAGCATGGACACCTTCTTCACCAAATTGTTTTCCCGTACAATCTTTTTTATACATTGATCGAAATTTTAAAGTAAAAAACTTTTTACTCTTCAAACCAACTCTTTCATTTTTATAAATTATTGGTAATCCTGTTTCAAAAAAAATAAATACAGAAGTAAAAATCATTATTGGGCTCACAATTACAAGCACAAAAATACTCATAACAATATCAAAAATTCGTTTCAATATCCTTGCCCAACCTTCAAGAGGTGTCGAGCGCAACTCAACAATCGGTATTCCGGCTAATGGGCTTACACGCATATTTGATGAAAAAGTATCAAATAAATCTGCTGAATATTTAAAGACAATCTGATGTTCATTACAATATTTAATTGCTTGTAATGTTTCTGTCTCATGAGCACGAGGATTTGTAAAAATTATTTCATCAACTTTTAGATTATGAAGTGTACTAATTGTAGAATTATCAAAATGCACAAACTGCCCCACTATCAAATAACCCATTTCTTTGTGATCTTTCAAAAAATTAATTATTTCATCCGCCGATGTCCCATGATGTCCGATAACAACAATTTTTCTAGACCCTATACCCGCCTTATACAATCTCCTCTTAAAAAGACGCATAGCAATCCTACCCAACACCATATAAACTACCGCAAATACCCAACTAACTACCACCAAAAATCTAGAATCAAAAACTTGTTGTCTAAACATTACATACACAGCAACCAAAGCAAGACCCGATGAACAAGCAAAAATCACTTTTTGTAATTCTGGTAAAAGTTTTCTATTGGGATCAGTGGAATAAAGTCCGGCAAAAGCAAATATTATTATCCAGACAAGTGCAATCGGCAACACTAACGAGATATATTCATTTGCCGATATATCAAATATTACCGGTTTCCAATCTACTGCCCAATCACTAAAACGCAAATAATAGGCAGAAATAGCTGCAAACAACAACAATAATAAATCCACTGGAACTTGTATGGCAGTAATAAATAATTCAGATCTTTTCATCATAATATTTTGCTTATTATAGTTATATATTAGCCCAAAAAATACAATCAGTCAATTTTATTTTTTTATGAAAAACACTTGACAAAAACACAAAAATATGCTATATTGAAGCCATCTTGTTCATTATAAATGATCGCGTCACACTACTTGTGTGATGAGGAAAGTCCGAACTTCCTCTATTAAACCAGAAAAAATGTAGCGGGTAATACCCGTCGGTGTACTGGTGACAGTACATTAGGGACAGTGCCACAGAGACTATACTAGTCCTAATTTATTAGGATAAAACGTGAAAAGAGTATGGAAGTTTTTATTCTTAAGACAAAAGCTACTATACTTCCTCCGCTATCCAGCGGGGGACGGTAAACCCTACATGGGAGAAAGAGCAGCGTTCTAATTTATTAGTTCGAAAAGTTAGCTCGTTTGAACTAAATAGCAATATTTAGTCTAGAGAAATGATCATTGCTTGATTTATCAAGTTACAAAATTCGGCTTACTGTAATGAACAAGATATAAAAAATCCGACATTAGTCGGTTTTTTTATATTTAATAAGTGCTGACATATTAACCTTTGCACGAACCCACTTCACACACGTGGAGCGCGTGGTGGCTCCTGACTAAATCGTAAACTCGGATTTCACACCTCGTCCGCCCAGTGAGTACACAAATCCCCGCCGTTTTAAGAAGGTATTATAAAACGGCTGGAATTACTCCCTTGAGTTATAAAAAAGAAAAGGCACCCAGAGGGACAAAGTCCATGGGTACCCAGATGTGACCGAAGTCACGTAGTGGTTGTTTAGGCGGTGATGCCAAAACCTTCGAGTGTCACCTTCGCGACCCGCTTGCCAAGCTCCTCGTCCTTGAAGCGCTGGGCGTTGATGTACGGGCCAGAGCCGAAGAAGCCACTGTCGACCGAGAAGCCATGCACGGTACCGTTCATGATGGCCTCGAGCACTTCTTCCTCAGTCCAACTGTAGAGGTTGTTCTTCGGGTTGCGCACCTCTTCGGTCTGACCGACGAGATGGAAGAAGCTGGCTTCCTCCTTGAGATCGGTGAACACGAGCGGTTGGTTGTTGTAATACTTCCAGACGTTGCCGCGTTCGATGAGCTCGATCCACGACTCCTCGGCGCTGGTCGAACCGCCTTCCATGAACCGGACATCGTAAAACGGCCACGAAGAGCCGTCGTTACGACGCTGGTGCATGTGATGGTAGTCGATACGGCCAATTGTCATCTCGTGCTCGCTACCGTCGTGCGGGAAGCGCACGCGGACCTTGTCCTGTTCCCAGACCTTGGTTTCCGGCAGATCGCCGAGGCGAACTTGCGGAGTGCGCAGTATGCCATCGGCTCCGCGGAGAGCGGCGTCGCGACGCTTCTCCTGGTCCTTGTCGACCATCTCGATTGACCAGTCGCCGGGAACGATGCGTCCGTCCGAGAGCCAGACTGACACCGCGCCCTTGCGATGATAGACGCCGGGCTGGTGCACGAGAACCCGAACGCGAGACTCGTAGATCACGGCATCATAGAAGCCACAAACAATACCCTTGGTGCCATCGGGGACATCATTGTAGATGTCCGTCCACGCACGGCGTTCGGGGTCAACCTTGAAGACAACTTCATCGCCAATCTGTAAAAGTTCAGTGAGTGTCATTTGTAATACCTTCTGTTTGGGTTGAGAATGTTCAAATTTTAAGACACAATAGTTCACCTGAACTAATTATACTAGCAGATAAATAACTCTATGTCAAGAAGTTGTATAGTTAACATCTAATAATAACAAAAAGTCTATATTTTAAGGCTTTTTCTTAGTTTAAGTTTTTGATTAAAAAATTTTCTTTTCCAAAAACTGAATACAAATTAGTCACAAAGCAAAGTGAAGCTAATATTTCAATTTTTAAATTTCCTTTCTGGTGCTCAGGAGAAGACTCGAACTTCCACAGGCATTACGCCCACAGGCCCCTCAAGCCTGCGTGTCTACCAATTTCACCACCTGAGCATATTTCTCTTCTATTCTATAATGAATATAATTTTACCTAACAGCCAACATACATAATTATTCTTTTTACGGATTTGTCGCCACAACAGGCGACACCTCGGAGCCCGCAGGCGAGAATGAGTAAAAAGAATAATTATGTATGTTTGGAACGAATTTGAACGAGAATGAATAAAATAAATTATATTTTTATGTATCAAAACCGCCTATCTTTCCCAACAATCATCTCAATTCTATTTTTTGCCAACTTTATTACAATCTTTGTTTCCTTGGTTATAGTGCCATCAGCTTCCACTTGGAAAGGTTTACTTCCTGTAATAACCATTTCTTCAAATGGAAACAAACTCGGATCTTCATACTTATCACTAAACATTCCCTTGCCAGACATTGGACGTAAAAAAGCTTCCAATTTACCATCTTGCGGATGGACAATAAAATCCTCTTTACCTTTTCTATTCCAGACAAATGGCTGTAAATTACAAACTACCAACTCCATTTTTTTGTGCTTTCCAAATACTTTAAATTTTTCATCATACTCTACAGTTATATCACTCGCTGGAATATAAAGCTGAGAAATAAAATATCTATTGCGATTACTAATCCACCCAATATCTAAATTAATTTTTCTTCTTTGAGAAAGCACATCACAAGCGTCCTCACCCTCTGGAATTCCCAAAACTTCTGCAATAGTATTTTTAGGTCCTACTGGCAAAAAACCAAAAAGCACCCTACAGGCTGCTCCTCGAGACAAAACCCTGCCAAAAGTTTCATCATTTCCAACTATTACAATTACAGTAGCCCCTTTCTTAATTTCCTCTTCAATTATGGCTTCCGTATTTGTAAAATTTTGAAGTCTAATTATTTTACCTGCAATTTCAAAATCTGTCAACCTAGTCTCAATAGCTTTTACGGTTGAATCAAATTTTTTACTTCTAAGGTAATTGTCATATAAATAAACATACATAAATCAGTCATATACCAGTTACAATCCAAATTATTTATCTTTTTTATCATCATCTTTAACAATTCCTCTGATTAATCCAGATTTTTTATCACTTTTTGGGTCATCTATTTCCAATCCTTTCATTGTAACTTTTCCCCTGATTAATGCACCAGCTTCAATTACCAAGACACCACACTCAATATCCCCTAAAACTTGCGCAGTTGAAGTAAGCTCAAGTCTATCATCAACTTTTACATTACCTTTAACAACTCCAGAAACTACAGCATTACCAGCTTTTACACTTGCTAAAACTTTAGAACCTTTCTCAGATGTAAATAATTTACTAGTTTTTACATTTCCAGACACAATACCTTTTACCAAAATATTACCTTCTGAAGAAAAATCACCTTCTACGTGTACTGATGGGCCAACCACAGTCTCTACATCATCATGTTGTTTTGTATGCTGTGCATTAATTTGAGACTCTGATTCGCTATAATTTGGTTTTTGAAACATATATAATAGATTAAATAATATAAATATATTACAACAATTACAACTATTTTGCAACTATACAAAATAATTAATTATTTATTATTTTGTTATATTGAGAATCAAATTACAAACATTGATCCTTCTGTTTTAATGGGATTTTAAAGCCAAATTCTCCACCCTTACCAAGACCATCACTTTTTGCCCACACTTGTCCATTATGTTTTTCAACAAACTTCTTAGTCACATAAATTCCAAGTCCAGTACCGCCAACATTGGTATTTTTAACATTTTTACCACGATAAAACTTTTGAAAAAAGTTTACTTCATCTGATTTATCAAAACCAATACCATTATCTTTAACTTTCACTTTTATATTACTTCCAACAACTTCAGCTGATACATTGATTAAACCTCTTTCACTATACTTTATTGCATTATCAATAAAATTAAAAACTACATGACGAATTTTTTCATCATCCATACATACATCTAACTTTGTTTTGTCTGGCTTCCACACAATCTTTAGACCTTTGTCTTTTGCGCGTTGAGTCATTTCTTGGACTACACTTGTAATCAATTCATTCATATCATGAATTTCAAAACTAAATTTAGTCCTATCTTGTTCAATTCTAGAAATATCCAAAAACTCATCAATCAATTTAACCAATCTTTCATTTGTTTCATCCATATCACCCAATATACTCTTTGTCTTCACAGTAATCTTCCCATATGCCCCATCTTGTATAAGCTCAATATATCCCTTGATAATAGATATAGGTGTACGAAGTTGATGAGAAGCAATAGAGAGAAATTCTGTCTTTTGACGATCTAATTCCTGTAGACGCAAATTGGCAGTCTCAAGTGATTTTGCAAGATGTAACAATTTTTCATTTTGTTGCACTTCTTTTCTAACACTTTGTATTAACAAAATACCAACACTTAAAATCAAAAGAAACAAAGAGCCTTTATAAAAAATAGTGACCAAATCATTAGAAGTTATCACTTCAAAAAGTACAGCTACAGATAAACCAATCACCAAAAATTCAGTAGAAACCACTTTTATATTCATCAACTTATGTCTTACAATCGCATAATATGTAAAAAATAAAAATGGTAAACTAAATGCCGCGCCAAATGTAACAAAATTAGAATTACCAAAAAAAGTAGGCAAAATTAAACTAAAAATTAATATTAAAAAAATTGTTAAAAAAAATCCTATTAAAACAAAACTCAATGATCTGCGTTGTAATTTTGGTGATCTTAATATTTTCAGTATAAAAACAATTACACCTGACAAATTTAAACCAACCGCAGTCATTACAAACAAAAATATAAATGGTCCATTTATAACCCTAGATACCCTAACACCATTAAATTCCATTACTTCTTTAAAAATTAATGGTGTTAAAGTTAATATCGCAATAGTTATTACAAATGGTAACAAAAAAAATTTATAAAATTTAGGAATCATTTTTTTCTTTTCAGGGAAAACATAAAGTAAGTGAAAAGTAAAAAATGAATGCCAAACTGCCAAAAAAATTGTAGTTCTCAATAACCAAATCACTACATTCGGATCCAAAAATTTATAAGTTAAATAATTGAATCCATTATAAAGAATAGTAAAAATTGATAATAATAAAAATGCTTTGTTTGTAGTACTAGATTTATTATTAAAATAAATCAAAAAACCCAAAATAGCTATACCCGTTATAGCTAACCCTACGATAAATAAATCCGTATTTACAACCAAATTCATAGAAATATAATTCTATTTTATTATACCATTTTTAATTATTTATAAAAAGAATTAATTAAAAATAATTTCTGGTTTCATACGTGAAGATAAAGCTGTCGGTTCTCCGCCATCACCAACCCTCAAAGTCATTGCTACATTCTTATTATCTGAAATTTTATAAATATTTTCTAAAATATGATATGAATCATTAATTAAATTGATATGCTCAAAAGAAAAAGATTTTAAATCATTATTTTTAACACGATCATGCAGATAAGGCAAAGCTGCCAAAGGATGAGCGCTTAAGCCCCATTTAGTAATAGTTAACCACAATTTTTGGACCAACATACCTGCTTTAACATAATTAGAATCTTTATCATCAACCAAAATAGATAAATAAAATGTACCCGTAGCATAAATTTTTGCATTTTCTTTTGCAATAAATTTTGTCATACCCAAAATTTTAAATAATTGAGCTATGCGCCAAGTCTTTAAAAGTTTAAAAATAGCTAATTGGGGTGTTTCCAATTCCATAGTCTTGACATAAAGACCAGTTTTATTCTCTTTTTCTTGTGTTTCTGTCCAACAAATATTATCAAAAATTAAATCATGTAAAATCTTATTTTCTAACATTATCCTATCATTATTACTAAAAACTTTTGATAATTTTTCTTTGTTTTCTTTGGATTCCACAAATAAAAGTGAAATACCTTCAAACTCATTCGCTATATTTTTTAATTCTTCCTTTTGTGCGATAGTAATAGTAATATCTTTATATTTTTTTCTATTAGTCGCTCTTTTTTTAATAAAATCACACAAATGACTTACTTTCTTTTCAGATTCTTTTAATGAAATTTTTGCTACTAAATTAGTATCACTACTAGATGGGAATAAATCAATACTAGCTTCATAACCACTAGATTCAGATAACAAAATAATATTTTGCAACACTGCGCCATGAGCAAAATAAGAACCTCTTTGTCTATAATTATAAATATAATTATCCCTATCTGGAATATTATATTGATATATAATATTTTCTTTTACCTCAAAACGCCACGGTTGCGAATTTTCACCAGATGGAGCATACACAGCCATTTCTAAAATATCTTTAATCAATTTATTATCCATAATATTTTAATTTTTTTCTTTTATTATATATTTATGTTTTGCCTTCAAATTTTTAAACTCTTCTGAGCCTTTTTCATAAATAATCAATTCTGGAAACACTCTTTTTCCCACAATATGACGCAATTTTTTATATTCCATATTTATATCTTTCAAATATTTACTAAAAAGCTGTTGTATTTCTGATAAGTCAACATCAATTTTTTTACCTGAAGACTCCAAATGAATTTCTAAAGCTTGGTGATTTTCTCCAAACACAGTTTTCATAAAAAATTTTCCACTAAAATATTGTATAATTTCATTATGTGTGAGTACCTCTCTAATATGTTCTGGATATATATTCACTCCATACAATGTTGCGCTATAATTACTCCTACCAAACACAAGCAATACTGGCAAATGCCAATCATCAGTTTTTAATAAATCAAAATCACTATATTCTTGATCAATCTTCTCCGGAGACATGACCATACCAACATCATGTGTATTATATCTTACCAAAGGTACACCAGAGTCTGATGTGCAAACTAATTCATTCTTATAACTCTCAAAATATTTATTCCATGTGTGATATTGATAAATTCCTGGTACATGACTATTTTCAATTCCAAGCTTGCGTCTATCCAAATCCTTCAATTCAATTAATTGACGCAATCTAATTGTAAATGGAGTCTCATGCCCCATAAAACCCAAGTCTGTTGAACCATAAACATTAAAACCATTATTCTCAACATCATCAATACCTACTTTTTTATATAGCTTATTTCTCCATTTTTCAGGGAATGATTCTGCCGAAAACATAAATTTGATATTATGCTCTTTCCAATTTATACTTTCAGATTCTTCATCACAAATAATATCCATCAAAGAAGGTGGATAACCAATCAAAATAGTCTGTTTATGATACTTTGATAATTTTTTTATACTATTTAAAATATCTTTTTTATTCAAACCAGCAGTCACCAGACTACCTGACATACCAGTATCCATCAAATCCCTAATTGCATTTGAAGTAATAATACCAGCCACATGCGCCCCCAAATAAAAACACACAATAAATAAAGTATCTTTTTCGTATGAAGAATAAAATTTCTTAAAAAAAAGTTTATGTAAAAGTGCTGTCCTTTTGTCATTAATAGTAAACCGAGGCCAAAAAACTGGTTCACCTGTAGTGCCAGAACTCTGAGATATAATCCCGCCTTTAGTCAATTTACCATCCCAACACACTTCATTTAAACTATACTGTAAAATATAGTTTTTCTTATTTAGTAAAGGTAAATTTTTAAAATCACTAATTTTCTTTATTTTATCAGAATTAATCTTATTTTTTTTTAGAAAATCTTTATACGCAGGCACTCTTCTAGATGCTTGTCTGAATAAATCTAATGCTCTAGTCTCTGCTAAAGATTGCCAAAAATAAAAATCTTTAGTTTTTAATTTCTTTTCTAAATAATTATAAGAAAACTCTTGCATAATGAATATTATTCTAAATCAGATATCTTTTTTTTGATTACACTAACCAATTTTCCTTGATGAATAAAGTCTTTGATTTTTTCAAAATCATTACTCATCACTCTATCCTTATTATGACTTGAAACTAATTTTCTGACTTCTTTGTGCGCTAATGTCAAAATATTTCCTAACTTTTCAACCCCTCTTTCCTCTACTCCTTGACAGGCTGCTAACAACTCTACCGCCAAAACATATTCAATCTTTTCTTTTATATCCCTTGCTTTACGAGCAGCAATCAACCCCATGCTAACAACATCTTGATTTTCCCCATTGGATGGAATAGATTGAATTGAAACTGGATTACACAAAGTTCTACATTCTGCCACTAATGATGTCGGAATATATTGAGAACCTTCAAACCCGCATGATAAACCTGCTTTTTTACCAGCCAAAAATGGAGTTAAACCTCTACTTCTAACACTATCCAAAAGTTTATTTAATCTACGTTCTGATAATACGGCTATCTCTGTTAAAGATATTGATAAGACATCCAAAGGTAAGGCTACTGTCTGTCCATGAAAATTTGCCCCTTGATAAGATATACCCAAGTCTGTAAAAAATAATGGATTATCGTTGGCAGAATTCATTTCTATCAATAAACTATTTGTTATATAATCCAAAGCCCCACGCACAGCCCCAAGCACTTGTGGAGTTGCCCGCAAAGAATAAACATCTTGCACATGAATTCCTGAATCAACAACTTCTTTACCATTTTTTATTTTATCTTGTAAATCATTTTGAATTTTTTTCAACTTATCATTATTTATAACCAATTCACAATCTGCCAATAATTTTCTTAGATTACTGGCTACAGAAATTTGTCCTGGATGAGCTTTCATCTCATGTCCTCTTGCTATAAATGGCTCCATAGAGGCATTTAGCGCGCCCATAGATATTGCTGATATTATTTCAGCAGATCGTACCAAATTCCAGGCATCATATAATTGAATTGCACCGACACCTGTCATCATCGTTGTCCCATTTATTAAAGCCAAGCCTTCTTTAGCTTTAAACTTTACTGGTATTACCCCTTCCTTTTTAAAAGCAAAAGCCGTCTTAACTTTTTTACCTTTATAAATAACTTCACCTTCACCCATCAATGCTAAAGCTATATGAGATGATGGTGTCAAATCACCACTTGCTCCGACAGATCCCCATTGAGGTACACATGGATGAATTCTTTTATTCAACATTTCTTTTAAAGTATTCACGGTTCCTATTCTTATAGCAGAACAACCCTTGGCAAATACATTCAACCTAAGCAACATCGCTGCTCTTACCTCTTCCTCAGAAAACAATGGGCCAACATTTGCAGAATGACTTCTTATCAAATTTTCTTGTAAATCAGTCTGATGTTTGCTTGGTATCAAAACTGAAACAAAAGGTCCAAAACCAGTCGTAACTCCATAAACTACTTTTTCATCATTTACCCAATCTTCTAACATCTGTCTAGATTCTTTCATTTTTTTCTGACTTTCTTTTGAAAAATAAACTACTACCCCTTCTCTAACAACTTTTATAAAATTATCTAAACTCAAACTATCTCCATCTAATTTTATTTTATTATCACTCATATTTAATTTTTAAAATAATTTAAAAGTTCTTGCCTTAATTCTTTATCATCATCTCCATAAATAGAAAAAATATCTGTCAAAGAAATTAAATAACGGCCACTGGATAATTTCTTTTCATTTAATATCTGTCTTACAATATACGCGCCAACTACTCCTGCTAATACTGCTGTACCCCCAACCTGAGGCCATGAATAAATATCCTTACCAACTCTTGAAACAGAATCCAACATATTTGTATCCACATCATCTACTCCTATGAAATTAGTTACTACTTTAGCTATATCTTGTATTTTCAAATTATTTTTTTCTTTTGGTATCTTTTCCATCCTTTTATAAAAATCATTAATTTCATAATCTTCATCATATCTTTCAATATCAACAATTATTCCATCCCCATTATCCGTTATGCTAAATAATGGTATTTTATGTTTGGAAGCATACTCTCTCAAGACTATTTTTGCCGGCAAATCATCAACCTCCTCTACAATCAATTTAACCACTTCACCATCATTATGGATGAAATCATCAACATTTTTATTATTCACTCCATTATCAAATTCTACAATATTTAAATATGGATCCATTTCATACAATTTCTCAGCCAAAGCTTGAGTCTTTTTCTTGCCAATAGAATCAATGCCATTTATTATTCTATTTAAATTAGACAACCCTATTACATCCGCATCCGCTATATTTATTTTTTTAGGACCACCCTGTAAAACACAGATTCTTGCAATATTACTCCCAACACTTAACCCCGCAATAGCAATTGATGCATCTCTAAAATTACCTTGTTCTTTTTTGGTGATTAAATCCCTATTTCTTGCTGTACGAACTTCAAAAAATAAATCTTCTGATAAACACACTACACATAAATTCTTCCACGGTAAATAACAATAAATTTTTTCTTTACTGTATTTTGCTTTATATTCTTTTTTTTTGCTCATCATTTCATCTATATTATCTCTTATACTTGGATTCCTTGCCTCACACAACTCATCTACTTGCAAATCAAAAAAATCTATAAAATTAACATTATTATTTTTCAATTCTTCTAACTTTTTTTCATCCTTATAACTAATACACTCCAATCTATCTATCATACAAAGTATCAAAAACTAATTTTAAATTTTTTTCTATTATAAATAAAATAAACACTATTGGTTATAAATATCATTGTAGAAAATAAAGCTGACAACATACAATAAAAACACAAATTCTCTATTACAAAGAATTGAAGATAAACCAAGCGTACAGAAAATAAAAATCCAAATATACTCATCGCATAGAGAATATTAAAATATTTTTTATTAACACCTGTTGAATATATTAAAATAAATACAAACAATGAAAAATAATAACCAAAACCCAAAATAGAAAGTGGCAAACCAAATAACTTGGAATACTCACTGGTCAAAACATTACTACAACTATTTACTTCATAAATATTACAAACAACTGAGCTACCAGACAATTGCTTTAGAGATAAATATGTAGTATCAATAAGACCAGCAAAAACAAATAACAAAATAGCTATAATCCACCATAGTGGTATTACTTCTTTTTTTTGAAATATTTTTTTTAAAAATTCCATAAATTACATTTCTTTAACTGTACTTATACCCAAAAGATATAGGCCTTTGGTCATAACAATATGCACTGATTTTATTATCTCAATTCTAAACTTTTTATCCTCATTCTCTGCCTTTAGTATAGGCAATTCATGATAAAAATTATTAAATAATTGCGCAACTGAAAATAAATACTGAGCAATTTTTGATGGATCGTGATTATCACAAGCTATTTTTATTATATCATTAAACTCAGCTAATTTCATTAATAATTGCTTTTCAATACTATCAATATTTTTTGGCAACACATTTTTTTTCTTGAATAATTTTTTAAAAAAGTTTCTACTTCCTGCTTTATCCAAAATACGATTGATCCTAGCCACAATATACATAAGATATGGCCCACTATCTCCTGACAAACTGACAGACTCTTCCAAATCAAAAACTATATCGTTGTGTACTCCAGTCTTGAGAAATGAATATTTGAGCGCGCCCAATGATACTTTTTCTGAAATGAATTCTTTATTTTTAATATCACTTTCCTCCATTATTCCCAATATTTTTTTATTGATATCATTTATCAGATCTTCTGCCAAAACTACTTGCCCACTCCTAGAGCTCATCTTTCCACTCTTTAAACTCACCCAACCAAAAGCCAAATGACTTTCTTTGCCACGAGAATTGGGTAAAGTTCGCTCTAATACTTGAAAAATAACTCTTAAATATTCTGTTTGTTCACGAGCAATAACATGAATAATTTTATCTGGATTAAATTCCTTAAATTGTAGCTCTGCCAAAGCCAAATCTTTAGCTTCATAAGTTGGCAAACCCATACTACTTAGAAAAACCCTATCATGAAGACCTTGGGTACTACCTCTGTAAATTATCGCCCCTTCACTCTCTGCAAACAAATGTTCAATCAAGAAATTTTTTACTATGCCAATAGCTCTCTCAAAAACTTCTGACTCAAAAAATAACCGATCAAAATGTGTATCCAATTTAATATAAATTTTATCAAAATATTCCAAACTCCAAGCTCTAGTCTCCCCATATATTTCTTTTATACTTTTATCTTGCTTATAGATTTTAGCATTGATATCTACTATTTCTGCTTTGGATTTTTCATCACTTTCAAATGCCTTGGCGCCATCAGCATAAGCCATTCCTAAAAACTGGACTTTTTCCTCAACAGACGAATGTTTGAGACTATCATATTTTTCCTTATTTCTAATAATTGCCCAAATAGCTTTGGCAATATGCATCCCTACATCTCCTTGATAATTTACTCTCACAACATTATAACCACACATTTCCATTATACGCGACAAACTCTCACCCGTTATAGTTCCACGCAAATGCCCAATATGAAATGCTTTGTGTGTATTTGGTTGAGCATATTCTATCAAAACTTTTTTATTTTTTTTCTCTTGTTTTCCATAATCTGGTGTAATTGAGCCTAATATTTTTTCTGCAAGCAAACTACTATTTAAATAAAAATTAACATAAGGTCCAACAGCTTCTACTTTATCCAAAATATCAATCTCAGCTATTTCCTTCTGTAAATCTTCTACCAAAATTTTAGCAGATTCGGCTGGATTCAAATTCAATTTCTTGGCATAATTGAAACAAGCAAACGCAAACTCACCCATCTCTGGTTTGGGCGGTGTAACCAATTCAATACTACCAGTTACCCCAGCAGAATAAAGCGCTTTGATTAATTGTTGTTTCAGAGAACTCAACATATTACTTTATTTTCACAAAAAATCTTTTACCTTTTTGGACAATATCGCCTGATTTTACTTGAACATCAATTTTTAAAACTTTTTCATCATTGATTTTTACTCCACCATCATCAATAGCACGACGAGCTTCTGAGGTACTTTTGACAAATCCAGCTTCTACCAATACTGATACAATGTCTTTTTCTTTTGGTGATAATTCCATCATGCTATCTGGCTTGTCTTTATTCTGGATTACTTTGACAAAATATTCCTCACCTTTTTTTCCCGATTCTTCACCCAAAAATGCTTTGGTTATTTCATAAGCCAATTTCATTTTTAAGTCACGCGGATCTGCATCCTTAAATTCTTTTTCTATTTTCTTTACTTCATCCATCCCCACATTAGTACAAAGTTCAAAACCACGCACAATCATATCATCAGCCCAAGACATAACTTTCCCATACATTTCTTCAGGTTCATCGTTAAGTGCTATCATATTACCCTCACTCTTGCCCATTTTCTTGCCAGACGCATCAACCAAAAGTTTTGTAGTCAAAACAAATTTTTCTTTTCCTTTCATTTTCTTCATTAATTCTCTTCCGGCTAACATATTAAAAGTCTGATCATTGCCCCCAACTTCTCCATCTACATCCAGTCTAACGCTGTCATAAGCCTGCATTACTGGATACAAAAACTCATGTAAATATATTGGTTTAGGAGATGTAAAAATTGAAAGTTTTTTTTCATTATTATTGCTATTAAGCATTTCCTCAACTGTTCTACCACATTTAGAGCACTTTGTAATTTTTGGAAAATCAACACCTTCTGATGTCGTAGAATTATCAGATAAAGTTGAATATGGTTGGGTAAATACATTATCACAAAAAATACATTTTATCTCTCCCCTATATCTTCTTTCAAACATATCTCTTTCTAACATTCTTTGTACAGTAAACTGAGAAGTAAGGTCTATAACATTAGCAAAACTCATCTTTTTAAACCACTCACTATTATATTTGATTTGTGCTGAATTTTTTCCTTTGAAATTCAAAATGAGCGAAGCTTGTTCCTTATAATTTTTACAATTTTCCAAAACCTGATCTCTTGTTAATACTTGTCTGGCTGATGTTTTGTCAGTCGGATCACCAATCATACCTGTAAAATCCCCTATCAACATGATAATTTTATGCCCTAAATCCTGAAATTGTCTTAATTTCATCATGGTAATACCATGACCAATATGTAGAGTCGGCGCAGTCGGATCATAACCGGTATACAGGGTAAGCTGTTCAGTACTTTTTAATTTTGATTCCAAAAACTCTTTATTGGGGTAGATGTTTTCTACACCTCGCTCCAAAAGTTCATTAATTTTTTGTTGGTCAGTATTTATCATATTATTATTTATTTATGTCATTCCCGCGCAGGCGGGAATCTAGTTTATTTGCACAAATCATTCCAATTTGGATTATTTTTTTCAATTAATTTAACCTTCCATTCTCTATTCCATTTTTTCATTGCTTTCTCTCTTTTTATAGCCTCCTCTATATTAACATAATCTTCATAATAAACTAATTTATCTACTCCATATTTTTCTGTAAAACCTTTTATAACTTTATTTTTGTGTTCTAATACTCTTCTAGTTAATTCATTCGTCACCCCTATATACAAAGTACCATTTCTTTTACTTGCTAATATATATACATAATAAGTTTTTATCATATTACTGGATTCCCGCCGGAGTTTATCCCCGTGTAGACGGGGGCGGGAATGACATCTACATCAAACTTTCTAATTGTTTTTTTAATTTTTCTAATTTTGTTTCTGCTTCTGCCAATTTTTTCTTTTCTTCTTCTACCACTGCTTTGGGCGCATTGTCTACAAAACCCTTGTTTGCCAATTTGCTGGTTTGTGCTTTGACATACGGTTCAATATTTTGTATTTCTTTTTGCAAACGAGCTTTTTCTTTTTCTAAATCTACTGCACCAGATAAGTCTAAATATACTTCATATCCACCAGCTACAAATCCAACCATATTTTCAACTCCAGATTTTTCATTATTGACATACAAATTATCCAAACGAGCCAATGCGCTAATAATTTTATTATTATCTTTTACCAATTCTACATTTTTGCCAAAAATATGCGCATTAATTTTTTTAACTGGTTCAATTTTATTTTCTGATCTAATCATGCGTATTTGTTCTACAATATCTTTAATTGCCAAAAAATCAACATTTATATCAGTCCTTTCAAAATCGCTAGGCTTGTGAACAAAACTAGGCCATTTCTCAATCATCAATATCTCATTCTCCCCATAAACCTCTGTCCAGATTGCTTCGGTTACAAATGGCATAAATGGATGCCAAAGTTTCAAAATTGTATTTAAAATATAATTTAATATTTCACTCTTGTCGCTTTCAACTTTTGAAATTTCCAAATACCAATCAGCCAAATCTCCCCAGGTAAAGTCTCTTAAATTTTCCCCAGCAAATGAAAAATTAAAATTTGCAAAAGAATCCTCTACTAAAGATTGTATATTTTCCAAAGATTCTAAAATCCATTTATCAGCTAAAGTTTTTGCTTTTGGTTTTTTACAATCTACTTTTTGTTCATCAATATTCAACAACATAAATCGTGAAATATTCCAAAGCTTATTGGTAAAATTGCGAAAACCAGCAATTTTTTCCTCAGACAATTTCATATCATTGCCGGATGTACTACCCAAGAGCAATGACAAACGAGTCGCATCAGTACCATACTTCTCTATCATATCTAGTGGATCAATAATATTCCCCAAGCTCTTGCTCATTTTCTTACCAGTTTCATCACGCACCAAACCATGCAAATACACTTTTTTAAATGGAATTTCTCCCAAAGTATAGGTAGTCATCAAAATCATACGAGCCACCCAAAAAAACAAAATATCATAACCAGTTTCCATAACTGAAGTTGGGTGATATTGCATATCAGGAGTATTTTCTTCTGGCCAACCAAGTGTAGAAAAAGTCCACAGACCTGAGCTAAACCAAGTGTCTAATGTATCTGAATCTTGTACCCAACCATCACCAGCTGGTGCTTCTAATCCAACAAAAATTTCTTCATTTTTATACCAAACAGGAATCTGATGACCATACCAAAGCTGACGAGAGATACACCAATCACGCAAATTATCTATCCAATGAAAATAAGTTTTTTCAAATCTCTCTGGAATAATCTCTATTTGTTTATTCTTTACTACTGTTTGCATCAACTCTTTTAAACTTACTTCTTGCCCATCTTTTACGCCATCAATTTTGGACTTTTCTAATTTGAATTTTTTATTTACATCTACAAACCATTGTAATTTTGGCAAAACTTCTACTACATCTCCAAACCTATCAGAAGTACCAACATTTTGTATTATGTCTTCTTCTTTTTCTAATAATCCTTTTTCTTTAAGCTCTGCAACTATTTTTGCTCTTGCCTCTACTACACTCAAGCCTGCAAATTTACCACCTTCATTTGAAATCTTGCCATCCTCGCCAATTACTTTTATCAGTTCAAGATTATGTTTCTGAGCCATTTCATAATCAGTCATTGAATGTGCTGGCGTTACACCAAGCGCGCCCGTTCCAAAGTCAATTTCTACTGCCTCGTCACCAATAATTTTTAGTTTCAAACTTTGACCCAAAAAATCAATATCAAAAACTTTGTCTATATATTTTTTGTATCGTTTATCCTTTGGATTCACTGCCACAGCCGTATCACCCAGTTTTGTCTCTGGTCTGGTAGTGGCAATAGTAAATGGGAAGTTCTCTGAATATTTAAAGGTATATAATTTTGCCTGTCTTTCTAAATGTACAATTTCATCATCAGACAATGTACTTTGGCCTTTGGTAGACCAATTGACTGCTCTAAATTTCCTATAAATCAACTCATCGTCCGACATTTTTTTAAAAACTGTCCGCACTGCCAAATTTCTTTTTGCGTCCAGTGTAAAAGCTTCTCGACTCCAATCCAAAGATGCACCCATTTTTTTGCATTGATTGACAATCGTATCATGAGACTCCTTCGCAAATTTATTTACTTCTGCCAGAAATTTTTCTCTGCCTAAATCATGTTTACTCTGACCAGTTTCTTCCAACAGTTTTTTTTCTACTTTGGCCTGAGTAGCAATAGCAGCATGATCAGTACCCGGCAACCACAAAGTTTTGTCACCTTTCATTCTATGATATCTGACCATTACATCTTGGATAGCCAACATTGCCGCATGGCCCATATGCAAATTACCTGTTACATTTGGTGGAGGCAAAACAATTGAAAAAGGTTTAGCTTTTGCGTCTGTTACACCTTTTTCAATACAAATATCAGGATTAAAAAATTCGCTGTTTTCCCAGCGTTTGTAGGTATCATTTTCATATTTTTTAGGATCGTAAGCCTTTTCTAATTCTCGCATATTTTTAACTTCAGTAATACTAATTTTATACAATTTTGGCTAATAAATCAAGTTTTTATTAATTTTTATGAAAAATTGCTAAAATTAGCAAAATTTAAAGAAAAAAAGTTACTTTAAAATAAGTTCCTCTAGGTAATTGACAGTCTGATAAATCTATGTTAATATGCTTAATCAACTATGTCATTCACAAACACTCAACAAATCAAACAACTAATAAGTGATAAAAAACAAATACTTATCACTTTTAGTCGCGATGCGTCAATTGACTCAATCTCAAGTGCATTGGCGCTTCTTTTATTTTTGGAAAAACAAAGTAAACCAGTTGATATTGTATGTGATAATTTTTCTTTGCCAAACCAATGTAAATTCTTAAAACAATCAGACCAAATAAAAAATAATTTTGATTATTTACAAAAATTTATCATATCCATAGACGTAGAAAAAACTGGTGTGCAAGAATTGAGCTATGACATGAAAAATGAAAAACTCCGAATCTTTATAACTCCAAAACAAGGCTATCTTAATCAAGATAATATTAAAACTGCTCAAAGTGACTTTAGATATGATTTGATTTTTGTGGTTGGCACACCGGATTTGGAATCCTTAGGGTCAATCTATGACAATAATACAGATCTATTTTACAAAACACCGATTATCAATATAGATAATCAATCTGGCAATGAACATTTTGGCCAAATTAATTGTATTGATCTTACATGTTCTTCTACGACAGAAATCCTATTTGATTTACTCAAAAATATTGGAGAAGAATATATTGATGAAAATATCGCAACCGCGCTTTTAACCGGTATAATATCTGAAACAAAAAGTTTCAAAGCAGAAAATATAAAACCATTCACTCTCAATACTGCCAGTAAATTAATCGACATGGGCGCAAATAGAGAAAAAATTATTAATAATCTATATAGAAACAGAACAATCCCTATGTTAAAACTCTGGGGGAATACTCTTACCCACATGCAAAGTAACAAAAATATAGGGTTAGTTTGGAGTACTATTACAAAAGATGATTTTACTAGATCAAATGCCAAAGAAGATGATCTACGCGATATAATTGATGAATTAATCAGTACCTCACCAGAAGCAAAAATAACATTATTGATTCATGAACACACAAATTCAAACGAAAACAAAATTCACGTTATAATAAATTCAAAGAAAAATATTGACCTCAAACAATTATTGACCAAATACAAACCAACTGGTTCAAAAGATAAAATATCATTTTTTGTAGAAAATAAAACTCTCAAAGAAGTAGAAGAGGAAATTGTTGAAGAACTAATTAAAATAATTAAGGAATAATATAAAATACTATCTTTATATTAATTTATACCAACAATGACCTACCCGTCATCTCTGGTGGTATATCTATTTCTAATAACTCTAATATTGTAGGCGCTACATCTGCTAAAACTCCAACTGGTTTAATAAGACTCAAATCAGTATCTGGTGGGTCCCCTCCTGGACCAGCTTGGCCACGATATTTATTTGCTATAATCAAAAATGGTACTGGATTAGTACTATGTTCTTTATTCATTTCTCCAGTCTGTATATTTAATATCTCTTCAGCATTACCATGATCAGCTGTAATCAAAAATACACCATCTTTTGCCAAAACATGCTCAGCAATTGACCCCAAACCTTTATCTACAGACTCTACAGCAAGCAAAACTGCATCATAATTTGATGTGTGTCCAACCATATCAGGCGATGCATAATTTAAAAAAATTACATCAAATCTATCTGCCTCAATTGCTTTTACAACTTCTTTTGTAATTTCTGGTGTAGACATTTCTGGAGCCAAATCATACTTTGCTACTTGTGGCGAAGCAATGATTTGTCTTTCTTCACCTTCAAAAGGTTCCTCAATTGTACCATTCAAAAAAAATGTAATATGAGCATACTTTTCTGTCTCGGCCACATGAAATTGTTTAAGCCCAGCATCACTTATAACTTGTGTCATACTATTGTGAACCACCATTGGCGAAAAAGCGACAACTACAGGAATCTCTTTTTCATATTCTGTCATTGTTACAAAAAATAAATTTTTAATATATTCTCTTTCAAATTTTGCAAAAGAAGGCAATACAAATGCTTTTGTCAACTGACGAGCCCTATCTGGTCTAAAATTAAAAAAAACAACGCCATCATCATTTTTTATAACTGCTTTAGGTTTATTATTAGAGCCTATTACTACTGGCACAAACTCTTCATCAAAAACTTCTTCTCTATATGATGTTTGTATAGCCTCCGAAACATCCTCATAAATTTTTCCTTGACCTTCTGCCATAGCTCTATAAGCTTTTTCAGTTCTATCCCACCGATTATCTCGGTCCATTGCATAATATCTACCAGATATTGTGGCTATTTCACCAATTTTCAACTCTTTCATTTTTTTCTGCATTTGCTCAACATAGTCTATACCTCCATTATACAAAGTATCCCTACCGTCCAATATTACATGCAAATATACTTTTTTTAATTTATTTTTCTTTGCCAGCTCAAGCAATGCATAACAATGGGTCTGACTAGCATGAATATTCCCTGGACTAACCAAACCAATCAAATGAAGCGCGGATTTATTTTGTTTTACATGTTCTGTAACTTTTTTGAAGGCATCATTTTCAAAAAAAGATTGATCACTAATAGATTTATTTATCCGAGGAAATGTTTGATAGTATACCCGACCAGCCCCAATATTGAGATGTCCAACTTCTGAATTACCCATCTCGCCGAATTGCAAACCAACCTCATTTCCAGAAGCATATAATGTCATGGCAGGATATTCTTTTATAAATTTATCGTAATTTGGAGTTTTGGCATGAAAAATAGCATTCCCCTTAGAATCAGGTGCGACCCCCCAGCCATCTATTATTGCCAGAACTACTGGTTTTGGTCTCATATATATACATTAATCAAATAAGCATTCACCTGTCATTTCCTCAGGCTTATTAATATTCATTAGTTTTAACATAGTCGGCGCAATATCAGCCAATCGTCCTTTACGCATTTTTACACCTTCCATTCCCTTTTTAACTATAATAAATGGAACTAAATTAGTAGTATGTTCAGTGGAAACTTCACCAGTATCAGGATTTATCATTTCTTCAGCATTTCCATGATCAGCAGTAATTAAGACTTGTCCATTTTTATTTTCTACAACCTCATCAACTATTTTTTTAATTTGTTCATCTATAAATTGCACTGCTGTTTGAACAGCATTTAATTCTCCAGTATGTCCAACCATATCTGCATTTGGAATATTCATACAAACAAAATCATATTTATCTTTTTGAATATATGAAACTACTCTATCAGTCAACTCTTCAGCATTCATAGTTGGTTTTTCTGCATAAGATCTAATCGAAATTGAATTTATTACTTCTCGTTCTTCACCATTTAAAGCTTTAGAGTAACCACCATTTATAAAATAAGTAATATGAGCATATTTCTCTGTTTCAGATATATATAACTGCTTATAGTTCTCACCAATTGCTTTTGCAAGGGCATTGTCTACATCCGGACTTGGAAATGCCGTAAAAATTCCTGGCAAATCTGGTCCAAAATCAGTCATTGCCACAAAACGAGTATTTTGAGGAAATTTTGATCTTTTAAAAGCTCCAAGATTTTTCTTTTGAAAATCTGGTTGGACAAAAGCCTTCGTAAGTTGACGAGCTCTGTCACTTCTTGCATTTATAAAATAAATTGAATCATTATCATTAAATAACCCTACTGGTTTACCATTTTCAACAATAACAGTCGGCTCAATAAACTCATCAGTATCCCCTCTTTTGTATGATTCTTTAATAGCATCTTCTGCGCTTGTTGCTATTCTACCTTGCCCTGAAACAATTGCTTCATATGCTTGCCTTGTTCTATCCCATATTTTATTTCTATCCATAGCATAAAATCTACCCATCAATGTCGCAATTTTCTCATGACTAAGTAAATGTTTTCTCAACTCTTCTAAATGCATCAATGCACTACTTGAAGCAGAATCACGACCATCAGTAAATAAATGCAAATATACTTTACCTTGACGCTCGCGACGAAAATATTCCAACATTGCAAAAAGATGATCAGGACATGCATGAGCACTAGAACCATCTGTCAACAATCCAAAAATATGAACAGCTCTATTATACTTTTTTACATGAAAAAGAGCTTGTTTAAATGCCTCATTTTTAAAAAATGTTCCATCCTTAATTGATTCTGAAATCAAAACTAAATCTTGTTTTACAATTCTACCTCCACCAATATTCAAATGCCCAGCTTCAGAATTGCCCGGTTGACCATCTCTGAGACCGACATCTTTACCAGATGCCAACAATTCTGTACTAGGATATTGTTTCATATATCCAAATATATTTGGGGCTGTCCTTTGGGTAATACCATTACCTTTTTTGGTCTCATCAGCCAATCCAAAACCATCTAATATAATCAATACGGTCGGTATATTTTTAATTGATGCATCTTTTTTAAACATAAAAATAAATTATATTACTTTTTAATTTCACTTTCAATTTGCATTAGACGATTATATTTTTCTACTCTTTCACTACGAGACATTGATCCAGTCTTGATAAATTCTGCATTTACAGCTACGGCAAGATCAGCAATAAATGTATCAGCTGTCTCACCAGATCGATGTGAAATAGAAACTTGATACTTATTTTTTCTTGCTAAATATATTGCATCAATTGCTTCAGACAATGTACCAATTTGATTCACTTTAATCAATACAGCATTACAAACCCCTTCATCAATGCCCTTTTTTATCCTAGCAGTATTAGTCACAAACACATCATCTCCTACAAGTATAATTTTTTTGCCAAGATTGCGTGTAAGTTCTGACCAATTCTCCCAATCATCTTCTGACAAAGCATCCTCAATGGATATAATTGGATATTTTTTTATCCATTCAGACAATAATCGGCCAATTTTATTTGCAGAAGAAGTCTGCTTTTGATTTATAAAATAATAATTTCCATTACGATAAAATTCAGAGGCAGCAATATCCATTGCCAAAAATACATTTTTACCAGCTACAAAACCAGCTACTTTTATGGCTAACATCAACAATTTGAGTGCCTGCTCATTGTTTAATAAATCTGGAGCAAAACCACCTTCGTCGCCCACTGCTGTATTATACCCTTTTTCTCGCAAAATTGATGCCAATGAATGAAAAATCTGTGAGCCCATTCTCACTCTCTCTTTCATTTCTTTATGTATTGGCACTATCATAAACTCCTGAATTGTCAAATTGTTATCTGCGTGTCGCCCTCCATTGATAATATTCATCGTTGCAACAGGCATTCTCCAACCATTTTCCTTGAGATCATAAACCTTTCTAATATACTTATACAAAGGCATATTAACATCATTGGCAGATGCGCGAGCACAAGCAAGAGATACTGCCAAAATTGCATTCGCACCTAATTTCTTTTTGTTAGGAGTACCATCCAATTCAATCATTTTTTTATCAATTTCTCTTTGAGAATAAATATTCATACCATTCAATCCATCATTGATCACCGTATTAACATTTTTTACAGCTTTCAAAACTCCTTTTCCGCCATAACGCTTGGTCTTATCACGCAATTCAACTGCCTCATGAGAACCAGTAGAAGCACCACTAGGCACAGAAGCCACACCAAATATATTGTTATCCAATATTACAGTAGCCTCAACAGTAGGATTCCCTCTTGAATCCAATATTTCTCTAGCTGTAATTTTTTTTATTTTGGCCATAACTACTTTAAAGAATCTCAAATAAAATATTTATATTTAATGTAACATCAGTCGAACCTGATTCAATTGAAGGTGATTCAGCACCACCAACCCCATAATCCATAGCTTTCATTGCATACATTGGACTAGGCAATCCACTTCCTGAATATTCATCATATGAAATGATACCAACAAATTTAACACCCAAAGATTGACGTAATGCTTTTGCTTTCTCTCCGATTTTTTTCATAGCATCTTCTCTAGCTTCATTCAAATATACATCCATATCATCAATTGTAAACTGTAGTCCACCGACATTATTCGCACCTACAACACCCGCAAGTGAAATCACATCATCAACTTTATCAAGATCACGTATTTTTACTGATACATTTTGTGAAACTGTATAACCCTTCAATACACTACCTCTATCTTCTAGATAATCATATTGCGGATAAATACTATAGTTACTAGTTTGGATATCTTTTTCTTCAATTTCCAATTGTTTTAATCTAGAAATCAAATCATTCATTACTTTTGTATTCTTAGCCTGAGCTTCTTCTACTGTCTCTGCGTCCGAAGTCATACCCATAGAAGTAACCGCAATATCTGGTTTGGCGACTACTTTGCCAACTGCTTGAAGAGAAATTGTTCTTTCTTGCTTGTCTGCGCGACCAATATAATAGAACTCCTTTAGATTATTTCTAATCATCGTTGCAAGCAAAACCAAAAAATAAACTAAAAGTAAAATTAAAAAAGTATAAAGAAACTTCTTATAAACACCATTACCAGACCAAGCATTCTTTTCACAGCATTCATTAGTGTTTTCACTTATTTTATCCATTGTTTTTTTGACAGACATATATTTTATATTTAAAAATATTTTTTATTAACAAAATTATTTAAGTGCCTCAATACCAGGCAACTTCCGACCAGACAAAAATTCCAGCATTGCGCCACCTCCAGTCGATATCAAATCTACAAACTCACCCATTTCTATTTCTTTCATTGCTTGTAATGTTTCACCACCACCAATTACACCATAAGCCCGTCCTTTTGAACGAGACGCAACCAATCTGGCAATAGACAAAGTACCTATATTATACGGTTTTTGTTCAAAATATCCAACTGCCCCATTCCACACAATCGTTTGAGATTTTTTTATGTATGATGAAAACAGACAAATACTCTCTGGTCCAATATCATAAATAGCTTCATGCCCTGTACAAATATTATGTGGTTTCTTGCCCAATCGTACAATTCTAAAATTTCTTCCTTTGTTATCACCTACAACTAAATCCACTGGTAAAATCATTTTTCTTTTTTTCCCCATTTTTTTCATTATTTTGTCACAAGACCCATCCACTTTAGACATTCCTACTCCATATTTTCTACATTTCAAATATGAATTCAAAATACCTCCACCAATCAATATATTACTAACCTTTGGTAATAAATTTAACATTACTGGCACCTTTGTACTTACTTTTATTCCACCCATAATTGCAATAAATGGTTTTTTTGGTTTTTTTAATATTTTTTTTAGACCATTTATTTCTTCTTCTAAAAGTAAACCAGCATAACTAGGCAAATATTTGGCCACACCAGTCACAGATGCTGAAGCCCTATGAGCTACTGCAAAACCATCCAAAACAAAAGCATCAGCAAGACTAGCCAAATCTTTTGCCAGAGTACCAGTATTTTTACTCTCATACGGAGAAAATCTAATATTATCAAACATTACCACCTGCCCCAATTCCATCTGATCAATACTATCTCTCAATTTATGCAAAGCTTCATTATTAAATTTAAAATTCTTTGTTTCAATTTTTTTAACTTGTTTTTTCAAAAGATTACTCAAACACTCCGCCACACTATCTAACTTTAATTCCGGAACAACCTCTCCATCTGGTCTGCCCAAATGAGCAATCAAAATAACTTTGGCACCAGCATCAGACAAATATTTGATTGTCGGTAGTGAAGCTACTATCCGAGAATCATCAATTACTGATTTATTTTTAATAGGAACATTAAAATCCACTCTGACAAGTATTTTCATCCCTTTTAAATTTTTTATGGATTTTATTGTTTGCATAAAAATAAAAGACGGTTCCAATTTTATTTCACTATCTTCACTGCCATCTCAACCAAACGATTGGCATAACCCCATTCATTGTCATACCATGCGATTACCTTTACCAAATTTCCATCAAGCACTTTGGTCAAAGTCAAATCTACAATGGCTGAATGTTGATCACCTACAAAATCACTAGAAACCAATGGTTCATCTGTTGTAGACAATATTCCTTTCAAATAAGTTTTCTCGGCTCGTTTGAAAGCATTGTTTATACTTTCAACAGTAGCCTTATCTTTCAAAAGAAATACAAAATCAGTCAATGAAACAGTAATTGTCGGCACACGAATTGCCATACCATCAAACTTGTCAACTAACTCTGGTATAACCCTAGTCACAGCTAAGGCTGCGCCCGTTGAAGTCGGAACAATATTTTGTGCAGCTGCTCGTGCTCTGCGCAAATCTTTGTGTGGGCCATCTTGTAAATTCTGATCAGCCGTATATGAATGCACAGTTGTCAAAAAACCTTTTTCAATACCAAATTTTCTATTGATTATGTCCACTACAGGCCCAGCACAATTGGTAGTACAAGATGCAATGTCAATTATATTTTGGTTATTATAACTATCACTATTTACTCCACAAACAAAACCTTGCACACCATCGCCTTTGGATGGAGCCGAAATAATAACTTTTTTTGCTCCGGCTTTTAAATGCATTCCCGCTTTTTCTTTGGTTCTAAAAGCTCCAGTGCATTCCAATACCACATCAACACCCAGCTCTTTCCAAGGAAGTTTAGCTGGTTCTTTTGTTGCATATACTTTTATTTTCTTTCCATTTACTATCAGATGATTACTGTCCGAAGTCACTTTTTTGGTATATCTTGAATATGCCGTATCATATTTGAGTAAATGCGCAATAGTTTTGGTATCCGTCAAATCATTAATTGCAACAATTTCAATATTTTTATTATTAACAGCAACTTTAAAAGCATGTCTACCAATCCTCCCAAACCCATTTATTGCTAACTTAATTTTTGACATAATAATTTTTAATATATATGTAAATTTACTATCTTTGCAGACAGTATTTATCATAATTATTTTACCACAACTAATCTAAATACAAAAGCCCTGCATATTAACAAAATTTCAACCTTCCAAATGTTTCATCCTATCTCTCACTTGTTTTATTGCTATAGCAATTGCCGTAAACAAAAATAAAAATATTATGCCTAGCGGTACCAAAAGATAAACTAATGTTTGCCCAAAAAACTTCTTTAAAATAAATAAACCAAAAAAATCTTCTTTAGGTCTTTGTAAAATTTTACTATTTCTAAGTATTGCTTTAGTATCAAATATTTTTTCATCACCCACTATCAAAACGAATTTTTCTGTATTTTCTTTGCCATATACTTCTATTGTATAATCACCCGCAATCATATTTACACCTTCCGTATCCAAATCATTTGAATTTTGGGAAGCTAATTCTGGACCCCAAAGATAATTTTTGCCACCCAATTTTTTATAAAACTTTCGCCACTTCGACTCTATTCCATCCAAAAAAACAATCTCTTCTCTTTCACCTTCTTTATTTTGAAAATATATTTTGGCAAATATATTTTTATCTGGCTCTTTTATATCTGGGACCAACAAACCAATATACAAATTAAAATCTTCTTCCATTGCAATCTGGAAAGTACTAGTAACTCCATTAAGATTTCCATAAAAAGCCTGCGCAATCATTGGATCTTCAATAATAGTAAAATCACTACTTATTACTTCAAACTGATGCGCTGATACGCCTAAAGGGAAAAACAAAAAAGAAAAAAATATAATTGTTTTCAATTTTAATAACATATCATAATTATATCACAAAAATAAAAAAACTGCTCTCTCGAGCAATTTTTTTAATTTTACTATATTGTGAAATTACCCTCTTTCTTTGTTTTATTATCTGCTGGATCTTTTGATTCAACTTGGAAATAATATGTTCCTGACACTAAACCACTTAATTCAACTGTGTGGGTAAATGTTCCATTATTATTCTCTACAGTAACTGCGTCTACAGAAAATTCATAAGTTGATGTAACAACAGTAGATGTAGGTGTATTATAATTTAATTCACTAGTTGCAGATTCATCTGTTGACCAAGTTATAGTTGCGCTTGTAGAAGTCACAGTTACATTAAGACCGGATATAACTGGAGCAGTTGTGTCTGTAGTGGTACCATTGTCATCTGATTTACATTCACCCTCATTATCTCCATGAGACAAATGAGCATTTAAAGCTGACCTAGAAACACTGATTGTGTGCTTATTACTGATATTTCCTGGTGGAATATGACATACCCTAACCTTACTGTTATCTACCTCATTCTCATCAAGAACCTCTAATTCATCTTCGTCTTCTTCATTGACTACTTCGTCATCACTACCACCATCTCTATGTTTTTGATGTGGCTTCAAAAATGCTCTTGTTGCTTTTACAGCCCCACTTCTTAAATGAAGCTTTGCAAAAACACCCCAATTAACAACCCGAACATCATCCTCATCAACCTCAGATGTATCTTCTAATTTCTTTAATACTCCATTTTCTACATAAAAAATGCCTTCCATACGTGGGGTTTGTAAAAACATTCCATCATGAGGTCTTGAATCCTTTATTTCTTGACCTCTGTTTTTGAAATTTGGCCAAAATGCATCAGAAACATCACGCACAAGTTTTGCCCAATTTGGTCCATAAAGTTCACGAGCAACTTGTTCACTACCAATTTTTCTTAATCTATTTCCTGGTTCAATTACATATACTGATGGCGATATTTTGACTTTTACCAATCTTGAACCTGGACGATAGTTAACTCCAAATGGAGGATCCAATGGGGCTGGATAGGCGTCTACACAAGTTTCTGGTATTTCTACAACAGATGAATAATCATCATACCAACTTTTAAATACATCCGCATGTGGAAAATACAATCGCTTGAGATTGTCATCCAATAAATACACCGCACTATGTCCTGTCACCTTAAAAATATCACCAGCTACAAGAGTAGGACAATCTGACTCTTGAGCATGGACTGGAACAGCAAATACCATTCCGATTGCTAAAGCAAATAAAGCAAATAGATTTATTTTCTTCATATTATATTAAATTATATTAAATTAATTATTTTTTTATTATACATTATCTAAAAAATTCTTTCAAATAAACAAAGTAGATTTAGAATTTAGTATATTTGATTGCCCTGCCTTTTGCTTTTTCTATAGGATATTTTAATTTTGCTTTTGCAATTTTATTTTTTGTCAAAGTTGCCACATCTAATCCTGCAATATTTGCAAAAGCAAGACAAAGATTAATCACATCAGCCAATTCATCAGACACTTCTTCTCTAAATTCTAAATCATTCTCCATCTGCTTAGTAAAATCTTCTGACTTATGCCACAAAAAAAGTTCCAAAAGTTCACCTGCCTCAACTGAAATCGCTACTGCTAAATCTTTTACATTGTGAAATTTTTCCCAATCACGCTCATCACGAAACTCCCTCATCAATTCCTTCAATTCAAAAACATTTGTATTTTTATCATTAATCATAATTAAAAATATATTAATCTTATAAAATTTCCTGTACACGCCCCACTTGTCCATCTTCCAAACGGACTTTGATACCCCTTGGATGAAATTGACTATTGGTTAAAATATCTTGGACCACTCCACGCGTAAGTTCACCTGTTCTTTGATCTTCTTTCAAGACTACCATTACTTCCATACCAATATCTATATCATTTCTATTTTGTCCATTCATATTATTTCTTTTAATCTAAATAGTTATTTAAAAGTAAATTTAATATATCACAAATATAACAAAAAATCGCCTATCTGGCGAACTGATCTATCCCTAAAATAACATCAGGGTTCTCGTGAGAGAACCCTTTAGTATTAGGAAGTGGTGGTGTTGAGTGGATTTCTATTACTTATCTTGTAAGTCTCAGAAATCCACTCGCTACCAACTTAACTTTCTAATAAATATATTATACACCAAATACCATATTCTGTCAATACCTAGATGGGGATAACTTTAAAATATAGCTAAAATAAGCCAAATATAATACAATATATTAAAAAATTCCCTTTCGGGAATTTTTTATTTATCCTAATTGTTCTTCTACTTCTTCAGCAAAACTTTGTTTTTTCTTTTCAATACCTTCGCCTAGTTCAAATCTTGCAAATCTCCTGATTGAAATTTTTTCTCCAATTTCACTGGTTTTTTCTACAAGAATTTGTTCAATTGTTTTGTCTTCATCCTTGATAAAAGGTTGTTCAAGCAAACAAACTTCACTATAATATTTTTTCATTTTTCCTTCCAAAATCTTTTCAATCATATCTGCTGGTTTACCCTCAGCTTCAAGTTGTGTTCTGTGAATACTTTTTTCATTTTCCAACTCTGTCGCTGGCACTTCTTCACGAGAAAGATATTTAGGTGAAGCTGCGGCAATATGCATAGCAATATCCACAGTCAAAGCTTTAAAAATATCATTTTTGGCCACAAAATCAGTTTCTGAATTTATCTCAACAAGTACTCCAATTTTGCCAGCACCATGAATATAACTTACCACCGCACCTTCCGCGGCAATTTTACCAGCTCGCTTTGCAGCTTTAGTTATTCCTTTTTCACGAAGATAATTTATTGCTTTTTCAAAGTCGCCATTGGTCTCATCAAGCGCATGTTTACAATCAAGCATACCTGCTCCTGTTTGAGCTCGGAGCTTAGCGATGTCTGAAGCGTTAATAGACATAGTAATTATTGTTATAGCCCGAAGGCTTTTATTATATTAAGTCCAATCCAAACCTCTTTTTTGTTTTTCTGGAGGTCTTTCAGCTTTCTTTAAAGAAACTGGTACTTTAATGGTTGGATTCTTTTTATTATATTCTTCTTTACCTTCTTTGACAGCTTCCGCAATTAGGTTAACCATCATTCTGATTGAATTTACAGCATCATCATTAGCTGGGATTATATATTCAGCTTTATCTGGATTAGAATTTGTATCACAAATTCCAATGATAGGTACACCTGTTTTGTTTGCTTCCATTACCGCAGTTTTCTCTCTTTGAAGCGCTGGTACAAATAATACATCTGGCATTTCTTCAAGATGAGCCAATCCTACCAAAGTCTTTTCCATCTTTTCAAGATCTTTGAGAATTTTTGAACGCTCTTGTTTTGTATATCGTTCCAATTCTCCATTTTCTTTTTGTTCTTTGATATCATTGTATTTCTTAAACAATTTTTTCATCTCATCAAAATTTGTCAACAAACCTCCAACCCATCTTTCTACAAGATATGGTGAATCACAACTAATTGCTGCTTCTTTTACTATTTCACGAGCTTGTACTTTTGTAGTGATAAAAAGTACTTCTTTACCTTCGGCTGCAAGAGCGCGAACTGCCTCCAAAGTTTCTTCCAACTTTAACTTTGTTTTTTCTAAATCAATTACATGAACACCATTGCGTTCTGTAAAAATATACTCTTCCATTTTTGGATGCCAACGTGAAGACTGATGTCCAAAATGAACACCGGCCTGAAGCATCTCCAAGATACTTGGTATCTTCATAAATATTTTCCTTTAACCTCTAATCTGTCTACCCCAGTTGGGCTGGAGAGGAAAAAATGCAGAATATGAGGGATTAATAATGTTTGATTGGGATTAATGTAGCCCATTCAAGTTGAGAACACTATACTATATATAGATATTTTTGTCAATAACCTTACCACAAATAAAAACCTATTTAAAAACCAACCCTACTTGAATCACTAACAATATCATTATTTAATATAGTTTCCATCAAAACTGCACAAACTTGATAAGGATCCATATTTGCAGCTGGACGACGATCTTCTAGATAACCACAACCTTCTTTAGAAGTTGCCAAAGGAATACGTATAGAAGCCCCACGATCACTCACTCCATAACGAAACTCATCAATACTACAAGTTTCATGTAAACCTGTGAGTCTATTATGATTACCATAACCATAAACCTCAATATGTTTTTTATGATTTTGACGCAAGTTCATACAAGCTTGTTCAATTGCTTTTATACCACCAGGATCGCGCATTGTTTTAGTAGAAAAATTCGTATGAGCGCCAGCCCCATTCCAATCACCTTTCACTGGTTTAGGATCCAGAGTAGCTGAAACACCATAATTTTCTGCAACCCTATACAAAAGCCAACGTGAAAGCCATAGTTGATCTGCAACAGCCAAAGGACCCAATGGTCCCACTTGAAATTCCCATTGACCTGGCATTACCTCAGCATTAATCCCAGAAATACTTATACCAGCTTCCAGACATACACTCATATGTTCCTCAACAATTTGCCTACCAAATACCTCGTCTGATCCAACCCCACAATAATATCCGCCTTGAGGAGCAGGAAATCCATTGTCTGGCCAACCCAGTGGTCTTGAACCTTTGAAAAAGGTATACTCTTGTTCTATACCAAACCAAGCTTCATGATTTTCATATTTCCTTGCAATTTCACGCAATCTGGCTCTATGATTACTTTTATGAACATTACCATTAGCTTCAAACACTTCACACATTACCAAAATATGTGGATTGCCTCGCACAACATCAGCAACAAAATATACTGGCTTTAAAACACAATCACTACTATGGCCTTCTGCCTGTTGTGTACTGGAACCATCAAACCCCCACTCTGGTATATCACTCACTTGAGATACAACATGATCCAAAATTTTCGTTTTGGATCTCAATTTTGCGACAGGCTTACTACCATCTATCCAAATATATTCCGCTTTTATTTTTTGCATAATTTAAAAAATTAAAATAATTATAATGTATTATTTTAACTAATATATTATATAAAAGCAAATAAAAATAAATAATTAAAATTAATGCGATCGTATATAAAAATATAAACAATACTATTGTATCTTACAACTAATATTAATCTATAATATGTTGACATTATGAAAAATATGTTATAATAAACCAAAACTAATTTATTCTTATGAATATATTAAAACCACAACAAAAATGGTATCAATCAACTGGCGGAGCAATATTTTTGGGTATTATAATTTTTTTTCTTGTAGCTGGAATATTATTTATGGGTCTAGTTGGCTACTTTTTATACAATATAAAATACGGTGATACAAATACTTTATTCAATAAATATGGAAATAATAATCAAATAGAAAAAAAATCTATAAATACTGAAAATTTTATACACGACCATAATCCTATATTTGGTCCGTCAACTGCACTGGTCACTATATTTGCTTTTGAAGATTTTGAATGTCCATTTTGTAGACAAAGCTTTCCAATCATGAAAAAAATAAAAGAAAAATATGGACCAGCCATCAGAATTATTTTTAAACACACACCAATAGTCGGGATACATCCAGATTCACTATTAGCCCATATTGCCTCAACTTGCGCGCAAGATCAAAACAAATTTTGGGAATATTATGATTTATTATATACCTATCAAAAACTTGACAAAGACTCACTTTTGAGTTATGCTGAATCACTAGCAATTAACAACTCAAAATTCCAGCAATGTCTAGAAACTAATACCAATTTAAATAATATTGAAACAGATCTCAAAGATGCTGCCCAAATCGGCTTACAAGGGACACCAACATATTTGGTAAATGGCAAGCAAATTCAAGGAGTACTTTCTGAAGATGATTGGTCAAATCTAATATTGCAAGAACTTAAATAACTTAAGTTATGCCACAATACATAAAAATTACAAATGCTCGAGTAAACAACTTAAAAAATGCTTCTCTCAAAATTGAAAAAAACAAACTTACAGTAATTACTGGACTATCTGGATCAGGTAAATCATCTTTGGCTTTTGATACCATCTATGCCGAAGGACAACGCAGATACGCAGAAAGTCTAAATGCTTATGCGCGTCAATTTATGGATGTACAAGACAAACCTGATGTTGATGAAATTACTGGATTGTCTCCGACTATCGCCATTGATCAGAGAAATACTTCTCAAAACCCTCGTTCAACAGTCGGAACTGTAACCGAAATTTATGATCACCTCCGTCTATTATTTTCTCGCATTGGAAAACAATTTTGTCCTGATACAAACAAACCCGTAACCAAATATACCACTGGTGAAATTACTGAAATCATCCGCAAAACTTGTCGCACAGAAAAAGAAGTTTTATTATTTGCTCCAATAATTACAAAAAAAGAAATTGATGCCAAAAAAATTCTCCCTCGCCTTGAACAATCTGGTTATCAAACTATCCGTGTCAATGGTATTATAATGAAATTAATAGATTTAAAAAAATACAAATTTAATACAAATTCAACTTATGATATTGAAATATTGATTGGCAAAATAACTGACATTAAAAAACAAGATATATCATCATTAGTTGAAAAAGCAATTGATCTTTCAAATGGATCAATACTAATATTAAATGAAGAAACCGGGGACGAACAAATTTATACTACTTTTCCATTTTGTCCAGATTCTAATAGAAATTTTGAAGCAATTGAACCAAGGACTTTCAGTTTCAATAGTCCATATGGAGCATGTCCACGCTGTACTGGTCTTGGTTTTACATTAGATGTAGATACTGATTTAGTTATTCCCAACCCAAGACTTACGCTAGCAGAAGGAGCCATTCAACCATGGACTAGAATTGTCGGCAATCAAAATCATTATCAAAAAATATTATCTTCTGTAGCTCAAGCTCACAATTTTTCCATGAATACACCCATAAAAGATTTGCCTCAAGATGTAATGAATATTTTATTTTTTGGTACAGATGGAGAAAACTATGAGATTGATGGTAAAAAAATGAATTATGATGGAATAGTCCCAAATCTTACTCAACGCCATGCTGAAACTGATTCTGAATATATTAGAAAAGAAATTGAAAATTACATGCGTGAAAAAAAATGTCCGGCATGCAAAGGTAAAAGACTAAAAGCCGAATCTCTCCATGTCAAAATCAATGACTATTCAATCTCAGATATTGCTGAGATGACTATTGAAGAAGCTAATGACTTTTTTAATCAACTTATTTCCAAACCAAACTCCACAACGACCAAAGGCAAAAAAACTGACAATCATCTAATAATTACCAAACAAGAAGAACAAATTGCTTTGCCTATTTTAAAAGAAATAAAAAATAAAATTGACGATTTGTTACAAGTTGGTCTTTATTATCTAACACTTGATCGTGGATTTAATACGCTCTCTGGTGGTGAAGCCCAAAGAATCCGTTTATCATCACAACTCTCCACTGGACTTACTGATGTTATATATATATTAGATGAACCTTCTATTGGACTCCACCCAAAAGACAATGACAAACTAATAAATACCCTAAAAACATTACGGGATTTAGGTAATACTGTTATAGTAGTTGAACATGATCAAGCGATGATAGAAGAAGCAGATTATGTTGTAGATGTTGGACCTGGAGCTGGATTTTATGGCGGAGAAATAATTGCCTGTGGAACACCTGCTCAAATAAAGAAAAATCCAAAATCAATTACTGGAAAATACCTATCAATGAAGGAAAAAATTTCTGCGCCAAAAAAACTTCATGCTGGCAATAATAAAAACATATCAATCATTGGAGCAAAAGCCTTCAACCTTAAAAATATTGATGTCAATATTCCTCTCAGCAAATTAGTTTGTGTGACCGGCGTCTCTGGTTCTGGAAAATCTAGCCTTATTACCAATATACTAGGCAAAGCTCTTAGTAAACATTTTTACCGAGCAAAAAGTGAACCTGGTATACATAAATCTATAAAAGGAATAACAAATATTGATAAAGTAATTTCAATCAATCAATCTCCAATTGGACGAACACCTCGCAGTAATCCAGCCACCTATACTGGTGTATTTACTGGCATTCGCGATGTATTTACCAATGTTCCAGAAGCAAAACTCCGCGGATATGGTGCCGGTATGTTTAGTTTCAATGTCAAAGGTGGTGGTAGATGTGAAGCTTGTTCAGGAGATGGATATATCAGAATTCCAATGCAATTTTTGACTGATGTATTTGTTGAATGTAGTGAATGTGAAGGGAAAAGATACAACAAAGAAGCTCTAGAAATTCATTATCATAGCAAAAATATTGCTGATGTCTTAGATATGACAGTTGAAGAAGCCAGAGTATTTTTTTCTGATATTTCTGGAATTGCTGACAAACTACAAATATTACGAGAAGTTGGATTAGGTTATCTACATCTTGGACAACCAGCTACCAACTTATCTGGTGGTGAAGCCCAAAGAATAAAACTGGCTACAGAATTATCTCGCCGTGCTACTGGTAAAACTTTATACATACTTGACGAACCAACTACTGGTTTACATTTTGAAGATATCAAACGCTTACTCCAAGTATTAAACCAACTAGTAGACAAAGGAAATACCGTCCTAATCATTGAACATAATCTTGATGTTATAAAATCTGCTGACTGGGTGATTGATCTCGGTCCTGGTGGTGGCAAACAAGGTGGTGAATTAGTCGCCGAAGGCACTCCAAAAGATGTAGCCAAAGTAAAAAATAGTTATACCGGACAATATTTGAAAGAACTACTTAAATAATAAATTAAAAAATCCCTTTATAGGGATTTTTTAATTTATCTTCTGTTTTTATTAAATGGTTTTTTGAAGCCACCGGATCTGCCACCTGAACCACTACCACCTGTTCTTGGTGGTCTTGGTGCTGGAGGCATATATCCTTCTGGTTGAGGTAAAAGTGCTTTCATAGAAAGATTTATTCTTCCCATATCATCAATCTCTTTTACTTTCACTCTCACCTTCTGTCCAATTTTCAATACATCGCCTGGTTTTTCTACTCTCTCCCAAGCAATTTCACTCACATGAACCATACCATCTTTGCCAGGCAAAACCTGTACAAAAGCTCCAAAATCCATAATACGAACCACTTCACCATCATATTCTTCACCAGCCATAACTTCTTTGGTAAGTTCTTCAATAATTTTACGAGCTTTAGCCATACCTTCGCCATCATTTGATGTAATCATTACCCGACCGTCCTGTTCAATATCAATCTGCACACCAGTATCATCAATAATTTTATTTATTACTTTTCCACCAGGTCCAATAACGTCCCTAATCTTTTCTGGATCAATTATAATGGTTTCAATTCTTGGAGCATACTTTGACATTGCTTGTGGTTCTGCAATAGTATTTTCCATAACTGATAATATTTCTAATCTAGCATCATACGCTTGTGAAATAGTTTTTTTCACCAGATCCCAATTAAGACCTTGCGTCTTTGTATCCATTTGTAAAGCTGTAATACCATCTCGTGTCCCAGCAATCTTAAAATCCATTCCGCCTTTACCATCTTCAATGTCTTGCAAATCAGTCAAAATTTTCCAATTTCCTGATTCGTCTGATGCAAGACCCATGGCAATACCCGCTACAGATTTTTTTATTGGTACTCCAGCTGCCATCAAGGTCATACTTGAACCACAAGTTGAAGCCATAGAGCTAGATCCATTTGATCCTAACACTTCTGAAACAACCCGAATTGTATATGGAAAATCTTCTACTGATGGAAGTACTGGTTCTAAAGCGCGTTCTGCAAGCGCCCCATGACCAATCGCCCGACGGCCAGGTCCACGCATAAATCCTGCTTCACCATATGTATACGGAGCATCATTATAGTGATGCATATATCGTTTTGTTCCATCTTCTTCCATAGTGTCTAATGTCTGTACATCTCCAGGTGCGCCAAGAGTAGCAATTGATAATACTTGTGTGTCCCCACGCATAAACATAGCCGAACCATGAGTACGAGGAAGTAAATCAATACTAGATTGCAATTCACGAATTTCAGTCAACTTTCTACCATCCAATCTTTGATCACGTTCCAAAATTCTTTTTGTAATTTCAAATGCAATATATTCTTTCAAATTCTTTAATCCAGCATTATGAGTGTCTTCTTCAAAACCTTTTTCAACCAAATGAACTTTCAACGCTTCTTTGATTTTGTCAATCATTTCTTTTCTTTCTTTTTTACTTACTTTTATAGAATCAAAAATCATTGTATCCGATACGCTTGCCACAAATTCTTGTGAAATTTTTCTAACCTTTTCTTCAACATTATCTTCTATCAATCCCAAATCATTAGCAAAATCAGGTAAAGCTAATTTTTCAACCCCAGCTTCAGCACGAACACGCTCAATTAAATCTATTAATGGTTTTAGTTGTTCACAACCCCATTTGATTGCCTCAAACATATCATCTTCTTTGACTTCTTTTGCTCCAGCTTCTACCATTACCAATTTTTCCGGTGTACCTGCTACCACCAAATCCAAATCACTTTCTCCAAGTTTATCTGAGGTAATATTCAATATGAATTCTCCATTAACTCGTCCAATTCTAGCAGCACCAATTGGACCACCCCAAGGTACGGCTGACATATGAACCACACAACTAGCAGCCACAAGACCAACAATAGCTGCATCATTTTCACCATCAACAGAAAGAGCAGTGATTACGACTTGTACATCATTGCGTACTCTTTCATCAAAAAGAGGGCGAATAGCTCTATCAATTACTCGGCCTGACAATATTGCTTCGTCTGTTGGTCGTCCTTCACGTTTTATAAATCTTGAACCTTTAATTTTACCAGCGGCATACAATTTTTCTTCAAAATCAACCATTAGTGGAAAGTAATCTATACCTTCACGAACGCTATCACTCTGTACTATAGTCGCCATAATAACAGTGTCACCATAACGCACTGTACAAGTCGCATTAGCTTGTAATGCAAATCTACCTGTCTCAATAGACAGTGTTCGTCCACCCCATTCTATGGACCAATTTTTTATATCCAACATATATTTATTGCTGGATTGATCTAGATACTATAGATCTGAACACATAATAATTATATGCAAACCTAGCTGTCTCCAGACCAATCCTTAATTAATTAATAATTATTTTTTTATATTTTTTTTATGCATTTGTTTTCTATCATTATTTTTCTTGTAATCAACTGCTTTTTGTCCATTATTGCTATTGTTTCCAGTCTGCGATTTATTTTCAGACAATTTTCTATCAACAATTAAAAACCTATCCTGATCATCACTCAAATCAAGAAAACTATCAGCAACTTCTATTAATTTTGATGATGCTGTCTCACCAAATGCAGCTACTTCTACATATTTGCCAGTACTTTTTTGTAAATATTCTATCAATGGAACATAATCTCCGTCTCCTGACACAAGAATAACCGCATCCAAACTAGGTGCAAGTCTAATAGCATCCACTGTAAGACCAACATCCCAATCAGCCTTCTTCATACCAGAATAAAAAATTTGTAAATCTTTTTCTCTTTTTTCAATACCTAAATTATATAAAGCATCAAAAAATGGCATTTCTTCTTTTGATTCAGTTCTTACGACATAAGCAAAAGCACGAATCAATTTTCTTCCAGCCACAGTTTCATTGAGAATATTTCCAAAATTTACTTTTTTTCTATACAAATTTTTAGCACTATAATACAAATTTTGAACATCTATAAACACCCCTACTCTTTGGTGGGGGTGTATTACTGGATTATGTCTATTACTCTTTATCTTTGTCATCTTCTTCAATATTATCCTCATCATCTAACACTAGCTCTTGAGGCTTATCTAGAGATTTCACTTGTTTTAATTTAAGTTTTTTTATTAAATTTTCATGTGATTTAAGATCTTCTTTTTTCAAAAATCTTAACAATCTTCTTCTCTCACCAACTTTTTTCAAAAGACCTCTTCTTGAAGAATGATCCTTTGGATTAACTTTCAAATGTTCTGCTAACTCATCTATCTCAGCTGAGAGAATTGCTATTTGCACTTCACTTGACCCAGTATCTCCCTCATGAGTCTGAAACTTTTTTATTAACTTGGTTTTTTTCTGTTTATCTAACATACATGCCAATATTATTTATCGGGCCGATTGCTAGCATGTTAATCCCTTTTGGGCTGCATATGGTCCGAACCGCTTATATAGAGTATATAAGCTGATTTTTTAATGAGTATATTATAGCATTGCTACCTCAAAATGTCAAGCCAAATTATTCCATACTTTTTTCCTTATATGCAAGAGAATATGCACAAGTTAGGGCAATAGCGAGAGCATCAGCCGCATCATCTTGAGTAATCTTTTCCTTCATTTTCAAGTGTATTTGAACCAATTTTTGAATTTGATCTTTTTGGGCCCGACCATACCCCGTGAGGGATTGTTTTACTTGAAGCGGTGTAAATTCATCTATTGGTAATCCAGCTTGTTTCAAAGTAAGTAAAATAACCCCTCTCGCTTGCCCCACCTTAATAGCCGTCTTTACATTATTACAAAAAAATAAATCTTCAACCCCTGAATAATTTGGCCGATACTTCTCAATAATCGAAGTTAATTGTTCATGAATCTGAACTAATCTATCAATAAATTCAAATTTCGTATCAGTTTCAATACAACCATGATCAACATATACCCAGTCTCCATTTTGTTTTTCAATCACACCCCAACCAACTCGCCCAAAACCTGGATCAATACCTATGACTCTTTTTTTTTGTTCCAAATTCATAAAATCAAGCTTCATTGGTATAAACCGCTTCAACATCATCAAGCTCATCCAGCAAATCATACAATTTAGCAACACTAGCTGATTCATTTTCTTCCAAAGTAATTGTTTCTTTTGCAACCCATTCCAAACCAGAATCTTCTGTATCAATAGCAAATTTTTTAATAACTTCCAAAACTGTTTGTAATTTGTCTATAGCACAATGTAGCTCTATACCAAATTCACTCTCGATAATATCATCCACTCCCGCATCCATTAAACCTAACTCAAGATCAGACCACTTTTCCCCAAGCATATCCTTTTTATCTTTACCCAAACGAACAACTCCCATATGATCAAACTGCCACTGAACACAGCCTGGTCCACCAAGAGAACCTTCGTACTTAGAAAAAACATGTTTTATTTCTGATACAGCTCTGTTTTTGTTATCAGTAACAGCTTCTATTAAAAAAGCTATACCACCCTGGCCAAAGCCTTCATATATAATCTCTTCAAAAACTGCGCCTTCAGCTAATTCACCTATTCCTCGTTTTATGGCCTTTTCAATATTATCTTTAGGAACATTACTTATTTTAGCTTTGTCTATTGCTAAACGTAATGAAAAGTTCATATCTGGATCCCCTCCACCATGAGACGCCGCAATTGTAATTGCTTTACAAAGTTTAGTAAACAAATTACTACGAGCCCCATCAATTTTCCCCTTTTTATGTTGAATTTTACTCCATTTTGAATGTCCTGACATATATTTATGAATAATATAAATTGTAAGAATTGAAAGTGTTGTTTATAATTAAGCACTAATTCCAATTGTTTGTTTTTACGGATTTGATGCCCCAACAAGCATCACCCTCGGAGCCGAAGCGAGAATCCTGCCTGCCGACAGGCAGGGAGTGAATAATAATTCCCATTATATTAATTCACACTACTCATATTAACAATATATTCACACTTTATCACTATATTCAATTCTTTTCAACACAAAACCCCTCTAAAAGGGGTTTTGGCTAAAAAGTTATAAAAAGTTATTTTATAATCCCAATTGTCCAACCCATCCAAATGTATCTTCAAGATTGCTCATAATTACTTGGAATACAGACTCTTTTTGTCTTGGTGTAAGCAAAGTATAAGTTCTCGATCTGGTAACATTTCCTGAAGAATCAATAGATTCTACTTGAAATTGGTACACTGTACCAGGTTCAAAATCAGTTATGACTAGAATATGTCTCTTGGTATAATTTGGTTGTAATGGTGTTTTTTTACTAAACTCTACTTTATCATCTGTTCTACCAAATCCTTTTTGATAAAATACTTGACTAGTAGACGGTTCATTGGTTGTCCAAGAAACTATAGCTTGAACGGCTGATTCATCACCCGGTAATAAAGCAGCGTCAGTTTGTACCTGAACAATTATTGGGGACGAATCAGTTTCTGAAGTTGAAAATGTTGAAATTATTTTTGATAATATATTACCATTCAAATCTTTTCCAGAAAGCTCAACTTGATAAGTAATACCAGCCTCCATATCACTGACTGTAACACCATGCAATATTGAAACAGCTTTATCAGATACAGATTTAACCGAATCAATTTGTAATATACCATCCTGACCATAAGGAATATATGTAACCACTGAATCTGTTGGAATATTTGTTGTCCAATTAAAAACTGCCTCACTATCAGATACTAAGTCTACTTTGTATGTGATTATTTCAGCTTGCTCATCTTTGGTTGTAAATGTAAGATCACCAGATCTTGCAGTATCTGAAACCGGTGTCTTAGATCTCACTTGATAATGATAAGTAGTATTTGGTCTTAATTCTGAAATCAGAATATCATGATTTTCTACTTGTTCTGTAGCATCACCTACTACTTGAGAATATTCCCCATTATTTACATAAGTTGATTCAGGCGCAAAAGCTACAAGTGAATTTGCTGGCTTATCTGTTGTCCAATAAACTCTAGCATAACTTGATCCTACTTCAACAACTGGCCTACCACCTATTAAAGGTAATGGAACAAGCGCACCAAGTTCTTTTATGGTAGTATACTGAGTTGCCAAACCAGATTCTAATGTCTCAATTGATACTTCTCCTGACATTCTTCTAATTATTTCTGCTGTTTTGTCTATAAGTGATTTGAAAATTGACTCTGGAGTTCCTTCTTCTTCCAAAATTTCCTCTTCAAGTTTTTCTAATTCATCAATTTCTTCTAAACCTGAGAGAGTTGTAAAAGATTGATTAGTAGATATAGTTCTATTTCCAGAAATATCAGCAGTTGAGACTTTAAATGTATATTGAGTTGAAGGTGATAAATCTCCAATAACTAAAGAATGATTAGTTTTTGTACTACTAATATCAACTAAAGCTACATTCAAATCTTCTGCTAATTTTCCATATTGTAATATACTATCTCCTGCTTCATTTGTATCCCATTCAATCTTCACGGACTTTGTAGCAATATCTGAAACTCTTATATTTGTAATTGTAGGGGCAATCTTATCAGATGGAGGAGTATAAGGAAAACCACCACCACCACTTGGAACACTTGCTACCCCAGCTGCTTCTGCCACTGCTTCTGCAGCTGCAACCTCGGCTGCAACTTCTGTCGCAGTTGAAAGTTCTTCACTTGTTACAAAACTTGATTGACTTGATGTGGTAGCATTGCCAGAACCATCAACTGAAGAAACTGTATAATAATAAGTTGTATCTTCAGTCAAACCTGTCAATGAAACTGTATGACTCAAATTTAATCCTGTTGTAAGAGTTGAATAAGTATCAAGTGAACCTGAGGTTGTTCCATACAAAAGTTGTGTAGTAGCTCCTTCATTGGTAGTCCAAGTTATAACCGCAGTTGTATCAGCCACCGGAGAAGCTGATACTGATGAAATAGTTGGTACAGTAGTATCATTAGTTGTTATAAAAGAATAATAATTTCCAGAATTTTTATCATTGGCTACACCAGATTCCACATAAAAATAATAAGTCGTTCCTTGTATAAGTCCTGTAAGAGTAATTGAATGATTAGTTGTAGCTGTGGTATCTTCTACATTTGATGGACTTGATAAACTAGAGTTTGTTGAATAATAAACTTGTGAATCAGCCGAAACATTTGTTGTCCACACAATAGTGGCTTGATTATTATCAACCGAATCAACTGCTACACTAGAAATGGAAGGTCCATCTAAAGTTGTAATAGAATAACCTGCACCAGAATTTGACTCATATGAAATATTACCATTTGGGTCGCTTGAAGCAAGCTGATAATAATATGTCGTATTTGGAGACAATCCTATAACTGAAACAGAATGTCCTCCCAAACTTCCACCATCAGCTTTTACCATAGTATCCACTGTTGTAGTACTAAACGATCCACCAAAAGCATTAGCAGAATAAGCAACCGATGAGCTAGCCACTTCATCTGTATCCCATGTAATTGTAAAACCTTGAGTCGTTATATTTGACTCAGCTCTATTTGTAATGGTTGGTGCGGTAGTATCTGTTCCACCTTGACCATCTGCATTGTCCGATACTACACTTGAAAAAGCTGAAGTGTTACCATCTGAATCAACTGTTGCTACTTTATAATAGTAAGTTGTGTTTTGTGAAACTGTTTGGTCAAGATAATAATTGGTAGTACGTGATGCTTCAGATGACAAGAATGTATAAGTTGACCCATCTGTAGATCTATAAATATCATATCTAGAAAATCCTGGACTCGGAGCTGCTACTGTTTCCCAAATTATAAATTCTTTATAATTTCCTGAACTTGCATTTGAAATATCTTTGATTACCATATTTGTCGGTGTTTCTGGTGTTGTAGCTGATTGAATTGTAGTTGTATTAGAAAATGCATCCCTAAATTGTACATAGACTGTATCTGGATCAGTTGCCAATGTAATTGTATCTGTAACCGCATAGCTCTCCCAAGTTCCATCTGAAACATCAGAAGATAATCCACTTATCATCTGGATTGAATTGGTGTCTGTAGCATAATTGGTAATTGTTGCTGGTGTTGTAGTAGCCACTACTTTAAATGATGGAGTGCCCAAAGCTGGATCTGTAACATCGAGCGCAAAAGCTGCTGAAGTTGATGTAACCAAATTATTGGCAGCCTCACCATCATTTATAGTTACCCTTATCATAGCTTGTGATACATCTTGTCCATCAATGACTTGTCTGGCATCCCAAAGCACAGTAGATGTAGACCAAGTAGTTTCTTGCAAAGCTCTAGTTGAAGTAGCTGATGACCCACTCTCTGTAATATGTCCAGTTATATTTGACCAACTTGAACCATTGTTCAGTGAATATTCAAAGGATGGTGTTACTAGCCCATCTGTATCTGTAGTAGCGTCTGAATCCAATACTGAATATATTATCCGTACAGATCCATTTGAAATCTGACTTGCTGACACCCCAGAACCAGAAAATTGTGGTGCTTCATTTACTACATATGTAACAGTCACATCCGAAAGAGTTGGTGTCTGTCCACCATCTGAACTAGAAATATATACTTTGTATTGTATCCATTGATCATCAGTTCCATCAGTATGACTACTATTTATGGTTTCACCACCAGCAGAATTTGTATAATAGTCACTACCATTAGTTGGCCCCAACCAAGATGTCCATGTCCCTGGTGAACCAGATGAATCTGGAGCCGTCCTTATTTGAAACTTAATATCCGTACCAGTTGGCAAATTTTCTGTCCAAGCAATACTTGAAAGAATATTAGCAACATCACTTGTGTCAAAAGGGCTTGATGTCAATGTCTGTTCTGTATTGGTATATCTAGTGTAATTTATTGTTACATCTTGAAGTTCTGGGGTAACACTGGTATCTGATGTTGCAAGAGCTGTTTGATATTGAATATATCTTTCACCATCTGTCACACAATTGTTGGATGATATATCATCTCCGGTATTGTTTACAACATTACAAGATGCCCAAGCAGTAGCATCTGACATATCGGCTTTTTGACCTGTCCTTACTTTCATAGTCAAAGTTGTATTTGCAAGAGTGCTAGTTGTCCATGTCATTGTTCCAAATACAGTTGAACTCACTGTATCTATTATATTTGAAGTAAAAGTACCAGATGAAACATAAGCTACACCTAAATTTAGGGTACCAGAACCACCTACGCCACTTACGGCAACTGGAGTACTCTGTGGATCAATAGAACCATTTCCTCCTTGGTACAAACTATTCCATCCCCAACAATAAACATCATCACCTGAATCAAGTGCACAAACAAACTCTTGACCGGCACTAATATTTACTATATTTGATAAATTACCAGAACCACCAACACCAACAACTTGAACCGGAGTGGTTGTAACCGTACCATCTGTTCCATCCCCTCTCTCTCCTCTAAAATTATTTCCACCCCAACAATATACACTACCGCTGGTATTTACTGCGCACATAACACCACCAGCACCACCAGTAACATCTATAACATTGGTTAAATTACCGACACCATTTACACCTAATACTTGAACCGGCACAGACCTGTTAGTTGTAGTTTGATCACCAACTGAACCTGAAGAATTTTCACCCCAACAATATAAGTCATTACTTGTATCAATCGCACAAGTAGTTGAATCTCCAGTTGAACCACTGGAAACATTGGCAAAAAAACCAACCGCGCCAACACCAACCACTTGAACTGGAGTGGTATATTGATCTGTTGCATTATTTCCAAGTCTTCCAGCAGCACCGACTCCCCAACAATACATACTATTACCAGTATCAGCTGCACACACATGATTTGCACCATCCATAACTGTGTCTATATTTGTCAAATTTCCAGAACCACCAACACCAACAACTTGAGTTGGCACAGGTACAGCACTGAATGTATCTGCTCCAGATTGAACACCTTGACCCCAACAATATAAATTGTTACTTGAATCCATTGCACAAAATCCATCAATATGACCAGATATGCCTGTTATATTGGACAAAAAACCGCTGCCACCAACACCCAAAACTTGAACTGGAGTACTACTATCGGTGGGATTATTATCATTACCTAACTCTCCAGAACCATTATCTCCCCAACAATAAACATTATTACTGGTATTTAATGCACAATAACCTTCGCCACCATGCCCTGCTATTTTTGTAATATTACTCAAAACACCACTACCACCGACACCCAAAACTTGAACTGGAGCTGAACTTGTACCTCCGGCAGTACCTTGTCCTAATTGTCCATCAGCATTTGATCCCCAACAAAAGACTGTACCATCTTCTTTCAAAGCACAAACACTGCCAGAACCATTCTTAATATCAGCGGTAGCGATTGTACTACCAGTACTCAAAATCACACCATTACCAGTTACCGAAGCAGTGCTAGTAGTGCCCCGATTAAAATGAGCCGTTGTTGTATGTAAAGTAGAAGAAGCTTCAGTGGCTAAAGTTAATTCAGACCCAGTAGTTGTAGTTATATTAGTTGGATATATATCCCAATAATTTGTCCAACCGGTTCTGTCAGTCGTATGGGATGCATTGCTAGTTGAACTAGCTGTCCAACCAGTTTGTACCCAAGTAAATGTAGCGGCCTCTACCACACCAATGTCCTTTTGAAAATAAAATATACCACCTTGTACTAATACATATGTAAAAACAAGCCAAGACATCATCGCCATACGAAGCGGACGAAATTCTTGTTTTGTGGCTATTAATTTTATATTCGTCCAAATATTTGGGCTACCTTTTAGAAATGATGGGGTTAATATTTTGATTAACCAAATTGGAAATAAAAATATATTTTTTATATAATTCCATACTATTTGGCGAGTCAGATAATTCAATTGTCTTCTATATTCTTTTTTATTTAACTCATTATGAGCATATTCATCTATCAACAATTTTCTAGAATTCAAAAAACCATTTATCAAAAAATAATGATAAAGATTATTTTTTACACTATCATTTATTTCCTGCTCATTTAAATCTTTTTTATGATATCCTGCCATATATTCTTTGTGACTATTATTCCATCCTATTTTTTATCTATATTTTTTAGTCACAAGTTATAATTAAAAAATACCAAAAATATTTTACAAAATAATATTTTAAGATAAATTAATTATACCATATTTTTTATTTTTTGGGTATTTTTCTGTGTAAAATAAAACTCCCCACTTAGATAATGGGAAGTTTTATTTTCTTTTATTATTCTTCTTTATTTTTTTTCAGATTACTTAATGCAATTTTTTCTTCACCAACTCCAGTTCCGACTGGAATTAATCTTCCTATAATCACATTTTCTTTGAGACCTTCAAGATAATCAACTTTTCCATTAATTGCAGCATTGATTAATACTCTGGCTGTCTCTTGGAATGATGCAGCTGACAAGAAACTTTGAGTTGAAAGTGATACCTTACTAATACCCAAGAATAATTCACGAGCTTCTGATCTACTAGCCGAATCTTTTCTAAATTGTTGATTGGCTACCAACCATTGCGCTTTTTCAACTGTTTCGCCTGGTAATAAATCTGTCTCACCTGGATCTTCTATATATACTCTACTAAACATTTGCTTAATAATAATTTCCACATGTTTGTCATTCAATCTCTGTCCTTGTGAAGCATATATTTCTTGAATTTCAGTCAATACATATCTTTGTACTGCATCACGTCCTTTTAATTCATGTAATTCATGCAAATCAATACTACCTTCAGTCAATTGATCACCCTTTTTAACCATATCACCATCTTTTACCCACAATTTGTACCCCATTGGGATAACATATTCTCTGACATGCTTTCCATCAAAACTCAAAATAATTTTATTCTTGTCAACCATTACAGTTCCGCCATGACTTGCTTTTATTTCTTCACCAGAGCTACCCTTTACAAAAAGTATCGTATCTTTTTTTACTTGTTGACCATCAGCCACTTTCAAATCATCTGATTTCAAAAATCTAATTACAACCTCATCACTACCTTCATATGTAAGTTTAATAATTTTTTGGCCACGTCTACCTTCAAATATTTTTCTACCAGTAGGACTAGTAATAACTTTGCCATCAGCATCTTCCACTTCAATCTTACCGTCATGTTCAGCCAGCACGGCTTTTCTTTTTGGATTGCGAGCTTCAAACAATTCTTCAACCCGTGGCAAACCTTGGGTAATATCTCCACCACCAGCTACACCACCCAAATGGAAAGTTCTCATAGTAAGCTGTGTACCTGGTTCACCAATAGATTGCGCAGCAATAATACCAACAGCAGTACCTTTCTTAACAACTTTATTATTACTCAAATCAAACCCATAACATTTAACACAGACACCTTTTGGTAATTCACATTGCAATACTGAACGAACATGAATAGTCTCAATTCCAGCGGCATCAATCTGACGTGCACCTTCTTCTGTCACCACTTCATCAGTCTTAATAATTGTCTTGTTTCCATCTTTAACATCAGCCAATACAAATCTACCAATAACTCGCTGAGATAATTTTTGTCCCATTTGTTCAGATTGTTCACGAGTAAATACTTCACCATCGGTATCCCCACAATCATCTTCCAATACTACTACATCTTGGGCAACATCTACCAAACGTCTAGTCAAATAACCAGCATTAGCCGTACGAAGCGCTGTATCAGACAATCCTTTACGAGTACCATGACTAGAAATAAAGAACTCCAATACATCAAATCCTTCTTTAAAGTTTCCTTTTACTGGCAACTCAATAATATCTCCTGATGGTGATGCAACCAAACCTTTCATTCCAATAACTTGTCCTAGCTGTCCCCAAGAACCACGAGCACCAGAATCAATCATAGCAAATACCGAACCATCCTTATCAACTCTTTCTTTATTGTGTGAAACAACTTTGTCTTTTATTCCTGTCCAAATTTCCATTACTTTTGAATGTCTTTCAGAATCAGTTAATAGTCCTTCTTGAAATTGTTGGTCAACCAATAAAATCTGCTCATCACCTATGGCAAGTAAATCTTCTTTTTCTGGAATATTTGCAAAATCATCCATGCCCAATGAATAACCTGAGCTAGTAACATATTTGAAACCAAGTCTCTTCATATCGTCAAGCACATAAGCAGTCTTTTCTTGACCATAAAGCTCAAGTAAAAATTGAATAATATTTCCTAAGTGTTTTTTTGTAATAGTTTCATTGTAATATGGGAGTTTGTCCGGCAAAATTTCATTAAAGAAAATTCTACCAATTGAAGTCTCAATAATTGGCCCTTCTCCTTCAGGAAATTTACTCAAATCATCAAAACGGACTTTGATTCTATCTTTCAATGTAATCTTGCGAGTCTTGTATGCAAAAGTCGCTTCCCGAATATCTGAAAAAAATCTAGTAACTTCTTTTGTATCACTCTCTAAATATTTTGTTAAGTAATAACAACCAAGAGCAATATCTTGTTGTGGAGTAGTTACTGGAGAACCAGTCGCTGGTTTTAAAATATTTTTTTCAGAAGCCATCAAATTTTCTGCTTCCCAACGAGCTTCCTCTGTAAGCGGTACATGCACTGCCATTTGATCTCCATCAAAGTCCGCGTTAAAAGCTGCACAAACAAGCGGATGCAAACGAATCGCTTTACCTTCAACTAATAATGGATGAAAAGCTTGAATACCCAAACGATGCAAAGTTGGAGCACGATTTAAAAGTACACGAGTACCTTTAGTAATTTCTTCTAATATATCCCAAACTTCTGGCGCATTTGTCTCAATAAATCGTGATGCACTGCGTACATTGTAGGCATATTCACGCTTGATAATCTGACTCATTACAAATGGCTTGAATAATTCCAAGGCCATTCTTTTTGGCAAACCACACTCATCAATATTCAAGTGAGGTCCAACCACAATTACTGAACGACCTGAATAGTCTACTCGTTTACCAAGAAGATTTTGACGGAAACGACCTTGCTTGCCTTTCAAGATATCAGCCAATGAACGAAGTTGTCTTTTTTGACCAGTAGAAGCAGTTACAGTTTTTGAAGCACGAGCATTATTATCAATCAATGCGTCCACTGCTTCTTGCAACATTCTTTTTTCATTTCTACAAATTACCTCTGGTGCATTCAAGTCCAACAATCTCTTCAAACGATTATTTCTGTTGATTACTCTTCTGTACAAATCATTCAAATCAGACGTAGCAAATCTACCACCATCTAGCGCTACCATCGGACGCAAATCTGGCGGAATTACTGGGATCGCATCCAATATCATCCACTCTGGTTTTATATTATTTTTGTGAAAACTCTTCAAAAGTTTTGCTCGTCTGATAAGTCTTTCACACTTTGCGCCTTTACTTTGTTTTATTTCATCAGTAATTGCTTCAATAGTTTTTTCTAGATTTATTTTTTCTAGCAAAGATCTTACTGCTTCAGCCCCAATACCAGCTTCAAACAAATGACCAAAACGAAGCGCCAACTCTTGATACTGATTCTCTGACAAAATTGTAAGCGGTTTTATATCTTTCAAATCACTTTCAACTATTTTGAATTCTTCTTCCAAATTTTTATTCTTCTCATCTCTTTCTTTGCCGATTTTTTCCATTTCTTTAGTATTGCCATTAGCATTTTCAATTTTATTTTTATATTCCTTTTCTATTTGCTTTTTCTTTGATTTAAACTCTTGCTTCAATGATTCATGAGTTTCAGTTTTTAATTCTTCATCAACTTTATTTATAATAAATGAAGCAAAATAAATAACTTTTTCAAGTGCATGCATTGGCACATCTAATACCAAACCAATTTTTGAAGGTATAGAACGCAAAAACCAAATATGTGAAACTGAAGTTGATAATTCAATATGACCCATACGTTCACGACGCACCAGCGAATGAGTTACTTCTACTCCACACTTATCACACACAATTCCTTTGTATCTAATCTTTTTATATTTTCCACAATAACATTCCCAATCTTTGGTAGGCCCAAAAATTTCCTCAGCAAATAAACCACCTTTTTCCGGTTTTTGTGTTCTATAATTTATTGTTTCTGGTTTTGTTACTTGACCACTTGACCAACCACGAATAACTTCTGGTGAAGCTACTTGTAATGCGAGCGCATCGAAGTCTACTAAATTTTGTGAATCACGAGACATATATAATATAGTTATAGTTTATAGTTATGGATTATTTATTCTTCTATTCTACCTTCTACTGCATCTCTTTCATCTTTTTCTTTTTGTTTTTCAGCTCTCAATTCTTCTGTTGAAACATAATTTCCATTATCTACTTTTGATAACAATTTAACATCCAAACACAATCCTTTAAGCTCACGAACTAATACATTAAATGATTCTGGCAAATTAACTTTGGTAATTCTTTCACCTTTAATAATTGCTTCATAAGCTTTACTACGTCCTGGAACATCATCTGATTTGATAGTCAAAATTTCTTGCAAAGTATGAGCTGCGCCATAAGCTTCCAATGCCCAAACTTCCATCTCTCCAAATCTCTGTCCACCAAATTGAGCTTTACCACCAAGAGGTTGTTGGGTAATCAAACTATATGAACCAATTGATCTTTGGTGAATTTTATCTTCAACCATGTGATTTAACTTCAACATGTAGTTATAACCAACCGTTGTTTTGTGAGCAAAAGATTCACCAGTTCTACCATCATATAATTGGACTTTACCATCAGTTGGCATACCCGCTTTTTTTAACTCTTCTTTGATTTGACTTTCTGTAATTCCATTCAAAGCTGGTGTAGCTACTTTGTATCCAAGAGCATTAGCTGCCAATCCCAAATGAGTTTCAAGTAACTGCCCCAAATTCATACGAGAAACAACTCCTAATGGAGAAAGAATAATATCTACCGGTGTTCCATCTTCCAAAAATGGCATATCTTCTACCGGCACTACTCTAGAAATTACACCTTTGTTTCCATGACGACCAGCCATCTTGTCACCAACTTGAATTTTACGAAGATCAGCTACTGTAACTTGGACTTGTTTCATCACACCCGGTTGCAATTTGTCACCACTCTCAGTTGTAAATACTTCAATATTTATTACTTTACCTTGTTCACCATGTTCCAAATAAAGTGATGAATCACGAACATCTCTTGCTTTCTCACCAAAGATTGCTCGAAGTAATCTTTCTTCAGAAGTAAGTTCTGTTTCACCTTTTGGAGTAATCTTACCGACAAGAATATCACCTGAGTGAACTTCAGCTCCAACTCGGACTACTCCTTCTGAATCAAGGTTCTTTAATTTTTCTTCGGATACATTTGGAATATCTGAAGTAACTACTTCAGAACCAAGTTTTGTTTCACGAACATCGGTTGCATAATCTTCAATATGGACTGAAGTATAATTATCATTTTGTACCAATCTTTCAGAAACAATAATAGCATCTTCGTAGTTATATCCATCCCATACCATATAAGCAACCAATACATTCTGACCCAATGCTAATTCACCATTTTGAATAGATGGTCCATCACACAATACATCGCCTTTTTTAACACTGTCATCCAACTTTACAAGCGGTCTTTGATTGATTGAACTTGATGCATTTGAACGAATAAACTTATTCATTCTATATACATCAGTTTTTCCATGAGAAGTTATTTCAATTTTATTGCCATCAACTGCGGTTACTTTACCATCTCTCTTTGCCAAAATTGCATGCCCACTATTTTGTGCAGCCTTGCCTTCAATACCAGTACCCACAATCGGTGAATCTGGATTAATACAAGGTACAGCCTGTCTTTGCATGTTTGTTCCCATCAATGCGCGAGTAGCATCATCATGTTCCAAAAAAGGAATCAAGCTTGTAGCTACACTCAAAATCTGATTGGAAGCAATATCCAAATAATCAATCTTATCAACTTCAACAATAGTCGGCTGACCACCAACACGAGCTGGAACTCTCACTCCAGAAAGAATTGCATTTTCATTCATTGGGGTAGTTGCACTAGCTGTAACAACTCTTTCTTCCTCAAATGAATTAAGATAAACAATCTCATTAGTTGCGCGTGCTTTAACAGCAATAGTTTTTAAATCTTTTTTAGCTTCAAGTTTTTTAGCAATTTCTGCGGTGATTTTTTCACCCACTTTTACAATTCCACTTACATCTACTCTTGCGATTTCATCTTTTGAAAATCTAGCTTCATTTGGCACATCATGAATAACTTTTCTATAAGGTGTTTCTACAAAACCAAAACTATTAACTTTTGCAAAAGTCGACAAATGACCCACAAGACCAATATTTGGTCCTTCAGGTGTAGCAATTGGACAAATTCTTCCATAGTGAGTAGTGTGTACATCACGTACTTCAAACCCTGCTCTGTCTCGTGATAAACCACCAGGTCCAAGGGCACTAATACGTCTTTTGTGTTCAAGTTCAGCCAATGGATTGATCTGATCCATGAATTGTGACAATTGTGAGCTCATAAAGAATTCACGAACCGCCCCAATCACCGGTCTTGCATTGATAAGTTTATTTGGATTTAAACTCTCAATATCATAAGTACTCATTCTATCTTTTACAATACGCTCCATACGAGCCATACCTACACGAAATCTATTTTGAACCAATTCACCAACAGAACGAACACGACGATTTCCTAAATGATCAATATCATCTGGTTCATCTTGACTCACATTCAAACGAACCACTTCTTTCAAAACATTTACTAATTTTTCTGGTGACAATACTCTTTGTTCTTTTGAGTCAAAACCTTTTTCATCCAAACCAAGTTTAAATTTTGTATTAAATTTATATACACCAACTTTTCCCAAATCATAACGTTCAAAATTGAAGAACATCGCATGAATCAATCCGCGTGCATTATCTGCTGTAGCCAAATCACCTGGTCGAATTCTTTTGTATACTTCAATCAAACCATCATCTTCATTGGTAGCGATATCTTTTTCTAATGTATTTTCAATATATTTTATATTTGGATGAATATCAACATCTACAAATGCTTTTAGTATTTCTTCATCCGTACTCATACCAAATGCCCGCAAAAGAGAAGTGGCGGCTACTTTTCTTTTTCTATCAACTTTAATCCAAATTACATTATTTTGATCAGTTTCAACTTCAATCCATGCCCCACGATTTGGGATAATTTTACTACCATAATATCTTCTACCACGAACTGACTCTGCAGTAAAAAACGCACCTGGACTACGAATAAGCTGAGAAACAACTACACGCTCAATTCCATTTACCACAAAAGTACCACGATCAGTCATTACCGGAATATCTCCCAAATAAATTTCTTGCTTGTCTTCTTTTTTGGTACGCTTGTTAACCAATCTAGCCACTACACGCAATGGCGCTTCAAAAGTAATATTTTTTTCTCTACAAGTTACTTCATCAAACTTTGGGTCATCTATAAAATAATCTTCAAAATATAATTCCAAATCTCTACCTGTAAAATCTGTTATAGGAGAAACTTCTTCAAATAACTCTTTCATACCTCCATCAAAAAACCATTTGTATGATTCTTTTTGTGCCTCAATTAAATCAGGCAAAGGGATTCTATCACGTATATCTGTAAAAAACTTTCGTTCAAGACTCTTGGTTGGTTGACGTTTGAATGCCGGCATAAATTAATTAATTATATTATTTATTTTAAAATTATTTAAATTTAACTGAGATAACAAAAAAATCGACTTTTACAAAAAGCCGTGCAACGTTAATTCATTTTTAGGTAATTCGCGTATGGCATGGGTTTTGACAATCCCGCACTTGCAGGTCCACCTAGTCCCAAGTATGGAAACTGGCAGTTTTGACTTATGACCATGTCTTTCTTCTCTCCGTGTATAGACACGACTGCCGAAGTGAGGAGCAGATTATTAGACAAGGACGCGTTTTATATATGAACTGACAAGTAAGTATAATAACTAAACTTAACTAAATTTTATACTCAATTGACTATTCATATTCCAATGTTCATAAGCATACAAGATTTTAATTGTATTGTCAAATAGAACATAACAGATTTATTATGTCAAGAAACAATCTTTTTTGGCTAATTTTAGGTAATTTTAAACAAATATTAGAATTATAAGTATAAAAACTTATCCACACATACATATTAAATGAAAAAACTCTAATAATTGACTAATCAATACCAATAATATATGCTTGGACTCAACACTAACAAGGTGGTCAATATGCGTTGGCTGATGAATTATCTGCGTGAAGTATTTTGTAAACACGATTGGGAGCGTGAAGAAGTAAAGGCTACATTAAAAGATACATATACAGGAGATTACAAAACAGATATACGTGTATCCTCTACCTGTAAAAAATGTGGTTACCACAAATCATACTGGAAGTATCTTAAATACCTAGGAGATTAAAATGCTCAGACGAATAGCTAAAAAAACTGCTAATTGGCTTGATCACAATCCAAACTATTCACCCTACATACCTCTTTCAATTGCTATTATTGCTTTGTTAACATTGCTTCTAGCAATATGTGGTATAGTAGATTTAACCAAGATATTTGTAGGTACAACCGCTGTTATATCGTGGTTTCTATTTAATAGAGTAGCTACTCCTTACCACAAGCCAAATACAACAACCACAGAAGAAGAAAAAACTGACACAAATGATCAAAAACCCATATAGACCAAAAGTGCTGAGCACACTCTAAAATGCTCTTTTTTTTATAAATAACTTTTTTGGTTAAAAATTAATTCTTTCGTATATAATACTCAATACCTTGACAAAAAAATATAAATAATATAAAATGTGATCTTCTTTGCTTAATATACTAAATAAAGAAAAGAGGAAACACCAAAATAGCGCACGCGGACCAGATTGTGTAGTGGTAGTACCAACGTAGTACAACGTTGTAAATACCCGGAGACACAAATGCTGAATCCATTCAAAGCTACCATTTCTATCCTGTGTGTAATTGCATTTACCACTAACGCAATCGCACAAGACAATGGTCCAATCCTTATCAGTAAAGAGGACTGTGCAAAACTACAATTCATAAAGTATGATGCCCAACAAGACCTAAATGAAACCAAAAACCGATGTGATGCCGGTGTATACTCATCAACAACCTGCCATTTTTTGGCAAAACTGTATAGTGAAATTATCGAAGAAGCAACAAGATTGTACGAGGTATTCTGCCATTCGTACTCAGCTAAAGATACCATGCAATGGCAAACCATTAGGGATCTCGACACAATCAAGGAATACGATGCATTGATGTTCGCCCTCAACGACATGTTGAGCCCGAACACCTTCCAGCCGTAACAAAGATCTGGCCCTAATCGCGACAAGCTCGCAATACGGGTCGATCTTACGGCGCGACAGCCCTAGCCAACACCAAGTACTGGTGTTGGCAGGGCTGTTTTTTTATTCATGAATTCAGCAATTACCCCAACCTATTGACAAAAAAGGATTTTTCATGTAGACTCTCCAACAGCTTTTAGCAAACCGATTTCAAATGGAGATTCACCATGAATCGCTATACCTTAGGGATACTGATACCTGTCGTCGTGGTAATCATTACGATTTGTACTTTTTCTAGTGATGATTACTCATCTGTTGTTGATATCAACTCACAACAGATCACAAAACCATCTGGACTACCAAACAAGTCCGCAACAAAAAAAATAAGATCAAAACGGTTTTTCCGATTTTTCTTTCGATACACAGCATCTCCCCCAAAAAATGATGTGTTAAAAGTATATATGGAAGAAGTTGCAGAAAACGAGATCAACTCGATTCTGGATACTGACTCCATAAGTGAAGAAAAAAGAGATTTTCTAGAAAAATCACAAGGATTAATTGCCCAAAAAAACTCCTTGCAAAAAGCTGAATTGGGCGCGTACGATGCCATTTCTGACCCAGACCAAAGAGAAGCTTTCAAGAAAGCTTTTCAACAAAAAATCATCGATCTAGATGAAATCACCTACCAAATAGCTACTGGTAAGCTCACACAAGAAGAAGGTCGTGCAAAGAAAAAAGAAATCAACGACCGCTTCACCGATAAAGAGCAACTAGAAATACCAGAAGATGAACTTGTAAAAATAAAGCGAGTTCAAGTAAATAGTTTCATCAAAACCTATGAAAGGAGGGAGTGACAAGAGAGCGCACGAGTGTTAAATTGTGTAGTGGCAGTACCCCACGCAGTATTGAGTAGTAAAACCAGTAATGACGAGAGGCACGCCACAATGGGAAAGAGCATGAAAACATCTGGACTGATCTGCATGATCATCATGTTCATGTCAGTCAGTTCAGCCATGGCTGCGGACGACACCTCGTTGTCCGAAACCAACAAACTGGCGCTCCAACAGTTGTTGGGTGACAACACAAGCGCCCAAGACAACGGTGGATACTCTGAGCTGGAGAAGACCTGCAAGATGCTCTGGGATGCCAAAGGGCATGCCCAAATCCAGCTTGACGACTGGACATACAACTGTAGCTTCGGGGATATCTCTCAATTCACCTGCAACTACTGGATCTCGTATTACACCGACATGCGCGACAAGGCGCAAGCGTTGTACAAGTTCTGGAAGTGTGCAGACCACTTCGGACCGTCTAGGACCTCCACGTGGTCTGAAGGGTCAATCGGAGATCTCGACACTATCAAGGAATACGACGAGCTGGTGTTCGCCCTCGACGACATGTTGAGCCCGAACACCTTCCAGCCGTAACAAAGATCTGGCCCTAATCGCGACAAGCTCGCAATACGGGCCGATCTTACGGCGCGACAGCCCTAGCCAACACCAAGTACTGGTGTTGGCAGGGCTGTTTTTTTTATTTTTAAACTTTATATTTTTAAAAAATTAAATGATTTCACTATTGACTTTTACTCAAAAATTGTATAGTGTATACTCGTGAAAAATGGACAAAAGAAGATGGTCGTCTTCACGGCTCCACTAAACCCAAGCTTTCCACCAGGAACCGAAATACCCCAAAGCGTAATTAAAGTTATTGAAGATCTCCCAAGGACAAACTCATTAACTGTGGCAGAGGCAATAGATAAAATCCATAAACAAATGAAAGAAGAAAGGATTGCGATCACCAAAGCAATTCAGGATTCATACATCAAATCAATAATCATTTCAGAAGTGTCAAGTAAAAAATGGTATACTTTAGCCTACGGTGATAATCTAGATAATAAATCTTTAATGGAAATCACAGAACAATTATCACATGATCCAACTATACTACGTGAACCAACCCAAAGAGAAATAGACACAGTTCGCCAACTAGAAGTTGATTTTCATATATGGAATCAACCAAATAGAACTTATCCTTCAACTGGTCTAATAATGGTTGAATTTAAATGTGGTGATGATTTTATAATAGTAGGCATTCTTATAGACTATAAACCAGCCATATAGCAAAAAAAGCTACCATACAAGTTCGTTTTCACAGACAAAGCCCAGCTCAACCAAGCTGGGTGTTAAATTTTATAACTAATATATACAAAATAAATAAGCAAAATTAACATTAATATATCCCCTAATTTAGCCTATTTTACCCCAACACCACTTGACAAATTAACCTAAATATGGTACTATGATCCGTTATCCAGATGGCGTCTCTGAACTGAATGAAATGGCCTAGAAATGATCGCCTTAGAAAATACAGCCTAGACGCCCAAAGGATAATGCCCGTGATCGGGGGAATATATATGATATATCGTATATAATCTTCCTCTCACGGCCCTAAGACCTAGTCCGCTAGGTCACACAGGTGGAGAGGCAGTTTTAAAAATAACTGTCCCGCTTACGCGGGAAGAAGTATTGACGACACAATACAATAGTCTCTGTAAAAAGAGTTTAACTACGATTGTGTTGTATAGATATTTCTCACGAACCACCCCACCCGCCGTCAGGCGGGTGGGGTGGTTTTATTTTATAGTTTGAGCAATTCCAATATTAATGATAAAATAGAGATTAGACAATACAAAAATCGTTTTTTTGTATTTTCAAATTTATTTATTACTTTCAATTATGAGTAGAAAAAGAAAACAAACACAGTTTGATCCAGCACTCTCCAAAGGAATATTATCTGTTATCCTACTTGTACTCTCAATCATAATTATTTTAAGCTTTTTTGATCAAGCTGGTCCACTTGGATATATTTTAAATAAAGGAATATTAAGCTTTCTATTTGGATCAATTAGATATGCAAGTCCATTTGTTATCTTAACCATCGCTTGGTTTCTCATAAAAGACAAAGACTACAATTACAAACCCACTCATGGAATTGGTGCCGTACTTTTTTTCTTGAGTATGTCTGGATTATTTCATCTCAGTTTTCCTGCCCAAGATATGTGGGCGCACTCAGTCCTTGGTCAAGGTGGAGGTGTATTTGGTATGACTGCCTGGCCAATCAAAACATATCTAGGATCAATCGCTGCTTTTGTCATATTGATTGGTATGACAGTTGTGTCCCTTCTCTTGATGTTCAATACCTTAATTGTTCATCTACTCGTCATTAACAAAAAAATATTTTCCAGTTTTGGCACAGTTGGAAAAAACACAATCAAAATAATCAATGACCTATCCAAAAAAGACAAAACCATGCCTGATGAAATTAATGATGACACCTACGAAGATACTGAAGATGAAAATGAAGATGACGAAGATATTGGCAGATTAAAACTTACTAGTAAAAAATTAAATGATCCAGATGAGGAAGAAGATGAAAATAATGAAGAAAATAAAAAAATTGTACATGACAATTTACTCAATATTGATTTTGAAAAAAAAGAAAACAATTTGGCAAATAAAGCCTGGCCACAAAAAACTATATTCAAACCAATACCTAGTCTTAATCTCTTGACCAGTAAAAAAACCAAACCAACTAGCGGGGATATCAAATCTAATGCTGAAGTAATACGCGAAACATTAAAAGAATTTGGAATTGAAGTTGATATGGGAGAAGCTAGTGTTGGACCAACTGTCACCAGATATACTCTCAAACCAAAAAGCGGTGTAAAACTATCTCGTATTATTGCTTTATCCAATGATTTATCTTTGGCATTAGCTGCTCACCCAATCAGAATTGAAGCCCCAATACCAGGACAATCTTTGGTTGGTATTGAAGTGCCAAATGAAAAAACTGCCACAATCACTTTCAAAGAATTATTTGAAAGTGAAGAATGCAAAAATAGAAAACACAATATGATGATTGCTCTGGGCAAAGATGTGGCTGGTAAAGTTTGGTTTGCTGACCTACCACGCATGCCCCATTTGCTAATTGCTGGTTCTACTGGTAGTGGTAAAACTGTTTGTGTGAATACAATTTTGACTAGTCTGCTATACCAAAATACGGCTGAAACACTTCGTATTATTATGGTTGACCCAAAACGAGTAGAATTGACTATGTACAACGGTATCCCCCATCTATTAACCCCAGTTATCACAAACACCGCAGATACTATCAAAGCCCTCAAATGGACAATCGGTGAAATGGAAAGAAGATTTGAAGTTTTATCCCAAGATAAAAGTCGCGACCTAGATTCATTCAACAGCAAACACCCAAATGACAAAATACCCCATATAGTTTTTGTAGTGGATGAATTGGCTGATTTGATGGCAACAGCTGCCGGTGAAATGGAAGCCAGCATAATCCGTCTAGCCCAAATGGCTCGAGCAGTTGGCATACATTTGGTACTCGCAACTCAAAGACCTAGTGTTGATGTTATTACTGGACTTATGAAAGCAAATATTCCTGGCCGTATTGCTTTTTCTTTGCCATCTCTCATAGACTCACGCACAATTCTAGATACTTCTGGCGCTGAAAAATTGCTCGGTCGCGGAGATATGCTATATTTAAATAATGAACTTTCAAAACCAGTCCGTATTCAAGGAGCCTTCCTATCAGAAAATGATTTAAAAAATGTTGTAGAATATTTACAAAAAGGGATAGAATTTGAATATGATGAAAGTATTCTCTCCCACGGTGACACCAACAACCCAATCAATGTATTTAATGGATCTGAAGACGACAATGACAAATTTTTTGAGGAATCAAAAAGATTAGTAGTACAAACTGGCAAAGCTAGTGCTTCATTTTTGCAAAGAAAATTAAAAATTGGTTATTCCCGTGCCGCTCGCATACTTGATCAACTAGAAGAAGCCGGAGTCATAGGCGCTGCCGAAGGTTCAAAACCACGAGAAGTCTTGATTACTGAATCAGAACTTGATGCAGAAACGCACATCGCAATGACCGAAGCGATGCATGGTAAAAAATCTATTACCTATGACTACCAAGAAACAGAAGATAACCAAACAAATGAATCTGATGAAAACGAAGAAGAAAATGATGATGAAATCATAAAAGAAGATGAGCAAAGTATAACTCACAAAGTTGTAACTTTTGATGATAATGAGTATGATGAAGAAGAGTATGAAAATGACAACATAGAAAAAAATAATTAATATTATGAGTTTATTTGAAAAGAAAGAATTACCTCCCGGCAAACGAATCTGTATACGCCTAAAAGAAGCCAGAGAAAAATCTCGCTTCAGTCTTGATGAACTTTCTTCAAAAACAAAAATTAGTAAAAAACATTTAGTTGCTCTTGAAGAATGTCGCTTCGATGACATTCCCTATGCTATTGTCTATCAAAAAAACTTTATAAAAAAATACGCAGAAATACTCAATCTACCTATCGAAGATATTTTAAATCAATTTGTGTTAGAAGAGATTGGTCCAGACAAAAAAAATGACGAGGTCCACAATGAAATAAACAAGAAGAAATTTCAAAACTTACCATCTTTTTTGCGTATATCTTTTATTTTAATTATTGTGCTTGCTATCATTATATATATTGGTTGGCAAGTCCAAACATTAATAAAACCCCCAGAACTTACTCTATTCTCTCCTGAAAATGGTCTAGTCACCACAAATTACGAATTGACAATCCATGGACAAACAAATCAAGAATCAAAAATTTTTGTAAATGGTATGGAAATACTCAGTAGTGGCGATGGACAATTCAAAGAAGTGATCACTCTTTCACCTGGAGTCAATACAATTCATATATCAGCAAAAAAGAAACATGGTAAAACAACCGAACTCATCAGATATGTGGTCTTCAAGTCTGATAAACAGCTATCATACAGTCGCTAAAAAGGCATTCAAAAAATGTCCTTTTTTTATTTGACACTATTTTTTAAATAGAGTATTCTAATCACACAGAAGGGAAAAATTCTCTTTTTTATTTAAATAATTATGAATATATGGCCAAAACAAACACAATAATCAATGAAAAATTCAAAGCTACTCAAAGCGCAATTGATCAAATCAAAGAAAGATATGGCGAAAATGCCATAATGAAATTTGGTGAAGCTAAAGCTATGGAAGTTGACGCTGTTTCTACTGGTTCAATTACACTTGATATTGCTCTGGGTGTAGGCGGAGTACCTAGAGGTCGTATTATTGAAATATTTGGACCAGAAGCATCCGGCAAGACCACTCTTTCACAACATATTATCGCAGAAGTACAAAAATTAAATGGTATCGCTGCTTTTATTGACGCAGAACATGCGCTTGACCCAGACTATGCCCGCAAAATTGGGGTTGATGTTAATAATTTATTAATTTCACAACCTGATACTGGTGAACAAGCTCTAGAAATATTAGAAACCCTCGTTCGTTCCAATTCGGTTGATGTAGTTGTAATAGATTCTGTAGCAGCACTTGTTCCAAAAGCAGAAATTGAAGGCGATATGGGAGCATCTCACATGGGACTACAAGCTCGTCTTATGTCTCAAGCCCTCCGAAAATTGACAGGCATTGTCAGTAAAAGCCATACCGTAGTTATTTTCATCAACCAAATCCGCCACAAAATCGGAGTTGTCTTTGGCAATCCAGAAACAACCCCTGGAGGAAATGCTTTAAAATTTTATTGCTCAGTCAGAATTGAAGTGAGACGTAGCGCACAAATAAAACAGGGTGAAAAAATAATTGGCAATCGTGTAAAAGTAAAAGTAGTCAAAAATAAAGTAGCCGCACCATTCCAAACCACTGAATTTGATATAATGTACAATGAAGGAATTTCTATTTCTGGTGATCTACTGGATGCTGGAGTTACCCACAAAGTTATAAATAAATCTGGTAATAGTTATACATACGGAGAAGAAAAACTTGGCGTTGGTCGTGAAAAAGCAAAAATATTTTTGAAAGAAAATCCAAAAATGATGAAAGAGTTGAGAGAAAAAATATTGGAAGTAGTCCGTGCAGGCGGTGCTCCAGAAGAAGAACCACCAACACCTGGTGTAGAAGAAAGTGTAGAAGAATAATACAAAAAATGGACAAGAAATAATTCTTGTCCATTTTTTTGATAAAATTTTAAGTAATTTAAATTAATTATTAGAGATTATTATGAGCGGATTTGATTGCCACAACAGGCAATCACCTCAGAGCCACAGCGAGAATGAGCGAATGATAATCTCTAATAATTAATTCTATTTTATATTATATTTTATAAATTAATTTACAATATTTATTAAAATACAAAAAAAATTATTTATTGCGATGTAAAACTTTTACATGACTTCTACGAAGTGGTCGCATATGTTCTCCATTTTTAGTTATTTCCATACACTCAGCAGAACAAGAGTTAGCATACTTTTGCATACAATCATCACAAGCCAAAAACATCAGATTACACATACTATTTATACAATTACGATATATATCACACTGACAATTACAGTGTAAACAATTACCCAATATCTTGGCATCCTTAGTAGTGTTGACTGGTAGAGACATTCTGTCATCAAAGACAAAACATTTACCTTCATAATAACCACTATCACCATATTTCTCAGCATACTTTACAATTCCACCTTCTAATTGATAAATATTTTTGGTATCAAATCCTTTGGCAATAAAATATGCGCTCGCTGGCTCACATCTGATACCACCAGTACAAAACATCACAATTTTTTTATCACGAAATTGATCATAAAATTCCATACTATCTTTGAGATCACGGAAATACTTCATTGGTGGACGAACTGAATTTACAAAATGACCAATATCCCATTCATAGTCATTGCGCATATCCAAGAGTACCATATCTTCACCTTTTACCAACCAACTATGAAAAGTATCCCTATCTATATGCTTACCACGATTACATATATTAAATTCATCAGCACTATCTGTAGTGATAATTTCTTTTCTTTCTTTTATCATCAATCGTGAAAATGGCAATATTTCTGATGTACTTTCTTTAAAATCAATATTTTTGAACATTGGTTGATTATCCATATACTGCTTATACATATCAAGCGCTACTTTACTACCACCAACCGTACCATTGATTCCATCTTTGCCTATCAAAATACGACCACGCAACTGAAGAGCGCGACAAATTTCTTTGTGTATATTTACAACCTTACTTGGATTTTTTATTTTTACTATCTTGTAGTACAAAAATACATGATACATATGATTTTTACTTTAGTTCAAAGAGTATACAATAAAAAAGGTTTTTTGTAAATAGATAAAGCTCAATAATATTTACTTTAAATACTCCAATATTCCTGCTATTGATACCAAACTCAAATCATTTTCTTTGGCAAATCTTACCAAATTCTCACCTCGCATCATACTGCCATCGTCCATCATCATCTCACTTATTACAGCTACAGGCTTGAGCCCCGCCAACTTGCACAATTCAATTGAAGCTTCAGTATGACCTTGCCTCACCTTTACTCCACCATCTTGCGCTATCAAGGGGAAAATATGGCCAGGCCGAGACAAATCACTGACCACTGCAATATCATCTACAAAAGTTTTGATTGTTACACATCTGTCTAATGCAGAAATACCAGTTTTTGTTTTTATTGAATCAACACTGACAGTAAATGGTGTTTTAAATTTGTCTGTACTATTGTCTACCATTGGAGCAAGCGCAAATTTCTTGGCAATAGTACTGGAAATTGGCACACAAACCACCCCACCAGTATAGCGAATCATAAAAGCCATTTTTTCAGTAGTCACAAATTCTCCCGCCATCATCAAATCCCCCTCATTTTCACGATTTTCATCATCCACTATAATTATCATCTTTCCTGCCTGCAAATCAACAATAGCTTTTTGTATTGAATCTTTCATATTAAAAATCTAAAATAGTTATTCTACAATAACATAATATATAATTATTTCAAATATAAAAAAATCCAGATTTAGATATCTGGACTTTTTTATTTTTTAATTTTACTCATAAATCTTCTCAACCTTAACTCCTGTATAATAATATCTTACCAAATCTGACCAAAACCACCTAAGCTACACAATGGTTAAAAGTCAAAAGGTATAAAAACCAAAGTATCAAAAGTTTCCACCAGAGGCGGATCCGCCTTGGGCGGAAAAAAATCAAAAATTCAAAGAATCACTTGCTAGAACGAAAGACGAGCTCACGGCCAGGCGCCCAAGGACCGCCAGGGAACATCCAATTGCCACCGAGCCACTGCCCGTCAGCACCCCTACTGAGGTAGAACACACCCGGGTAACCGCCGGAATCAGAAATTTGCTTCATACCTACCCAAAAATAATCCCCTTGCGGTTGATTATCTAATTTTAACCTTAAATGCGGTCCTGTTTCCGGTGGACATAGTTCCAGTACCATTTTTTCTGCTTTGGCATAAATCTGGTCTGTGGTTGCGCCATTGGGGAATCCTAGGTCTTTTACTTTTAGTCGTATTAGATCTACTTGTTCTGGTTCTTGGGTAGTGTAAAAATCAGGCTTTTTCATCATAGTGCGAGCATTATCGGATATTTTAAAGTCTTTTTCTGTCAGTTCATGCTCTAGTTCTTCTTTTGTTTTTCCGCCAATTTCAATATGGTATTTTTTGATTTTTCCTTCCGGGAATTCGGTGTAAATATGTTCAATTTGGCTTAATTCTTTGAATATATTTGGATATAATGGTCCGATATATGCTTTGGTATTTTCAGTTATTTCTGTTTGGTTGTGAGCGATTTGATTTGGTTCACATTCTAAAATAATTAGGATGTCTGCTTGGGGATTTCTTTTTTCTCGTATTTCTTTGATTCTCGGGTCTGTTTGATAGCCAAAGCCTTCTATTTTTGAGTCTATTTCATAAAGAAAAATTAAATCTTCTCTATTAAGAGCTTGATTGTTTTTTGTTTTTTCTTCTATGTCTGTCAGTTTTTTCATGTCTTGACTCTTTTTTTGATATTTTTCTCCTTCACTACCGAATGTTTTTAATTTTTTGTCTAATTCTGGAGCAATGTATGGGTCTAGGTTTTGATTTGGGGCGATACCTCTTACTTCGGCGATTTTGTTTTGCTCCATTCTGATGGCGGCTCTTGGTATTTGGGGATTTTGGTTTTGGTTGATTGAGTAATAGACATAAAAGTCACCATTTTGTAATTGGATTCGGGCGGTTTCTAAGTCAGCGGTGCACCATTCTAGTGGATAGCCTTGTAATGACTCTACCAAAGCTTTTGGATCTGAACCTTGATCATATTTTATCCATTTGCCAGTGGTTTCTTGAAGTCCTTCTTTGGTATATTCTGGTATTTCTAAAAGAAATTGGGCATAGAGTTTGGCAAAGTCTTCTGAATCTAATAATTTTTCAAATTCTTTGTTAGTTAAAGTAAGACTCTCATTTTTTATTTTGTTTTTTTCTCTAAATTCTTTTAATTTTTCTTTATTATCTTCCCCTTTTTTAGGCATTTGTCTTACTTTTTCTTTTAATTCCAGCCTTTTTTTTATAGCTCCGATGGTTTTGGCAAGAGCGTTTTGGTTTAGGGTTGGGAAAGGAGCGGTGGTATCTTTGTTTCTTTTTTTGTATGTAGCCGATATTATGTCTTCTCCAGCTTCGTTTTTTCTTTCTCTTTTGACTAGCTTTCCCATATTGATGACTGATTTGAAAGCCCAATATTTGGCCCACATTGGATAGACATCAGCATTTTCTGAGGTCAGGTAATCAAGCCAATTGTCTAGGCTTTTTGTTTGATCTTGTCTTAAAGCAGTGATGGCTTTATCTGATTCTTCTTCTGGGAAGTGATAATGTTGTTTTTTTATTTCTTTACCTTCTTTATCTATTTCTGAATATTCCTCTATTTGTACTCCGGCTGAGATTAAATCTCCTTTTCTACCTTCGTCAACCGCTATTTTTCCTTGTAAATCAAAATATGCCTGGGGTACGTTCTCAGGCTTAATTATATGCTGTTTGTGATAATAATTTTTTATTCTCTCCATTATTTTGAGATCGTCTCGGTGTTCGGTGTGGGTTTGTTTTATTACCTCCATCCAGTCATATAACTTTTCTATTGGTTTTTCAGAAGTTTCTTTATTGGCTAGTTGCTTTCTTGTTTGTTCATGTTCTACTGGTTCTGTGGTGTGCAAAGATGGGTCTCTTTCGTGGAGGAATTGTTCGCCTAGGTGTTTCATAATCTTAGATTATATCTATTAAAATAATAACAAAAAAAGAATAGAAAAACAAATTTATAGATAAATTCAAGATATTGGTGTCCTACTCATAAAACTTCTCAACCTTAACTCCTGTATAATAATATCTTACCAAATCTGACCAACCCATATTCTCAGCAGTAGCTCTGCGAGAGGCATCCATCTGACTCATACCAACTCCATGGCCAAAATAAGAACCATAATATTTACAATCATAATTTGTTTGTACAGGCACAAGCCATGGTTTGGTTGATCCACCCCACACCTCTGTCCAAGATTTTGTTCTACAAACCGCATGAGCATAATATGGTGTAATCACGACTTTATTGTCATAAGTAGCCATATAACCACGAGTAGCTTCTGCCGCCATTACAAAATTTGGCATTATTCTCTCACTTTCCACCCCAAGATAAAGCTGATCACCAGTAGTAGCTACCACATCAAAAATCCCATATTTATCGTTTTCAATTGTAGCATAAGCATAACTTCTCTGTGCTACTGTTTGTGATTTCAAATATTCTATCGGTGATGTATTTCCATTTTCACCAATACCTTTTACATAATCCTCCAATAATAAATCATTCACTACCCAAATAGCGTCCGTTCTTACTTCACCCAATCTATATTCCAATGCACCACGATAAGAACTAAAATTGTTTGGTCCTTTCCATGTAACCATGCGAGAGTAATTCAATAATGTGAATACTGCGCTTGGATTATCTACTGGTGAGAGTCTCAAATATTCATCTGAGTAAAATTCAAGCTCGTCTCCACGAAAATAATACTGCCCATCTTTTCTCATCAAAACTACCAATTTGTTTACATCAATTGTGCCTTTTTTGACTGTGCCAGCATAAACATCATAAGCCGATTCAGCAGATCTAAACTGCACATAACTTGGAGGTTGCCACAAACCAACCCGGATACGTGGCTCACTATCCAATTTGTAACTGACTGGAGCAACCACCTCGCTACCACCAAATGGTTCCGTATAATGACTTGGTGCATTACTGGTCACAGTTACATCCACTTCTGCATAAGCCTCTGACAAAGTTTGACCATCAATTGCTAGATAAAATTTGGCTTTATATTCACCCACTTCTACTGGCGCGCGAAAATACACATCCTCACGCACAAATGATCCCGGTGGGACTTCTGTATCTCTCACCAAAACTGTTGAAGCATTATGCCAAACAGAATCAGCAAAACTCAAACCAGACGATACACTTGCCAACTCTACTGGCTGATTGGAAACCAAAGAATAATTTTTCCATGGTTTATCTCCATTATTTTGAAAGCCAACAATCATTTTGATTTGTTCGCCACCTTCTACCTCAACATTTTTGATTGTTTGAATAAATTTGTTAGCAATATATTGAGATTCCGAATCAACAACTTCTGCACTATTGTCTAATGTCTCTACTACTGCGACTTTCTTTTCTACTACATTTATTTTCAAGAAAAAATAACCACCTTGCACCCAAGAATAATTTTCAGACGCTAGATGAAATTCCTCGGTATAGCTACCCAACTTTGTCGGCGCTTTCAATACTATAACCAAATCAGCAATTTCCCCTGGTGCAGTTATTTTACTGATCGGAGCAGTCTGTTCAATACTCATCCAATTGGGACTAAAAAAATCAGAATTACGATATCGAGGTTCCATGGTATAAGCAGAAATATACCCCTTGCCAGTTACAGGCCAAGTTTCTGTTCCAACATTTTTAAATTTTAAAATTACTATTTTTTGTTCACCAGCTTCTATCTCAATTGGGTCTGGAATTGACTGTGAAACATATTTTGCAGACATACTAGGATGACTAATATTTGGCTTTGGATCAACCGCTTTTACTGGCAAAACCACAAAAAAAGCCCCTAACAAAAAGAATGCAAAAACTAAAAAATTGTATTTTTTGATATTTGTATAAGTCATAAGTCTAATCATAATTATAATATATTTGCTTGATTAACACAATACAAAAAAATATTTTTTCTTTTGTTTCTGATTCCAAAATGATATAATATATCAATATGAATAATCGGAAAAATATAAAATATACAAGTATTTTGATTGCTTTTTTGCTATCAATTTTTATTACAAATAATACTGCAAAAACAGCCGTCTGCCCGACTCTCCAATCAGGAAATCTTTTTAAAGTAGAAAATAATAGCGCAGTCTACATAATTGATGCCAACTTAAACAGACTATATTTCCCAAACTCTGAAATTTTTTATACTTGGTTTGATGATTTTTCAGAAGTAATAGAAATCCCAAATACTTGTGTTGATAATTACCCTATTCCTGACACGACCCCCTATGGCATCAACTACAGACCAGGTTCTCGGCTAATAAAAGTCAAAATCTCTCCATCAGTTTATGTGATTGAACCAAACAATACCATACGCAAAATTACCAGCGAACAAATCGCTCGTGATTTGTATGGAGATAATTGGAATAGTCTGGTACGCGATGTATCTGACGCATTTTGGCCAAATTACAAAAATAAAAAAGCCGACATAATAGAATCAAAACCTCACGAAGGAATGATAGTAAAACAAAAAGATCGTTCTGATATTTATTATGTAAAAGACAATGGTCTCAAACTAATCAATAATCCGCCAGACAAAGACATACGAATACTAGACAAGAATATTTTTAATACACAAATTATATTAAATGGCACTGTTGAAAAAGATTCATTATACGAAAATCCGCCACAAAAAGATACAACTATTCTTACAAGCAGTGGTCAAATCTCATTAACCACTCCAAGCAACAACGAAACACAAATAGAAACTCAAACTGATTCTACTCACAATCCTCTACCAGCCATATCGTCTACAATCACACCCGAAGGTCTGACCAATTGGGTCAACTACTACAGAATAAAAAAAGGTCTACCAGCTCTGACAACTAATAAAACCCTCACCGAAATGGCGCAATTTAAAATCAATGATTTGTATGAAAAACAATATACCGGCCACACCAGAGCTGATGGGACTGGCGGACCTGGCGACCTAGCAGAATGGCATAATTACAAATATTTAGTCATTGGAGAAAATATAATTTTTGTTGATATTCCAAATTATACTGACAAACAATATGTTGATGCTTGGCTCTCCAGCCCAGGCCATGCTGCCAATATATATCGTACATCATATACAGAAAGTGGTATGGCAGTAGGCAAAGTATGGTATGGTAGTTCTATTGCGCTTAATGCTGTCCAAGAATTTGGCGCACCGCGTTCATTGTGTCCATATATTGATGAATCACTAACAGCCGAAGTCAAAAATATGGAGTCAAATCTCAAAATACTCCTAGACGAAATAAATTCACTCAATGATTATAGCAATCAAGACGAATTAAACTCTTACAATCAAAAAATTAAAGAGTATAATACCCTATTAGACAATTACAATATATTAGCCGATCAATATACTATCCAAGCAAATAATTTTAATACCTGCTTGCAAAACTACAAACAATAAACAACTATGTCGCTCACTCGCAAAGTTGCTCACAATACAATTATCCAAATAGTCGGGAAAATAATCACCACTATTTTAGGGCTAGTGGCTTTTGCGATGTTGGCTAGATTTTTGGGGCAAGAAAAATTTGGTTGGTACATAACCGTAACCGCCTTTTTACAATTTGCTGGAGTAATGATTGATTTTGGGATGATAGTAGTCACTGCTCAAATGCTTTCTGAACCATTCAAAGATAAAGAAAAATTATTTAAAAATTTATTCACTTTCAGAATTATAACCGCCATATTCTTTTTTGCTTTAGCGCCGATTATTGCTCTACTTTTTCCTTATGAACCGCAGATCAAAATCGCCATAGCAATTTCTTCAATTGCTTTTTTGTCTATCACCCTCAATCAAGTATTTGTCGGACTTTACCAAACAAAATTAAAAATGCATATTTATGCCATCAGCGAAGTAATCGCTCGTATAATTTTGGTAGCTGGAATATATTTTGCTATCCGCAAAGAAATGTCATTTTTAGATATTATGGTGATCATCATTATCTCCAGTATTACTCATACTGCTATTTTGTGGATCAAAGCCTTAAAAGAAACAAAAATTGCTCTCGCTTTTGACTGGGATATATGGAAAAAAATTATAACAAAAATGTGGCCAATTGCTCTTTCAATAATTTTTAATGTAGTTTATTTAAAAGGTGATCTAGTTTTATTGTCAATTTTTGTAGACCAAAAACAAATTGGAATTTATGGCGCTGCCTACCGTGTATTAGATGTTATTACCCAGAGCGCTATGATGATAATGGGAGTTCTCCTCCCTCTTATGGCCTACGCATGGTCACGAAAACTCAAAAAAGATTTTCAAAACCATTATCAACGATCATTTGATACTATGATGCTTTTTGCAGTGCCAATGATGGTGGGTGCAATTGTACTAGGAGACAAAATTATTTTACTTTTGTTTGGAGCTGATTTTGTAGAATCTGGTACTATTCTACAAATATTATCCATCGCAGTTTTTGGAGTTTTTTTTGGAGCAATTTTTGGTCACACTGCTGTCGCTATAGACAGACAAAAACAAACACTGTGGATTTATATTTCCAATGCCATCATCACACTCATCGGCTACTTGATATTTATACCAACATACGGCATATACGGCGCCGCTTGGATGAGTGTGTTTTCCGAATTGTATGCTGGTATACTATTATATTTAACAATCCGATATTACAGTCAAGAAAAACTGAACTTCAAAACATTTTTTAAAATTATTTTTGCCAGTCTTGTAATGGGATATATAGTCAAATTATTCGCATCAACCTCTGTTATTTTACTAGTGTTTACTGGTATAATGGTATATAGTGTTGTCCTTCTACTCATCGGCGGAATAAATATAAAAACAATCAAAGAAATTTTAAGTATAAAAAAATAACTTATTATGCCTGAAAATTATTTACTTCTAATTGAAAATTCTTTCTACATAATAATAGCAATCATGATTTTCTTGACCTTGCATAGACGTGGACGAGATAGATTGCTATTGGCTATTGGGTGGCTATTTATACTGACAGCTTCACTTAATTTAATTTTTTATATACCAATTTATTTTGAAGCACCACAGATAGTATCAGAAGTAATCAGGTACATCAAATTATTTGGTAATACTGGTGTTTTCTTTGCTATCGCAACTTATTCTAGTCACCAACTTGGACTTCTCCAAAATAACAAAATTGTAAAAATAGTTTTTACTACAGGATTTTTTCTTATTTTCCTTTTTATATTTATTTACATTCTTTCTTTTGACACTGCCAACACAAGTGAAAGTTACCAAGAATTATTCAAAAAAATATCCCAATGGTTGATGATATCTTTCTTTAGCATATCAGTATTTTTTGTTTCATTGGTATATTTATCTCTAACTTGGCAATTACGAAAAGAAAAAGTATCATTAAACTATATTGCTACTACCGGTCTTGGTCTTGGTCTTATGCTCATTGCACTCATATTGAGAGAAGGGGTCAAATTAATTTCTCCAGTTAGCAATTTTGCAGTTGATGCCATATCTCTAGTTTCTTTTGGATTAATCATTGCCGGAGCCATATTCCAAACATCTTCCTCAATGTCTCCCGGATTTGTCTATGATGCTACCACAAAAAAACCAATCCCTTTAGCTCTAGTCAGAATATTCAGAGCTGTAGATAGTAAATTGATAGAAAGCCGAATCACCCGCGATGATGGTCACTATGATGTACTGTTAGAACCTGGCGAATACAAAATTGAAATCACTGCCAAAGGATACACTTTCCCTAGCAAAAAGGGCGCCTATCGCGGTGAGACATTTCGTATCCACAAACCAACTGTTCTGGCATTAGATATTTCTCTTGATCCAGCAGAATATTAAAGATAAAAAATTCCGGATTTACCGGAATTTTTTATTATCTCAAAAATTTATATTTCTGTACCAGCCTTGTCTGTCCCCACCAACCACCTAGGCCTAAATACTGTCCAGAATCTGATAATGCTAACCCCAACAAAATAACAGCATTTATTATATGATCATCCAAAAATGGATTGTGTTCTGGCCAAATAGAAGCAGCCGTGTACATCATTGCCATCAAAAGAATACCCGAATACGAAGCAACTTTGACACCAATACCCAAAATCAAAGAAAGTCCAATCAAAAGTAAACCCATCATAAACAACCAATCCACTACCGGATTACCAGCCAGTGATTGATACAAACTAGCAAAAGGACCTTTGGTGCCAAATTTCAAAAATCCAAAAGTTGGTGAAACTCCATCAAGCCATGATTTGTCAGCCACCGTATTAAAACCCAATCCAAAAAGTTTATCAACAAATGCCCACAAAAATGTCCAACCCAATAACAATCTCAAAACTCCCCACACATATTGACTTTTAAAATTTTCCATATAATTAAATTATTAATACTACAAAAAGTATACCACCAATTTAAATTATGCTCAAATAATTCAACCAATAAAAAAACCACCCCAAGCCACAGGGCGGTCACTCCTCCTTTGAAAAAAGATTGATTAGGATGGCTAATCCTATTAACTCTACTCAACAATACTGTCGACAAACACAGGCGCACCGCCACCCGTCCAATTAAGGTCGTTGGTATTGTTGGTGCTGTCTGTAATTGTATCATTAAAATTCCAGTAACCGACTAGATTTGACTCACTTCCAGTCAATTCGGTTTGGAAGTAAGTGATAATTTCTTGTTCGGTTCTGATTGTATTCCAAATCCTTACCTCGTCAATCACTCCTCTGGCTTGATATCCAGGAAAAGGTTCACTGATCTGGAAGTGACCATTGGAGTTGTTGATTTGGTTTGGAAAGGAATTATCAGTTCCTTCTAGATACGCATCAACATAGAGATTGACTGTCCCTATGTTTGCATTGTATGACCATGCTAGGTGATACCAAGTGTTGTTTTCTAAAGTGAAATCCTTTCTCCAACCTTTCTCATAATTTCCCCACATATACATTGTGAGTTTTTTTGTTCCACCATAGTCTTCATAGACAACGACGTAAGCGTCGTTTTTTCTGACTAGAACACTTGCGGTGTTGTAGTCTGGTTGTGCGGTGGGTTGATACCAAAGTTCTACTGTGAGATTATTGGTAATATCAAGACCAATATGATCGGTATCATTCAATCTAAGGCCTACTCCTGAATATTCAATCTTGATTGCTCTTTGCAAGCTAGTAGGCGTGCTTGTTTGAACAGTCTCTTCTTCTGGTGAAATTTGTTCGTAAATATCTGAAATTGAAATGTCCGGAACACTAACTCTGGCGAGTCGGACACCAATGGCTTTGTAACTTGGCAAATCACGCCAAGTAAACCAATCAGAATCACAATCTCCTCCACCTTTTCGGAAACTCCTCAATTGATACGGTTGTTCACTATTGTAATTACCTCCTCTGTATTCGCAAACACCAGAAGTGGGTAGTGAAAATGGATTGGTTACCGGTGTAGTTGTCGGCAAATCTCGGTAATCGCCGAGAACCCATTCAGCTGCATTTCCATGCATATCGCAGACACCACTGGGGTGTTTGATATTGACTGAACAAACCGGATGACTAACGCCACCAGAGTTATCAGCAAACCAACTAATGTCTTCTACCAGAATACCGGTGTCAAGATTTCTTGAATAACTAGTCGCCAAATTACCTGCCCAAAAGGATGTTGTAGTACCAGCTCTCGCTGTATACTCCCACATTGCGCTTGTGGGCAACATATATCCTTCACAATCTTGAGGTGTTTGGGTAGTGAGTCCAACGCTTGAACAAAGCATTCCGTTTCCGGCAATGCCTGAACAATTATTGAGAATGTAACATTTGTTTAAACCTTCAAACTCTGAAGTACGATTGGCGTATTCAAACGCATCCCAGATACTGATGCCAGTTACTGGATGATCGTCTCCATTGTTTGATGGTGATATATTATTGAATTTTTCTTTCCAGTCTCCTTCTGTGGCTTCGTGTTTGTCAATGTAGAAATCAAAGGTGATCTCCACTGATTGAGCGGGTTTTTCTTCTTTGTCTGCGCCGACAGCTTGATCGTAAGTGCTAGCTCCTTTGACAAAGGTTCCACTGGGAATAAAGAGTAAATATCTACCTAAAACAGATACTTTCTCAGAGTATCTGGTTATTTGGTTCAAAGCTTCCTGTGACAAACCACTGGGTTGAGCTTCAAAACCAATCAAAGTGTCTACACAGATATTCACCCATACAGGGAGACCAAATCTATCTCCTGCATTACCTTCACAAAATAATCCCTCTACACATTGAGTCGTATCATCACAATCACCTTGTCCTTCAGTACAAGGATGATTTTGGGAACAAAAGTTTACATCTCCATTGAGAAGATTTGGATTACCTCCAATTAAACCTTGTGAAACAAGATTATTGTAAGTTTGTCCTCTATATTGAACACAAACGTTTACCCAACCCGGCAGATTCCAATCCCCACCACGGTCGAGATCACATATTAGGTTAGATTGACATTCATTGTCAGTATTACAATTTCCATACCCAATTGAGCATAGTCCAAAGTCTACACAATAACGGCTGTCGCCGTTTAGGCCAGTGGTATTTCTTTCTTCTGTGATTGGAGAACTATTGGCTTCGCAAACATTGGTGTTTGCGTCGTAACCATATTGTGCGCCAACCCCTATTAAACAAACAAGATTGCTTTCGCAATCTGTATCATATTCACAATGGCCTTGACCGAGTGAACAAGTATATTCACTGGTACAAATATTGGTGTAACCGCCAACTTCTGATGCTGTTTCAACTGTACCCCAGACTTCGGAGTTACTAGCAATTACCCATGCTACCGCCACTAGATCAGAATTAGCTTTACAATCTTCATAGGTTGTGTTCGTATCACGAACACAAATCATGAACCTATACGGTGTCATGTCTGAAGATGTTGCTAGACTAGCATTTCTAACAATGGGGTTTACAAAGGCGGTGTATGGATTGCCTGAATATGTATATGGTCCAATATTATGTTCAATATTTTGAAGTAGAACACCATTTTTTTCTACATATACATTTAGATATTTTGTTCCATACACATTTGTGAACTTGGCGTTCAAAATAATATCCTGACCTTCAGAAAAAACTGAACTAGTTGTTCCTGAAATTGTCGGGACTTGATTACAAATTACTTCCCAATTAGGACTACCGGTATTTGTTAGTCCACTGTCGCAGAAGTGGGTGGTTGATGGGGTTGGATCAGGTATAGTTACTTCTTGACCATATATAAATCCTAAGACAGGATATCTGGTCACATAACCATTTCTGGTGACTTCGGAATCATTTGGGTAGAAAGTGTAATTTACCCCACAGTCCATTAAGCGATCATCATTATCCCAATTTGACTCGTCCACCACTAAATTGTAGGTACCACCAGTATTATTGCTTGAGCTTATTACTACAGCTACATGACCAGCGGTATTACTCCCCCAAGCGTCCAAGACCATAATTGAATTATTGTGAGGAATTTGACCACTGCCAAACCATAAATCCCAATTGTTCCAAGTTTGTCGTGCAAGACCAGTTGCACCCAACGCAGGCATAGTTTCATAACTACCACCAAACTCAGTCCTAACGAAACTTACACATTGTCCACCTGAATCACCTTGAACACACTTTGCTTCTACATTTGATCTGTATAATACTGTTAAATATAAAACCAACAAAAAGATAAATCTTTTTTTCACTGATTTTTCTCCTTGTAAATTGTAGAGAACAATTTTAGACCAAGAACCATTTCTTGATCTAATAGCGCGATACTAATTTTAATATCGCGAAAATTAGATTAAGAAATTAATATTCAACTATGTTTATATTGGTCAAATATTTATTTTATAAATTCAAAAGTTGTTAAAATTTTCTTTAAATTTTCTACCATTTTTTGTTGATTCTCTTGACCAACTTCCGTTGAATTAGTTGCATAGTATCTTTTACCTGATTTATCATTCCAAAATGCTTGAAGGATTTTTCCTCCCAAAGTATTATACTCGTAGGTATTTATAATAAAACCATTTATATTAATTGCACTAATAAATAAACCACCACCGAATTCTATACCATCAGGTTTACCTATTTTTACGTTGTTTTCAGTATCAGCAGTTATCTCTTTTTCCCAAGTTGAAATCCATATTTGTTGATAATCTGAAGGTCTATTTCCCTTATTTGTATTTCCTTGCACGTTTCTAATATAAATTCTACTTATAGATTCGTCTTCGATTATAAACCACCCTTTTGGATACCTAAAACTAAACCCATACTCCTCATTAGTATAAGTCAACCAATCTGAAGTATCTATTTCTTCTGTTTTGTTTTCTTGATTATTTGTTTCTTCTATCTTTTTTTCTTCTTGGACTTGTTTTTTTTCATCTTTTGGTTGTTCTTGAGCAACTTTAAGACAACCTGCTCCGGTTAAGATAAGTCCGATTATCATTATTGGTAATATTGTTTTTATGTTTTTCATAAAAAGTTTTTTAAAATAAGTTATTTTTAAGAGGAAATTATATAACTTAATACAAATTTTGTCAATTTTTGTTGGATTGGGTTTATAATCATAATTGACCTACAACCATATTACAGCTAAAATGATGTTATATGCTAGAACATGCATTGATAAGATTATTTGTAGTATTTTTTACTTTTATTACTTGGCGCAAATTGGATTTGGGCTTATTTTTTGTTTTTTTATTTTTACCCAGCTACTTGATCCGCTTCAAATTTGCTGGGCTACCTAGCACATTACTGGAGATAATGATTTGGATTATATTTTTGATCTGGGTAAGCGAAAGGATTGTAAAACTAGATTATAAAAAACAATTTGATAATTTAATAACTACATACAAAAATAATTTTACTTTGTTTATTGCCTCAGGACTTTTCCTAATAGGGGCAACTATTAGCATATACACCAGCATCAATCTCAAAAGCGCATTGGGAGAATGGAAAGCTTTTTATATTGAGCCATTTTTACTTTTCATTATTTTGATAACTCACATCAAAACCAACAAACAAATCCAAAATATATTATCAGCTATAGTCCTTTGTGGATTAGCCACTTCTATTCTCGCTATATACCAGCATTTCACCGGCTGGATGGTGCCATGGGACTTTTGGGAAAATAGAAACACCTTCCGCGTAACTGGCTGGTATAGTTTTCCCAATGGAGTTGGTCTATTTTTGGCCCCGATTTACCCTCTAGCCATATACTTATTTCAAAATAAATGGTCTTTACTCAAAAAAGAAAAAAATAATCTAAACTATCTAATTTTAATAATTTCTCTATTATTTATAATTTTTTCTCCTTTGGCAATATTTTTTGCCAAGTCTACCGGTGGCTTAATCGGGATAATTGCCAGTATTGGATTACTTCTATTGATATGGCAAAAAAGTAGAAAATTTATACTAGTCTTTGGCATAATCAGTTTATTGATTATTATATTTATGCCGACAAACTCCCTAAAACAAGAACTCCTAATGCAAGACAGATCCGGACAAATCAGACTAGATATGTGGGCTGAGACAATAGAATTTTTGAAAGACAACCCCATCAAAGGCGCCGGTCTCGCCTCATACAAAACTTTAATTTATCCATATCGCATCGACAAATGGATTGAAGTTTTTCATCACCCTCACAATATATTTTTAACTATATGGGTCAACACTGGAATTATCGGCCTATTTGGATTCACTTGGATTATAGTGTGGTTTTATCGTGTAGGACTGATGAATTTAAAAAAAGATAAATTAATAATATTTTTACTTGCCACCATTACTGCCTTTACAACCACCGGACTCGTTGACTCGCCGTATATAAAAAACGACTTGGCGATTTTCTTTTGGATACTGCCAGCGCTTTTGATTGTGACAACTAGACAAAAGGGTGAAAATGAAATAGAATAAGTGACTCAATGGAGAAGTGCCAGAGCGGTTGAACGGGGCGCTCTCGAAAAGCGTTGTGCCGGAAACGGTACCGAGGGTTCGAATCCCTCCTTCTCCGCCAATTTTTATATATAATTTACTTATGACTAAAGATGCTACAGAAAAATTTATTGAGATAAATAAAAAATTTGTTAATAATAAGGAAAGGCTATTAAAGTTTCCTCCTAGGGCTGTCCGAATGTATGAACAGTTTGCACAAGGTAGGTGTTTTTGTGGTGAAAAGTTAATTGTAAACAGTTTTGTAAAAACTGGTAGTGGTGCAGATTGGCTATTTGAGTGCGGACATAAAATAACAGCAATTGATCTTAAAGAAACGGAAAAACAAAACCCTTCTCATGGTGATAAACATTATAGATCAGAATTAGTAAACAATAAACAAGGCAAAGTTAGGGTGCAAACAACAGGAGAAAAACAAGGGAAAGAAGAGTCAGAGCTTGCAGTAGTTAAGTTGTTGTGTCATATGTACAAAAAAGACTTACAAGAATTCTCACAACCAGAAACATACTCTCATATCGACGTCATTGGCGAAGACGATGCGGGTAATAAATTGTATTTTCAAGTAACCCAACTTTATGATCAAAACTTTTGGTATAATTTGGGTAAGAATAAAAAGGCTTCTGTTGAACTAGAAGACAGAGTGACTATGTTGATAGAGTATGCAATCAATCGAAAGCTCAACTACCCTAAAGACTTGAGGAAAAACTTAGTTTTAGTTATAGATAGTGGTGTTGGGATACTTAAAACAGATATCGATACTAGTCATTTCAGCAATTTGGTTACAGAGTCTAATTTTAGTGAAATTTGGTTAGTAGGTAGAACAGGAGATTTGACAATTAAACTTTACCCTTATAAATAATTTTGTGCTGAGGGCATACGAGGACATTATTGAATAATATGCTAAAAAAGCTAAAAATGTATACAGAAATTAAGGTTCCAGCCCGAAGTAGCCCGCCAAATACCCATACTCAAACAAAAACAAACACCAATACTCCCGGTGTTTGTTTTTTGAAGCGAGGTAATGTTATTTATCACCCTTCTGTTTATCACAATAAACAATCATTGCATCATGCATGAATTGTGCTAATCCGGACGCAACATTCTCGTAATTTATCTTAAAACGCTCATCAGCAACATACGTGTTTGCCAAACCTCGATAGAGTTCAAGGTTTGGTTCATAGAACGCACGGAGACCATCATAGTGTTTAGCGATAAGTTTTTGCACCTCATTACTTTCTGGATTAAGACCAGCTTTCATTGTATACGCAATTTCTACAGTCAGTTTCCCAGATGCTTCCAATACTTTGTTCAAGCCCTCTTTGCCCATTTTCCTTACTCGCTCTTCTGACTGCTTGAACGCATCGGTATTGCCCCACTTTTTTCGCGCTTCTTCGGTATACTGCTCCATTTCTTCTTTGGAGAAGTTCCCGTATAATTCTTTGTCGTCCATAGTAATTTCCTTGTTAATTTTTTTAATTGTCTTATCGATGGTTTTGACCAAACGATCAAGACGTTTCTTTTTAAGCTCAATTAACTTTTTCTGATCACGAAGTGCCTGTCGCATATCAAAATGCGGTGAAGCCAAAATTCGTTTTATTTCCAGAAGAGGAAAATCAAGCTCGCGAAAGAAAAGTATCTGCTGGAGCCTCATCAACTCATGCTCTCCATATATTCTATACCCGTTGTTTTGAATCGAGTCGGGCTTCAAAAGCCCTACTTTATCGTAGTAGTGCAGTGTCCGGACACTCACTCCGGCTAGGGTGGCTAATTTTTTTACTGTGTATATCATATAGATTTGTAGATACCTGGTTTCTAGGTGTCGACCTCACCTTACCATATTCTAAACTATTACGCAACGTCATAGTCAAGAGGTCATTTTGCCACCTATTTTTACAATTTGATACAAAAATGTTACTATATACTCAATAATACTATTATGGTAAATAAAAAAACTCACAATCCAGCCACCGGCAAATATTATGCTCTTAGAGAACGCACCACAAAAAATGGAAAGAAGGGGCAAATTTCTGGTTTATATAAAATAAATAAAGAAGCGCGTATTGCAAAAAGTATTAAGAAAAAATTTGGTCCTGTAATTAAAAAATTAGGCTCAACTTAATGTCTTCAAAAATAAAATACATTACACCGGAGGATTTACTTCAAATTGTTAATATAATCCAATCTATTGATTACCTGCACCAAGAAGAAATTCCCAATTACGATGCCGAAACTGAAAGTATTGATAAATATTTTGCACTCATTGAAAGATCTAGAACACATTATTATCCAGATGTCTATAGTAAATCAGCCTTTCTCATTATAAATTTAAACAATCATTATTTTTCTAATGGTAACAAACGCCTCGCTTTTGTTACCACCCTATTTTTTTAACAAAAAATAAACTTAAACCAAAAAGAATAACAGACAAAAAAATTGAAGAAATATTTGTATAGTCACTTTATATCTTATGCCCCAAACCCACATCGAAAAACTAATCTTTGGCGGACAAGCCCTGACCCGAATTGATGGCAAGGCTGTTTTTGTTTGGGGGGCATTGCCGGATGAAGAGGTAGAAATTGAATATATAAATGAAAAGAAAAATTTTGCCGAAGCAATCGCTACCAAAATATTAAAACCATCAATTGATAGAGTCCCACCACGCGAAACCAATTTTCTAGCGACTAGTCCATGGCAAATATTGTCGTGGTCAGCTGAAAACAAATGGAAACAACAAATTGCAATAGAAACTTATGGTCGTCATGGTGGATTGATCTTGCAAGACAACAAACCCGCCATTGCCTATGACGAAAAACAATACGAATACCGCAATAAAATAGAATTTTATTTTGATAGCCTCCCAAATGGCAAAACTTCACTAGCTTTTTTGGAACGTGGCAATATAAAAAAAATACCAGTTAAAGACTCTGCTCTTGCCAAACCAATACTAAACAAATACGCTCAATATATTTTGGCCCAAATAAATAAAAATAATATTAATCCCCTCTCTCTTGATAAATTAGTTCTCAAAACCAATCAAAAAAACCAAGTAATCGCCGGATTATTCTCCCACAAAAAAATAGATGATATTGAAATTTTGTTAAATGATGAATTAATTGGTTTTGGCATATACTCCTCACCAAACAATCAACCGATACTAACAAAAGGACAATTATTTTTGGAAGAAAATATTTTGCAATCAAAATTGAAATATGATCTATTTAGTTTTTTTCAAATAAATCAGCCAATGTTTGAAATGGCTCTGAAAGATATCGCTGTATTTGCTGGTCCCAAAACTGCCTTGATTGATTATTATGCAGGTGTCGGAGCCATCTCTCTGCCAATATCCCAAAATAGAGAATCCACCCAATTGATTGATAGCAATTGTAATGCAATTGAGATTGCTGAGCAAAATATTGCTTTAAATAAACTAACCAATTGCGAAGCCACTTGTGCCAAATCAGAAGAAATGCTCGAAAAAATCAGCAATGACAAAATCATCATACTAGACCCACCACGTGCTGGTCTCGACAAAAAACTAATCAACCGACTACTGACAAAAAGACCACCACGCATTATCTATCTATCTTGTGATTTGTCTACACAAGCAAGAGACATCTACCATCTCGGACAAGCCTACAAAGTTTCCTTTCTCAAACTTTACAATTTTTTCCCCAAGACTCCGCATATTGAAGGGTTATGTGTACTAGACTTGTAAAACTTTAATAATTAACTTATAATAACAAAAAATTATTCTTAACTTAAACCATATATGGATAACAAACTACCTACTATTGGCGAAGAGCCAAATGATATATCTTTTGATGTATTTCACCAAGAAAAAATTTGGGATAAAAAATTGTCTGATTACCAAGGAAAATGGCTAATCTTATTTTTTTACCCAGCGGATTTTACTTTTGTTTGCCCAACCGAACTTGAAGAAATGGCAGAAAATTATGCCAAATTCCAAGAACTAGATGCCGAAGTAGTCAGTGTCAGCACTGATACTACCTTTGTACACAAAGCTTGGCATGACAACTCACCATCTATAAAGAAAATCCAATTCCCAATGGCAGCCGACCCGACTGGACAGCTTTGTAAAGAATTTGGTGTATATATAAATGACGCCGGTTTATCATTACGCGGAACTTTTGTATTGGACCCAAAAGGAAAACTAGCCTTCCTTGAAGTGAACAATAATGATATTGGACGCAATGCCAAAGAATTGATTCGCAAACTTGAAGCAGCAAAATACGTCAGCGAACACGACGGACTGGTCTGTCCAGCCAGTTGGCAACCAGGCAACAAAACTTTGAAACCCGGACTTGATCTAGTAGGAAAAATATAACAAACACAAAACCCGTATCTATAACATAGACCGGGTTTTTTCTTACCTGACTGGTGGATTGCCAACAATTGATTCACCAACTTCATACTCACAATTTGTGAGAACATTGAGCACCATATTAGAACCAATACTCACTGAATGCCAAACTAATGGTACAATTAATAGAACTGAAGGGAATGCCCCACTCAAAAACAATCTCTCTTCGAGAAGATTTCCTGTTTTGTCACGGTAACGCAAACACACTTCCACACTGCCAAGCTTACATGTCATAAGCTCAAATTTTCCAAGTGGATGATAGTGACCACCACGCACGGATAACTCTAGTGTATTATTATATATGTAATAATCTCTCTTGATACGTTCTCCAGTAGAAAATACTTCTGGAAAAAGTTTCTCAAATTCATTTACAACCAAGATACCACCTTTTTCTCCTTTACCCACAATCACTTGTGGACTACGCAACAAACAACCACTTTTTAAAATTGCACTCTTGACCATATAACCTCCTTGAGCGAGATACTACCCGAAAAAATATCATTTGTCAATCTATCAAATTGTTTAAATACCAAAAAAATGATAAAATATAAAAGCAATAAAAATATGAAAAAGAAAAAAATTCTCATTATCAATAGCCACCCCCGTCAAGATTCTTTTTGTAATGCTCTTGCATGTGAATACAGACGAGGCGCTGAAGATGTTGGGCACAAAGTACATTTTGTCACTCTCCGCAATCTCAAATTTGATCCCATCATGCGCCAAAAACATGGTGAAGAAATGCACAAAATGGAAGACTCCCTTCTCAAACAACAAAAATTAATCAAATGGTGTGATCACTTGGTAATAATAACTCCAATGTGGTGGATGGGTATGCCGGCTTTACTCAAAGGATATATAGATAGAGTGTTTACACCTGATTTTGCTTTTTCTTACAGAGAAGATTCTATAATTCCTTTTCCTATCAGACTTCTAAAAGGTCGATCAGCCAGAGTTATCTATACTCAAGGTGGTCCGCAATATATTGTCGGCAGTATTGGTTTTGATGCTTTTTGGAAAGCATTCAAATATGGTGTATTGTTATTTTGTGGTTTTAGTCCAATACACAGAACCTTCTTTGACAATATAGTCAAAGAAACCAAAGAAAAAAAATTTGATAAATGGCTAAAGCAAGCTTATCAAATGGGACGCAAAGCCAAATAAAAAACTATTTTTTCTTTGCGATACAAATAAGGCTTAAACCAAAACCAAAATTTATATTATTTTCAATATATTTAAACCAGTAAAACAATAACTTTGAAATCATCCTCTTGATAGGATTTTTTTGTTTTTTATTTCTCAGTGATGTTTCCAAAGGTTTTTTAAAAATTTTTTCAGATATTAGATACGGCAATATTCCCAACATATTCCAATAATTCATCCTCACAATCTTAAAACCATTTTGTTCCAACAACAATCTCAAAGTTTTTTTATTATATCTCCTATAATGCCCAATTTCTTTGTCCCGTTTTCCATAAAGCGCTTGATAAGCAGGTACAAATATAATCAACTCGCCATTTGTCTCCAAAAATTTTCCCAACCCCTGCACCAACTTATTATCGTCTTCAATATGTTCTACTACATCAATCATTAATATATTATTAAATTTCTCATTAATAATGATATCAAGTTCTTCAGCAAAACCCTGCACTATATCCAAATTTGGATTAATTTTCTTAGCAATATTTATAATTTCCAGATTTGGCTCAATTCCTTTAACTTTTTTCCCAAGTTTTACCAACTCACCCAATAATGCCCCATTTCCACAGCCAATCTCCAAGATACTTTTACCTAATATCAATTTAACCAATTTACTAATTAGATTGGCATTTCTAAAATCATTATCTAGTTCATCTAGATCATTATAAATCTCAGCTAATTTTTTATCAGTATTTTCCATATAATATTTATCAATATACCAAGAAAATGATCATAAGTCTATATAAACCAATAAATCATAAAAATCATTGAAAAAAATACCAATAAATGATAATCTACTATTAAACTCAAAGAAAAATCACATGAATTTAATAAATTTACTCAAAAAAATCCCCCTAGACCTCGGTCAAGGCAACCTAAGAACAACCACAAAAGGCAAGCTAATTGCCTTAAATTTAATTTCTGATGGCCATAACAAAACGGCAATAGATATAGGGTGTAGAGAAGGTGCACAATCAAAATGGCTTGAAAACAAAGGTTATACTGTAACCTCTGTAGATATAGAAAAAGTGTATGAAAAATGCATTATAGTTGATGTCAATAAACCCTTGCCTTACCAAACAGAAAGTTTTGACTTAATTTGGTGTAGTGAAGTTATTGAACATTTGGATAATCCTGAATTTACCACAAATGAATTCAGAAGAATCCTAAAACCTAGTGGATCAATGATACTCACAACCCCAAACAGTTATTTTTGGTTACAAATACTGATGAGTATGTTTGGACTAACACCTCAAAAAGTTCAGCGTGATGATCATAAGTTTTTCTTTGATATACATGACATTAAAAAACTTTTTCCAAAAGCAAAGTTATTTGGTTTCTTTCCATATTTTATATTAAAATTCACAATTACATCTCTACCTTTTATTGGTTTCCTGTCCCCTACATTTGTAATCCACGAAATTAAAGAACAGAATAATTAAATATGAAAATCTCCATTATAGTGCCAGTTTATAATGAAAAAGAAAATCTTGATATATTTTTGGAAGAATTGCAATTTTCTTTTACAAAACAAGAGGTTGAAAAAGAAGTGATTTTTATTGATGATGGCTCAACTGATGGCAGTACAAAAATCATAAAAAAACTTACAGAAAGTGATCCATCAGTAAAAGCGATTATTTTCAAAATTAATCATGGTCAAACAGCAGCTATGTCTGCTGGCATAAAATTTGCAACCGGAGATATTATTATACCAATGGATGCTGATCTACAAAATGACCCTGCAGATATTTGGCCATTGGTTGATAAACTAAATGAAGGCTATGATCTAGTATCTGGTTGGCGCAAAAATCGCAAGGATAAATTTATCAGCAGAAGACTACCTTCTATACTTGCAAACAAACTAATATCCTATGTTACTGATGTCAATCTTCATGATTATGGCTGTACCATCAAGGCTTACAAAAAAAATATAATTGATGATGTAAATTTGTATGGTGAAATGCATCGTTTTATCCCTATATATATCAAACAACTCGGTGGCAAAATAACAGAAATAGTCGTCAATCACCGAGAAAGAAAATATGGCAAATCAAAATATGGCATTGGACGAGTATCCAGAGTAATGTTAGATCTTCTTGTAGTAAAATTTTTAAATAACTATATTACCAAACCAATCCATTTCTTTGGTGGCGCCGGAGTTCTTTCATTCTTACTCGGTATGGCATCCTTTACAATTGCTTTGGTTTTGAAATTTAGTGGCTATGCATCCCTAAACAGAACCCCTCTACCATTAATCGGAGTATTCTTTTCTTTGATTGGCTTCCAATTAATATTGATGGGATTGCTTGCAGAAATAATAATGAGAAATTATTTTGAATCAAATAATAAAACAACCTACTTAATTAAAGAAAAATTAAATCTTTAATTTTTAAAAAAGTGATAATTATCACTTTTGCTGAACTCTCTATGACCTCAAGATTATTTAAATTAATAAAATCAAAAGAATTTTTAGTTTTTATAATTGCTTTTTTTATCATCACCATCTTCCAAACCAATTTTATTACCGATCTATCAGCTTCACGCATAATGACTATTCAAGCCTTGATTGAACACAATACTTTTGCTATTGATGATATTGAATTTTTTAAAACTATAGACAAAATTTACTACAATGGTCATTTTTATTCTTCCAAACCACCTTTTATATCCATAATTGGCGCTGGCGCATATTTTTTGTATAGATTATTTACTGGCAATGAATTTGGTCTACCTGCCTACTTTGTAATAAAATTGTTTACCGTTATTTTACCATTTTCCCTACTCCTTCTCTTCTTCTACAAATCACTTCAATGGCAAGACATACCAAAAACTATCAGATTTATTATTCCATTCTTACTTGGTTTTGCGACAATTTTATTTCCTTATTCTGTAATATTACAAAACCATACAATGTCTACTTTTTTAATTTTCTTGAGCTTTTACTGCATACTAAAAAATAAATTAAATGGTTACAAAAAATATTTAATTTTTTTGTCAGGCCTATTTGCCTCATTATCTGTCACAACAGAATTTGTTCAATCATCATTAATTCTCTTTGTATTTTCCCTTTATTTAATTTTTACTTTGAAACAAAAAAGTGATATAAAATGGTTTTTGTTAGGATGCGCGCCAATCGCTATTTTATATATTATCTACAATTTACATACAAACGGTTCATTTTTACCACCCTACGCAAATTTTGATTCTCTTTATGGTTATGAAGATTCCTATTGGAAAAATCCTACTGGCATTGATGCCTATGATCACCCAAAATGGTTATACTTTTTTAATATTCTTTTTGGCACCCATGGTTTATTCATCTATAGTCCTATTCTTATTTTTGGTTTTATTGGGCTATACAAAACTATCAAAGACAAGACCAATCAATTACATGATATTGCCATAATGCTTGGTGCGTCTATTGTCCTTGTAATATTTATGATCGGTTTTTTTACCTACAACTATGGTGGCACCACATTTGGTATGCGTTGGCTTATTATTATCTACCCATTAATCATGTTTTTTATGGCAACCACCATTTCAAAAATTAAAAAACCGCAGTATATTATAATTTTGTCTTTTATAATCATATTGAGCATATTATTAAATTACTCTGGTATGCACCACAAATGGTTTTTAACCGAATTTACAATAAATGGTATTCAAATGGCCTCTCCACTGCTGGATATTATTAGAATTAATTTTTAATTTATTACCATTGAAAAAACTATCGCAAAATGATATTCTATAATAACTTATATAAAAAATATAGAATTAATTATAGTATAACAAAAGTTTGATAATTATCTTTTTTACGGATTTGGTTGTCACAACAGACAACCACCTCGGAGCCACAGCGAGAATCCTGCCTGCCGGCAGGCAGGGAGTAAAAACAAATAATTGAAATTAATGAAATCATGATTGAAAATATAAACAAAACTATTCTAGTTTACAAATCATATGAAAAAAAACATACTCCTATCTGGCTCACTCGCATACGACTATATAATGGACTTTCCAGATAGCTTCAAAAACCATATCCTTCCTGATCACCTACATATATTAAATGTATGTTTTATGGTTGACAAATTAGAAAAAAACTATGGTGGTACAGCCGGTAATATTGCTTACAACATAAAATTGCTTGGCGGTGAACCATTGATCTTATGTCCTCTAGGCAAAGATGGTGATGACTACAAAAAATACCTAAAAAATCTGAATATCAATACAAACTACATATCAGAAACAAAAGAAAAAATGACTAGCGCTGCCCATATCACCACTGACAAAGACAACAACCAAATCACTGCCTTTTACAATGGGGCTCTTGCTGAAGCTACCAAATTAAATATATCTGATATCAAAGATGAATTTGATATAGTCCTAATTTCCCCTACCCAAAAAGAAGCCATGATAAAACATGCGCACGAATGTTATGATCAAAAAATTAAATTTGTGTTTGATCCAGGTCAACAAATAACGGCCTTTGACCAGCAAGAAATGTTGATGATGCTCGGTATGGCAAATTTCCTTATTGCTAACGATTATGAAATCAAATTAATTGCCAATATAACCAATCTAACAGAACAAGATATTATAAAAAAAGTAGATATAATGATAAAAACTCTTGGCAGTGATGGCTCGGTTATTTATACAAAAGATGAACTAATCAAGATAAATCCATGTCCAGCTAATTCAGTAGAAGATCCAACTGGCGCGGGAGACGCATATCGGGCAGGATTTTTTACAGCTCTATCCCAAGACCGTGACTATGAAACTTGTGGACAGATTGCTAGTGTTTCAGCCACTTATGCTATTGAACAATACGGTACTCAAAATCATACTTATAACAAAAAAGGATTTGAGGAAAGATTTTTTAATACTTATAATAAAAAAATAATTTTGTAATATGTTAATCCCAATCATTTTAATCATAATTGGACTTACTATTCTAATTATAGGTGGTGAGCTAGTAGTGCGCGGTTCAGCTTCTATAGCAAAAAAATTAGGTGTCAAACCGATTGTTATTGGTTTAACTGTAGTAGCTTTTGGCACTTCTGCCCCTGAATTAGTTGTAAATATATTCTCAGCTTTAAGAGGCACACCTGATATTGCTATTGGGAATGTGGTGGGCAGTAATATTGCCAATATTTTATTAATCCTTGGTATCTGTGCCTTAATTAGACCACTAAAAGTATCTATAGGCACAGTTTGGAAAGAAGTCCCACTGGCACTACTTGCTGTAATTTTAATTTTATTTTTGGGTAATGATGCTTTTACTGATGGTATGAATTTTAATTTATTATCTCGTACAGACGGTTTTGCCTTAATTGCATTTTTTATTATATTTTTATATTATACTTTTGGTATTTCCAAAGTTGAAAATAAAGGAAGTGAAGAAATTGCCAAATATTCTTGGACTATTTCTATCCTTTTAACCTTGTTGGGTTTTGCTGGATTAGTTTTGGGTGGAAAACTGCTGATTGATAATGCCATAATTTTGGCTACAATTGCTGGTATGTCTGAGGCTCTGATTGGTCTCACTATAGTAGCGATAGGGACTTCCCTACCAGAACTGGTCACCTCGCTGATTGCCGTTCGTCACGGCCACGATGATATTGCTATTGGCAACATTGTTGGCTCTAATATTTTTAATATATTTTGGATTTTAGGCCTAACAGCAACCTTACTACCACTACCATTTAACCCAGCAGTAAATTTGGACATTGCCATAAATATTTTTGCTACTTTATTATTATTTATTTTCATGTTTATACATAGCCGACACAAACTTAATCGCTGGCAAGGTGGTTTAATGTTACTATCATATATAGCTTATATTATATATTTAATTTACCGTGGTTAAATTCTATGTGGAATTGGATAAAAAAATACCCTTACAGCTTAATCTTTATATTATCAATTATCCTTGCAATTATTTTATATTTTCTAGGAATAATAGACTTGATAGTTTTAACTTTAGGGCCACTTGGTTATATAGGCGCTTTTTTAGCCGGGATGTTTTTTTCTACAAGTTTTGGCGGAGCAATAGGCGCATTATTCTTATTAGATTTAGGAGCCACTCTTAACCCTTATTTAGTAATAATATTAGGTGGTTTAGGAGCTATGTCTATGGACTTATTAATCTACAAATTAATAAAAGATCATCTTTTTCAAGAAATAAAAATTGGCCTTGCCTTTCTTGTTACAAACAAAAACAGAGAAAAACTAGAGTTGATATCTAGAAAAAGATTTTTTTTATGGGGCGTGCCATTTCTAGCCAGCTTTTTTATTGCATCGCCTTTGCCGGATGAAATTGGTGTATCACTATTTAGCATAATCAATTTTAAACCAAAATATCTCTCTGTTATTACTTTCATATTAAATACTTTAGGTATTTTTATTATAGTAATGCTAGGACACTCGGTAATCAATTTAAATCAATTATAATTTAAAATTAAATATGAATTACAAAGTAAAAGATCTTAATTTATCTGATTGGGGAAGAAAAGAAATTTCAATTGCCGAGCACGAAATGCCCGGCCTTATGTCTCTGCGTGAAAAATACTCCAATGAAAAACCCCTCAAAGATGTAAAAATAATGGGTTCACTTCACATGACTATCCAGACCGCAGTATTGATTGAAACATTGGTAGAACTGGGTGCAGAAGTACGCTGGGCTAGTTGTAATATATTTTCTACCCAAGATCACGCAGCCGCAGCCATTGCCAAAGTTGGTATACCAGTATTTGCTTGGAAAGGTGAAAATCTAGAAGAATATTGGTGGTGTACTGAGCGCGCTCTTGATTTTGGTGAAGGAGTTGGTCCTGATATGATAGTAGACGATGGATCTGATGCCACTTTACTTGTTCACAAAGGAGTTGAAATTGAAGCCAATCCAACTATTCTTGAAGAGGATTACACTAACAAGGGAGAAGATATGCGAGAATTAATGAAACTCCTCAAAACAGAATTCAACAAAAATCCAAAACGCTGGACTAATGTATCCAAGAAAATAAAAGGTGTTTCAGAAGAAACCACAACCGGCGTTCACCGACTCTACCAACTCCACAAAGAAAACAAATTGCTCTTCCCTGCCATCAATGTTAATGACTCTGTTACAAAAAGCAAATTTGATAATGTCTATGGTTGTCGTCACTCTGTAATTGATGGACTCAACCGCGCCCTAGATGTCATGCTCGGTGGCAAGACTGCAGTTATTTGTGGTTATGGTGATGTTGGCAAAGGCTGTGCCCAAGCACTCAAAGGACAAGGCTGTCGCGTAATTGTCACAGAGATTGATCCTATCTGCGCCCTTCAAGCAACTATGGAAGGACACGAGGTCACAACCGTTGAAGACACACTCGGTCGAGCTGATATTTATGTGACAACTACTGGCAACAAAGATATTATCCGAGTTGAACATATGGAAAAAATGAAAGATCAAGCAGTAGTTTGTAATATTGGCCACTTTGATAATGAAATCCAAATTGAACCATTAAACGCTCGCGCTGATATCAAAAAATTAAATATAAAACCCCAAGTAGACAAATACACTTTCCCCTCAGGCAATGAAATTTTCATGCTAGCAGAAGGAAGACTGATGAATCTAGGTTGTGCCACCGGCCACCCAAGTTTTGTAATGAGCAATTCCTTTACCAATCAAGTCCTAGCCCAACTAGAATTATGGAAAAACAATTATGAAATTGGCGTCCACACATTACCAAAAAAACTAGACGAAGAAGTCGCTCGATTACACCTCGCAAAGATTGGAGTCAAACTAACCAAGCTTAACCAAGAGCAAGCTGATTATCTAGGTATAAAAATTGAAGGTCCATACAAACCAGATCATTACCGATACTAAATCAAAAGACCGTCCATACAAGACGGTTTTTTGATTTATATAATTAAATTTAATTATATTACTATTGACAAAAATATTATTTTGTGATTATATTGATTTACTCTTTAACCGAAATTTCCTCGGCAGAGCAAAGGGGTTTAAAATGCCAAACATCAGAACCGTTGAAGTTCACATCAAAAACGAAGTGATCGATACAATACGAGCAATACAACAAAGAACAATGCTAGTTGGCATAGATTCCGACATCCTCCGCCAGGGGGCATATCTCCTGCTGGAGGTGTTGCAAAAAAGCCAAAACGGAAACTCGGTTTCCGTTTCGATGGATCAATACGGCTCCTTCTCAGTGGAGCCCATTCCAAAACCCTAACCACACCCCCGACCACAGACCGCCTCGGCATCTGTACTGGTCGGGGTCAAACAAAAGCAACTCATAATGGGTTGTTTTTGTTTTATTTATTTTGAATAATCATCTTGAAAAATTACTCCAAATATGCTATGCTCTAGATATGAAAAAAGCTAAATTTGGAAAATTAAAACCTAAATACAAAGGAAAAATATTCTCAATCTCACAAAGAGAAATAACTTTTCCTGATGGAGTAACCGAAACTTATGAATACTGCAAACGCGCACCAAGTGTCAGTGTTTTGGCTTTTAATGAAAAAAATGAAATCTTGATGATAAAAGAGCGTCGACATGGTTACCATAAAAATATATGGTTTTTGCCTGGTGGCCGAGCTGATCAACCAAAAGATACTCCCCGCACAGCTGCTCTACGAGAACTAGAGGAAGAGGCCGGTTACAAAGCCAAACAAATAAAAATGATCCACAAAAAATCTCCTAGTAATACTTTGTTATGGGATATATACATTTTTTATGCCACCGACCTAAAATTTGTGGGGAATCACCCCGAACGAGGTGAACATATTGAGAGTACTCAATTTATCCCATTTAAAAAGGCCGTAAAAATGGCGCTGGATGGTACGATTGAAAATGAATTTATCTCTTACAATATAATCCGTTTTGACCAAATGCTCAAAAATAAAAAATTTAAAATAAAATAATTATGGAAGTACGATTACAAAAACAAATGGCTGACTTGGGAATATGCTCTCGTAGAAAAGCAGAAATTTTGATTGCTGAAGGCAAAGTAAAAGTAAATGGTAAAATCATAAAAAAACTTGGAACAAAAGTAAATTCTGAAAAAGATAAAATTGAAGTTATAGACACAAAAATAAAAACAAATGTAGACAATAAAACCAAAGTATATATTGCGCTAAACAAACCAATAGACTATATCAGCTCAGCTAGCAATGAACAAGGTCAAACAGTTTTAGACTTATTGAATCCAGAAAACAATGTTGGAAAATTCAAAAAACTACTAACTGCTCGCGTATATCCTGTAGGCAGATTAGACAAAGATTCTGAAGGTTTGATTCTACTCACCAATGATGGTGAACTGACAAATGAACTCACCCACCCTAGCAATGAACACGAAAAAGAATATGAAGTGATTATCAATCATCCATTATCCCGTGATTCCAAAAAAGTGTTAGAATCTGGAATGAATGTTGATGGTGAACATTATAACGGTATAGAAGTAAAAAAAGAATTCAACAAAGGCAGACAAACAATTGTAACTGTTGTGCTAAAAGAAGGAAAAAATAGACAAATTAGAAAAATGTTTGGACGACTTGGTTACAATGTCTCAACTCTACGACGTATACGACTAGGTAAATTAAAACTAGGAACATTACCTATTGGTAAATGGAAACTTGTCAAAAAAGAAGATATTATATATAATAAATTGTAATATTATTTTTAACAATAAAATATATGAATGGAGAAAAATTTGAAGGTCTAAGTAACTTATCCGAAGAAGAACTAAACAACGCAATTAACGCACCAATAGCAGAAGCTGGCGCAGAACATGAAAATCCAGATAAATTAGAAGGCTTAACAGATGAAGATGTTGGTGCCGGTCTAAGCGATTTAGAAATGGATAGACAACAAGATGCAAATGAAAGAGAAGATGAAGAAACTAGTTAGAAAAATTATATAACAACCCCCGTTTTTGCGGGGGTTTGTTATTTTGTAATAAAAAATGCTATAATAGTATTATTAGCTTTTCAAAATTTTTAATATGCCAACCAAAAACAACATGAGTTTTGACAAATTACGCTCAGCCATTTTTTTAGGCTTTGTGGCAATTTTACTTATAACTTTTTTATATCTTATCAGACCTTTTATATACGCTATTTTTTGGGCCGCTATTATAGCAATTCTATTACACCCCATTAACAAATTTATCAAAAAATATATTGATATGCCGGCAATCAGTTCACTTATTAGTGTAATATTAGTAATAGTAATTATCTTTTTACCTCTATTTTTACTCTCTATTTTACTGGTACAACAATCAGTCCAATTATATATATCATTTGCACAAAATGGTTCAATATTCACCAATGTAGAAGGTCTAACAGCTTGGCTACAAAGAACACCAGTAGCGCCATATGTCCAACAAGTCAGCGAACAATGGAGTCAATATGCAGTTAGTGCAGCCAAAAGCATCAGTCTATTCTTATTTAACAATATAAAAAGCATTACTCAAAATTCTGTAACATTTCTTTTCATGCTTTTTATAATGTTATATACTCTTTATTATTTCTTCAAAGATGGAGAAAAAATTGCCAAATATTTATCATTCGTTTCACCCATTGGTGACAAATACGAATTAATGTTTTACACAAAATTCAGAACTACAGCTATATCCACTCTCAAAACCACATTGATTATTGGTGGACTTCAAGGAACAATGGGTGGATTATTATTTTGGGCAGTCGGCATAAAAGGCGCTTTTGTTTGGGGAGTAATAATGACAGCACTTTCCTTGATACCTGCTCTAGGTACATTTATAGTTTGGTTTCCAGCCGCTATCATCATGCTTGCTACAGGTAATATTTGGCAAGGTGTGGTTATATTAGTGATTGGAACATTCTTGATCAGTACAATTGACAATTTGTTGAGACCAGTGCTGGTTGGCAAAGGCACAGAAATGCACCCACTTATAGTACTCTTTACTACTCTTGGTGGACTTATACTTTTTGGACTTTCTGGTTTTGTTATCGGGCCAATTGTCGGATCACTATTTTTAGCTACTATGTCAATTTATTCTCATTATTTCAAAACTGAACTTAGTTCAAACTAATCAATCTCAAAAAATATATAAACAAACTAAAAAATCCCTTATGAGGATTTTTTAGTTTGTTATTTCAAAAAACCGTAAAGCGCTTTCCGTTTTTTTAAAATAACTATGACCTTAGAATAACACCTACTATACCCGCTACTGAAAGAACGTACATCACAGCAGCAAAGCATAAGAAGCCTACCAAAATTCCTATACCTAGAACAGAACGACTCTTGTTCATATAGTTTTTGATTAATGAGTTAATTAATTGTTATAAACATTATACCACAAAACAAAATAAAAAAACACCTAATATGTGCAAAAAAGGTAAGCCCGCTAAAGAATAATCTATTCTAGCGGGCACAAATTTTGCAAAGTATTTACTATTATAAAAAATAAGTATTTTTAATTGTCCATGAAAAAGATGCCAATTGAACCAAAATAGCCTGCTCTTGATTAATACCCTGAGCTACAACCAAATACTTTCTACGCATTGTCTTATCATACCATTTGATAAATTTATCTTCATTATCAAATTTTGATAAAGTTATATTACCCTTACCTGAACCAGTTACACACAAAAGAATAACATTGTGCATTGGTCACCTCCATGGTGGACATAAAACATTATTATAGTTTATCAATACTTACAAACAAAATTTTAAAATAAAATCGCTTCAAAGCGATTTTATTTTGTGCCCAGGGCGGGAATCGAACCCGCACGGTATAATTACCACAGGATTTTAAGTCCGGCGTGTCTACCAATTTCACCACCTGGGCTTTTTCTCAACATATTTAACCACAAAATTACATATAAGTCAACTAAACAAAAACCCCTCAAAGTGAGGGGTTTTTGTTTTGTTTGTTTCTTTTTATTTTTTGGCCAATTTTTTATTTTTTTGTTTTTACTTTTTTTGTATCTTCAGACTTTTTATCTGATTCAAGCTCAACAGCATCAGATTTTTCTTTTTTATCTTTTCCAGACTCTTTCTTTTCTTTCTTATCTGGTTTTACTTCTGTTTTTTCACTTCTCTTGCCTTTTACACCTTCAGCTTTCAAACCTAAACGGTGTTCTGCTGGTTCAATATTTACAATCTCAAATTTATATTCTTTACCAAGTTCAAATTTTTCTTTGAGCTCTTCAACACTCTTGATAGGTGTATCTGACAATTCAGAAATATGAGCAAGACCATGAATATCTTCATCCAACTTTACCATAAGTCCAAACTGTTCAACTTTGTGAACTTCACCCTTAACAATTTGTCCCACTTTATAATTATCTTTCACTTTTTTCCATGGATCATCAACCAAACGTTTGATTGACAAATAAATTTTTGATTTGTTCAAGTCAATAATTTGGGCTTTGACATTGTCGCCTACTTTCAAAACATCCTTTGGGTGATCAATTCTTTGCCAAACAATTTCCGAAATATGTACCAAACCTTCAAGACCCTCACCAAATTTTACAAATGCTCCAAATGGAGTAAGAGCAGCAATTTCTCCATCAACCACATCCCCAATCTTGAATGCATCTAGAACTGCTTTTTGTTCATCTTCCCAAACTGCTTTTTCAGAAACAATCAATTTATCTTCTTTCTGATTGGCATCAAGGACTTTTACTTGTACTTTTTCACCAATTAATTTTTTTAATTTTTCTAAAATTCTTGACTTGTCTCCACCAGGTACACGTGGATAATGATCAGGATTCAACTGAGAAACAGGCATAAATCCAACAATGGCGTCCACCTGCATCATCAAACCACCTTTGTTTGCGTCCAAAATTTTAGCTTCAATAGTAACACCATCTTTAACCAATTCTGCCATTCTATCCCATACTCTCTGATTACCTGCGCTACGAAGTGACAATTCCATTTCACCATTTTCATTTTCTTGTTCAATTATGGTAGCTTCTACTTTATCTCCAATTTTGATATTGGCAAATTCATCAGATTCTGTAAAAAGTTCATGTCCTCTTACAATACCAGTAGTTAAGCCATTGATATCCAATCTAATAGCGCTACTATCAACTGAGATTACTGACCCCTCTACCAAATCTCCTTCATTTGGCATTTTTGCAAAATAATCTTTCAAAAGCTTACCAAACTCACTATTGTCTTTAGCTTCATCTTTTGCACTCAAATTTAATTTCTTTGACATAAATTAATAATTAATAATTATCCTTGCTATTAGCAAAGCCTATCTAAACTCCTGTCAAAAGGAAGTAGACAGATGATTTAATATATTTGGAATAGACTAAATAGCCTATTTCAAGGTGGCAGTAATATACACCATTTAAAATATTATGTCAATATAAATTTATTTTATAGTATCTACCAACAAACCAATACTAAACAAACTTTATCAAACAAAAATACCTTATTTAAGCCAAAAAATATCACATTTTACCCACCAATAACCTCTTGCAGTCCCAAACAAATTATTGTATAATATTATCACTATATTCACCGTATTTAATGGCTATTTACCCTTTAAACTACACTTATTTAGACAAATATGCATTTATCATGGCTAGGAAGCACTGCAATCAAAATACAAGCAAAACCATTCAATGAAGACATAACATTGGTATTAGACACATACAAACCAAAAATAGGGTCATTTCCACGCAATCTGACAGCTCATATCGCTCTTTATACCAGAGGAGAAGAAGACTCCATTACTATCTCAGGAAATCCATTTACATTGTCAATCCCTGGTGAATGCGAAAACAAAGGCATATTAATTATGGGTGTGCAAGGTGAAAAAGCAGATGAAACAATGTTTAGAATTGATGCCGAAGATATCAGTGTCGCCCATCTTGGCCTCGCTAGCAAACAGCTCACTGATGCTCAGTTGGAAGTTTTTGCTGGAGTTGACGTTTTAATTTTGCCTATTGGTGGCCAAGATAGCTATGACGCCGAAACTGCAGTAAAAATTGTTAATTCTATTGAACCTAGGATCATAATCCCTATGGCATTCAAATCTGATAACGATCCAAAAGCAACAACGGTTGATAATTTCCTAAAAGAAATGGGTAGCGCTGATATAAAACCAGAAAAAAAAGTTATCCTAAAACAAAAGGACCTACCACAAGAAGAAACACAGATAATTGTTCTAGAAAAAGAATAATATTTTTTATGCCTGTTAAAAAAAGAAAAAATAATGAAGCCGACAATGAAATGAAAGAGCGTATAAAAAATACAATTGAAGAATTGCCAAAAATTATTGCTGAAGAAATGCGTGAAAATAAAAAAGAAAAAAAATTAACCAAAAATTCTACCCCATACAATGATCCCAGCTACAAAAAAAGAAAACTTATTATGTGGTCATTTGTAATCGTATTTATCTTAATTATATTTACAATGTGGGCCATAAATATCAATTCTGTATTCTATGATTTCAATAAAAAAATACAAAATGATGATAGTTTGTCTAACATAAATAAAGGCAAAGAAATAATCCAAGAAACATATGACAACAATATAAAAAATGTTTTTGATAAATTTGATACACTAATAGAAGATTCACTTGAAGAAAAAGCTACAGAAAAAGAAAATAATAATATAAGTTTAGAATCACTTGTTAACGCTATCAATAATTTTACTAGTACAACAATCAATACAACTTCTTCCACTGACATAATTGCGACATCCACAATGGATACAACAACTACAACAGAAGAAGTTCCTAATAAAAATTAATCAGTTATTTATACGTAAGTTTATGGCAAAAGATATTGCAAAAGACCAAACAAAACTTCCAGCAGAAGGTAATGTGGGCAAAATTGAACCAATCAGACTAATTGATGAAATGCAAACATCATATCTAGATTATGCAATGAGTGTGATAGTATCTCGCGCTCTACCTGATGTCCGCGATGGTTTAAAACCAGTACACAGACGTATTTTATACGCAATGTGGGGACTTGGTCTCAGACATAGTTCCAAATTCCTCAAGTCTGCTCGTGTAGTCGGAGATGTGATGGGTAAATATCATCCTCATGGCGACTCAGCAATTTATGACTCTCTGGTACGCATGGCCCAAGATTTTTCTATGCGCCACCAACTCGTCCACGGTCAAGGAAACTTCGGATCAATGGACGGAGACTCGGCGGCGGCTATGCGTTATACAGAAGCCAAGCTCAAAGCAATTGCCGAAGAACTTTTGTTTGATATAGAAAAAGATACTGTAGACTTTGGTCCAAACTATGACGGTTCTACACGAGAGCCCAGAGTATTGCCAGGCAAACTACCCAATCTACTCTTAAATGGCAGTATGGGTATCGCTGTTGGAATGGCTACAAATATTCCACCACATAATTTACGTGAACTTTGCGAAGCAATTACTCTATTGATAGACAAACCAAAATGTAGTATTGAAGAATTGACCGAATTTGTCAAAGGACCAGATTTTCCTACTGGCGGAATAATTTACAACAAAAAAGATATAGTAACAGCTTATGCTACCGGCAAAGGCGGAGTTATATTGCGAGCCAAAGCTGATATCCAAGAAAATAAATCAGGACAATTTCAAATTATTGTCACAGAAATTCCTTACCAAGTTAACAAATCAAACTTATTAGAAAAAATTGCCACACTAGTCCAAGAAAAAAAGCTAGAAGGTATAAAAGATTTGCGTGATGAATCAAACAAAGAAGGTGTCCGCGTTGTCCTTGATTTGAAAAAAGACTCATACCCAAAAAAGATTTTAAATCGCTTGTACAAATTAACTGAACTCCAAACTACTTTCCACTTCAATACCATTGCGCTAGTTGATGGTATTCAACCTCGCTTACTAAACCTCAAAACCATTTTAGAAGAATTCATCAAACACAGACAAGTAGTGATTGTCCGCCGAACTGAGTTCGACTTGAGAAAAGCCAAAGACCGCGCTCATATTTTGGAAGGTTTGAAAATGGCATTGGACAAAATTGATATTATCATCAATACAATTCGCAAATCCAAAGACAAAGAAGAAGCCAAAATAAATTTGATGAATAAATTTAAGTTTAGTGATAGGCAAACACTTGCAATTTTAGAAATGAAATTGCAACAATTGGCAAATTTGGAAAGAAAAAAGATAGAAGATGAATTAAAAGAGAAAAAAGCCTTAATCAAAGAATTAGAAGCATTACTCTCAAGTCCAAAAATGATTCTAAATGTTATCAAAAAAGAAACAGCTGAAGTAGCTGAAAAATTTGGTGAAGATAGACGAACAAAAGTTGTAGCTGGTGGAGTAAAAGAATTTTCTATGGAAGATCTAGTACCAAATGAACCAACAATTATCATGGCCACCAAAGACGGCTACATAAAACGCATGCCGGTTGACACCTTCAAAACTCAAGCTCGTGGTGGCAAAGGTGTAGTCGGATTAACAACCAAAGAAGAAGACGTCATTGACCACCTCATAGCCACCAATACCCATGACAATATGTTATTCTTCACTACTCGTGGACGAATATTCCAAATGATGGCTTATGATATTCCGGTAACTAGTCGTACAGCCAAAGGACAAGCCTTGGTAAATTTCTTACAACTAGCCCCAAATGAAAAAGTATCCGCCATACGCTCAATGGAAGATATCAGTAAATACAAATATTTAGTAATGGTTACCAGCAAAGGCGTAATCAAAAAAACTGACTTATCTGACTTCTCAAATGTTCGCGCTTCAGGACTGATTGCTCTTAAAATCAAACCAGACGATACACTTGAGTGGGTAATACCTTCTACTGGCAAAGATGATATTATCATTATAACTTCTGGTGGCCAAGCCATCAGATTCAAAGAAACCAGTGTGAGACCTATGGGACGTACAGCTAGTGGTGTTCGCGGTATAAAACTTCGCTCGCATGATGAAGTAGTCGGAATGGATGTTGTATCCCCTGAACTGGTTGGTAAAAAAGTCTTAGAATTATTAGTAATATCAGAAAATGGGCTCGGAAAAAGAACAGTACTGACAGAGTACAAAGTCCAAGGTCGTGGTGGCAGTGGAATAAAAACCATGTCTGTAACAACCAAAACAGGCAAAATAATCAGCGCTCAAGTAATTAATAATACCGAAGAAAAAGACTTGATGATGATATCTGTCAAAGGACAAGTAGTAAGAACACCAATGAAAACTGTCTCCACTCTAGGTCGCGCTACCCAAGGTGTTAGGATGATGCGATTCAAACAAGATGGCGACAAAGTTGCAAGTATTGCTCTCCTATAAAATATAAATACCAATAACAAAACTCCCATTAGGGAGTTTTGTTATTGGTATTTATAAATTTTATTTTTCATAATATAAATTTATGATATAGTTACTTTAAACCAAACTGAAATGGAGTCCATCATGATATTGCCAATAATAGAATATGATATACTTCCAAGCAACACAAATCTTAGTAGTGAAAATATAATTAAAGCATTTGAAAATAGTAATAATATCGTATTCAATGTTTACAATAGAAATTCTAAAAAAATAGAAACCCTACAACTAAGATTCACAATGCTTTTAAATTCACATGACACACCCCACTTATTTGAATTTCAAGCTATATTAATTACAGATTCATCAGAATACATTTGTGATGTTGAAGGAACATACAACTCCCAGGATGGTTCTGGCTCTATCAAGATTGATTATAATAATTACCTTGTGGTCTAGCCAATATCTGCGTTCATCATTGCCCTAATATTGATGAACGCAGATAAAATACTCAATTTATCAATAAAATTTTATTTAAAAAATAAAAAAATTCCTATTAAAGAATTTTTTTATTAAGATATAATATTATTTAGACAACTGTCGCAAAACAATTTTCAACAACTCCTCTGCATTTTTGTCTGCAGTATTGAGTCCATTCACCACTGCCTTTATTTCTTCTTTTCCATAGCCCATCGCAGTCAGTCCATCTATCACATCTGTTAAAGCTTTGTTATCACTTGTCAGCTCACCAATATTTTCCAATTTTCCAATTTTATTTTTTAATTCTACTACCAATCTCTCGGCAGTTTTTTGTCCCATACCTTGAACAGCCGTCAGATATTTTACATCCTCACGAGCAATTGCTCCTTTGATATCTTCCATTGATCCCAAATTCAATATATTCATCGCGCTTTTTGGACCAACACCAGAAACAGACAAAAGAATTTCAAAAAACTCTTTTTGAGATATATCTTCAAAACCATACAAATCCATCGCATTTTCACTTACTTTTAGATAAGTAAAAAATTCCACATTTTGGCCTGCAAAATATTTGGACGCTAAAATTTTTGATAAATAAATTTCATAACCAATCCCACTAGCAGTTTCTACAACCACATTATCTTTGCCAACTGCTTGAATTTTCCCTTTGATATATGAAATCATATATTATCTCAAATACTCTACCAGTGTCTGTATACCAAAACCATTAGCCCCATGTCTTATCCATGGTTTGCCTTTACCATCATAATGAGAACAAGACAAATCAATATGCGCCCAAGGATAATCCGTAAAAAATTGCAAAAATGCAGCCGCCGTACTAGCTCCACCATAACCAGGACCACCAACACCAGCCAAATTCTTTACATCAGCCACTTCACTTTTAATCGCTTCTGTATATTCTTCACCAACTGGCAAATGCCACAATTGTTCACCAACTTCTTTTGATTTATCTTCTAAATTTTTTATTATACTTTCATCATTACCAAACAATCCTGATCTCTCATTTCCCAGTGCCACCATACATGCCCCAGTCAAAGTAGCAAAATCAATTACTTCACGTGGTTTATACTTTACAGCATAAGCTAATGCATCAGCCAATATCAAACGCCCTTCTGCATCAGTGTGAATTATCTCTACTGTCTTGCCATTGTGCGCAGTCAAAATATCATCTGGTCTATATGAACTGCCACTCGGCATATTCTCACAAGATGGAATCAGACCAATTACATTTTTCTTTAATTTGAGAGACGCTACTGCTTTTATAACTCCAAGCACTGTTCCTGCACCCAACATATCAAACTTCATATCATTCATATAATTGCCCGGTTTTATTCCCAAACCACCAGAATCAAATGTGATTCCTTTACCAACCAAAACTACTGGTTTTTGACTAGATCCACCACCCAAATACTCTACAATTATAAATTTTGGTTCTTCAACTGATCCTTGTGAAACACCCAACAAACATCCCATATTCAATTTTTTTATTTCAGGTCGTGACAATACTTTCACTTTTATAGCGTTATTTTCTTTTGCCAATTTTTGCGCTTCTTTTGCCAACAAACTAGGTGTCATAATACTTGGTGGAGTATTACCAAGATGACGAGTATAATTTACACTATGCCCAATCACTTCTCCTTCAGCAATACCTTTTTGCAAATTGGTTTTTTCACTTGCAGAAAATTTTCCAACCACTGATAATTTTTCCAACTTTTGCACCCGAGCATCAGCTTCACTCTTGTGCTCGTCAAATGCATAACTGGCAGTCTCAACAGCCACAGCCAATTCTAACCCCAATTTTTTTGCACCAAATTTCTTTATCAATTCATTTGATAAAACCAAAGAAAAATTTCCAATTTTTTTGCCTTGCATACCGATCACACAAGCACCCACTACTTGCTTTAATGAACGAATATCAAAATCCGTATCTTTGCCCAAACCAACCAAAAGCACAGCCGGCACATCCTTGTTTTGCGTCCGACTAAAACTCATTTGCATTTTTTTACTCTCAAAATTGTCTGATATACACATCTCAGACAAAAGTCCATTCAATTTTTTATCAAGTTCTTTAGCTTGTACACTCAATCCTTTACCTTCAAAAACTGGCACTACCATAACTCCTGCAAAATTATTTTCTATACTATATTTTGTCATAAATAATATGAATAAAAGAAATACCGAGACTACCTAAGCATTTCTAAATGAATTAAATTTATATCGAAACATATCTATTATTTTATTTATAAAAATTAATAATATTATTTATAATCAAGCATTAGTTCTAATTATTTGTTTTTACGGATTTGGTTGCCACAACAGGCAACCACCTCGGAGCCACAGCGAGAATGAGTAAAAACAAATAATTAGAACTAATATAATCATGATCTAAAGTATAAATAACACTATTATACCTCACATTTTACTTTTAACTTTAATTTTTTTTGATTTATTTCCACTTCTTCTTCACCTTCACCTATTTCAACATTATCCGCACTCACTTGCTTTTTGATTTCATCTGCAAATTCATCAAAAACAGCCTTAATCTCCTCATCTTCTGTTTCATACAAAATACTTACCTTAATTTCCCGTGTCAAACCTTTTTCTTTACGGATTTGATTTATTGCCCGTACTACTTCACGAACCAATCCTTCTTTTATTAATTCTTCTGATAACTGTGTATCCAATTCAATTTTCTCACCAAACAAAACTTCTTTTACATTTACTTCATCTGCAATTATATTCTTTAATCCATCTGGAAAATCTTTGTCTATAACCAATTTTTGCAATGGTTGCCTTACTTTTATTTTGGCCTCTTTTCTCAAAAATAAACTCTCTTCTACAATTTTTCTAGCTTCATTCATTTGAATTAAAACTTCTTCACCAACATAATCATCATTTATTTCTGGCCAATTTTCCAAATGCACACTAGTCTCTCCACTATTCAAATCCATAAATATTTTCTCAGAAACAAATGGAGTAAACGGCGCCATTACTTTTGACAAAGTTAATAAAACTTCTTTGAGCGTAGCCAGAGCAAATTGCTTATCCTTTTCATCATCACCCTTAAATCTATCTCGACTCCTGCGCACATACCACTGCGACAGCTCCAAAATAAAATCCATAATCGGACGACTTGCCTCTGCCAGTTTGTAAGCCTTCATATTATCAGTTACTTCACGAACTAACTCTTGTTGTTTTGCTAATATCCAAGTGTCCAATATATTTTCTGACTTACCCACGTCTATTTCTTTTGCATCAACCTCAAACATTTTGTAAAAAGAATAAACATTCCAAAGTGTATTCACAACTTTATTATACACATCACGCACAGCTGATTCTGAAAATCGCAAATCTTCTGCATACATAACTGGTGAAGATACCAAATAATACCTCATAGCATCAGCACCATATTTTTCAAGCATTTCATTTGGATCCGGATAATTTTTCAACCTCTTACTCATCTTTTTGCCATCTTCTGCCAAAACTATGCCGTTTACTATTACATTTTTGAAAGCACCGCTAGTTTTTTCTTTTGGAATTGACGACTCACTCCCGATTGTAAGAGCAGTTGCAAGCACATGAAGTGTATAAAACCAACCACGAGTTTGATCTTGACCTTCGGCAATAAATTCTGATGGAAAACCGGCTTCAAATTTAGCTTTATTTTCAAATGGATAATGCATTTGTGCATATGGCATAGAACCAGATTCAAACCAACAATCCAAAACTTCTGGAATTCTAGTATATTTCTTTCCATTTTTTTCTATGACTATATTATCAACAATATGCTTGTGTAAATCTGTTATTTTCTGTCCTGACAATTCTTCCAACTCTTTTACATTACCAATACAAAATACATCACCATCATCACTTTTCCATATTGGTAATGGAGTACCCCAAAAACGATTGCGAGAAATTGCCCAATCGCGTGCACCTTCCAACCATTTACCAAACCGACCTTCTTTCAAATGTTCTGGCACCCAGCTTATATCATGATTATTATTCACCAAATCATCTTTCAAATCAGTGACCCGAACAAACCAAGATGAAGTCGCATAATTTAAAAGCGGAGTATCGCAACGCCAACAATGTGGATAGCTATGTTCATATTTTGCCTTACTAAACAATTTGTTATTATGCGCTAGCCATTTGATAATTTCTACATCAGTCTTAGTTATATCTTCTTTTGGCTTAACCTCAAACCCTGCAAAATCCGTAACTTCATTTGTAAATAATCCATCCATTGTCACATGTTGCACCCAACCAATCTTTTCTTTTTGACCAACTTCATAATCGTCATTACCAAATGCAGGGGCAATATGGACAATACCAGTTCCATTTTCAACCGTTACAAAATCAGCCGACACAACTTTAAAGGCATTTTCTGTATTTGCAAAATATGGAAACAATGGCTCATACTCTAAACCTACCAAATCTTTATTGTTAATTTTTTGTACAACTTCAAACTCTTTTTCCTTAAACACTTCCTGCAATCTTTCTTTTGCAACCACAAAATTTTCATTTTCAAATCTGACCACCATATATTCAATATCTCCACCAACCGCAAGTGCAACATTTCCTGGCAAAGTCCAAGGTGTTGTCGTCCAAGCGAGTACATACACATCGCCATCAACCCCCAACTTTTCTTTGGCATTCTTTAATTTAAATTTGGCTGTTGCAGACAAATCTTTCACATCTTTATATCCTTGAGTCACTTCAAAATTTGAAAGTGGTGTAACACAGCGAGGGCAAATATGCATTGCCTTATAACCTTCATAAATCAAACCTTTATTAAACAATTCTTTAAAGACCCACCACACACTCTCCATATACTCAATATCCATTGTCTTATACGAATGCTCCATATCTACCCATCTACCCATTCGCTCTACAGTCTTGCGCCATTCTTCTGTATATTTCAAAACCGCAACTCGGCAAGCTTCATTAAACTTATCAACCCCCAATTTTTCAATATCTTTTTTACTATTAAGCTTGAGATCACTTTCAATAATATTTTCAACTGGCAATCCATGACAATCCCAACCCCATACCCGCTCTACCCGATAACCCTGCATAGTCCAATATCTAGGTACTACATCTTTCATAAGACCTGCAACAATATGACCATAATGAGGCAAACCAGTCGCAAATGGAGGCCCATCATAAAAAACATACGGCTTATTCTCTGGCCGTTCATTAACAGATTTTTCAAATGTTTTGTCTTTTTTCCAAAACTCTAGTATCTCACTCTCTTGTTCATTTGCATTATATGGCATAAAATAATCACTAAGGTATAAAAATTGAAATCATCATTTATAATTAAGTATTAATTTCAATTATTTGTTTTTACGGATTTGATGCTCCAATAAGCATCACCCTCGGAGCCAAAGCGAGAATGAGTAAAAACAAATAATTGAAATTAATACAATCTTGGTCAAAAATATAAACAACACTGTCTTATCTTACAATCAAGAAATTTGCCTAATTATAGGCACAAGTATAAACTACTATACAAAAGAAATGCAGGATTGTAAAGACCAGCCTCACATGTTATAATTTTATTACATTAATATAAACTTATGTATACAGGATTATTATATATTGCCTCAGACCATGCTGGTTATGGCCTCAAAAAAAGACTAATTAGATATATAAACAACGAACTAAACCTCAAGGTAGAAGATATGGGAGCCAAGCAATACGATGAAAACGATGACTTTCCTGACTTTATATTACCCGCTACCCAAAAAGCAGTTGCTAACAATGGCCGAGTCATCGTTATTGGTGGTAGCGGAAACGGTGAAGCCATAGCCGCAAACAAAGTAACCGGCATGCGTTGTATCTTGGCCCACAGTATAGAAACAGCCCAACTAGGTAGAACTCACAACAATGCCAATGGCATTGCTTTTGGTGCACGCATTATAACAGAAGAACACGCCATGGCTATGCTAAAAATATGGCTAGAAACAGAATTTCTAGGTGGTAAATATGAACTACGCAATATAAAAATAAAACAATTTGAAGAAAAAAAATAATATGCCAAAAATTATACCTTCACTACTTGTCACAAATGAAACAGATTTTGAATCACAAATAAAATCTGTGACAGGACTCGTTGATATGATACAAGTTGACTTAGCTGATGGTAAATTTGTACCCAACACCACTTGGCCTTATCAAGAACCACAAAAAGCACAAAAACATCTTGAAAATATTGATTTTGAACTACATCTCATGGTTGAAGAACCACTAAAGATCATAAAACAATGGATCAATCACAAACGACTCAAACGCATTTTAGTTCATATTGAATCAACCAATGATATAGAATCAATACTTTCAGAAATAAAAATGTTCCATAAAGAAGCTGGGATAGTCCTCAATCCAACTACCTCTATATATGATGCAGAACCATACTTTGACAAAATAGACTCTCTAATGCTAATGGGTGTCAAACCTGGTTTTCAAGGACAAGCTTTTATACCAAGCACAATAGATAAAATCAAAAAAGTAAAAGAAATTAATAAAAATGTATTTATTGAAATTGATGGAGGTGTAAACAAACTGACAATTACCCAGATTGCTAGAGCTGGAGCTGATGTAATTTGCCCTGGCAGTGCAGTTTTTAAAGGAGATAATATAGAAAATAATATAACAGACTTAACTAATTTACTCACAGCTTAATTAAAATTTACTTAATTAATAACTTGTTAGAAAAACTAATGTTATTTATAAAATAATAAAAGTCTGATAATTATATTTTTTACGGATTTGGTTGCTACAACAAACAACCACCTCGGAGTCCAAACGAGAATGAGTAAAAAATATAATTATCAGACTTTACTACCAAAAAACAATACAAATAACATTACAAAATCTTACAAATAACTTAATAAATATTATGTACGACCTAGTCATTATAGGCGCTTCAGCAGCCTCATTTCCAGCAGCCATTTACTCAGCCCGCAGACATCTAAATTTTGTAATGGTCACCAAAGATATCGGTGGCGAATTAGCTTTGTCTGGATCAGTAAACAATTGGCCTGGAGTAATTGAGACCAATGGATATGAATTGGCCAAACAAATGCACGAACACGCAAAATCATATGGAACACAAATTGATGAAGGTATAGAAGTACAAGAAATAAAGCAAAATGGCAAAACTCATACCGTGATTGCAAAAGATGCCGTTGGTAAAGAAAAAATATATGAAACAAAATCTATCATAATAGCCAGTGGAATTCATCCTCGTGAACTTGGAATTGAAGGAGAAGACAAATTCAGAGGAAAAGGGGTTACTTATTGTACAGTCTGCGATGGTCCATTATTCAAAGGAAAAACAACCGCTACGATTGGCTCAGGAAATTCAGCCTTAGAATCAGCTTTGATGATGGCTGGCATTGCTGAAAAAGTCTATATTGTAACCAAATACACAGAGAGTAATATGGGAGGATTTCCAAGAGGCGAATCTATTCTTGTAAAAAAATTAAAAGAACTTAAAAATGTAGAAATCCTATACAATACAGACACAAGAGAAATACAAGGAGAGAATATGGTAAACAAAATCATAGTGGCCGATAATGAAAGTGGTGAAATCAAAGACATAACTGTACAAGGCGTAATGGTTCATATTGGTATGATACCAAATAGTGATTTTGTTGAATGTGTTAAAAAAAATAAACAAAAAGAAATTGAAGTAGACCTAAAATGCGAAACCTCTGTTGCTGGCATTTTTGCTGCTGGAGACGTTACCAATATACCTTATAAACAAATTGTCATTGCCGCTGGTCAAGGAGTAACCGCTGCCTTATCAGCTATTGATTATCTTAATAAGTTTGATGAATAAAAGGCTCAAATTAGCCAAAAAAAATAAAAAATCACATTAAAATGATTGACAAATCAACTTTTTTAAGGTATACTACAAACTTATAAATATAATTTTAACTACAAATCCATCATAATTTTTCTTATAAAAAAGACTTATGTCTAATCAAAAAGGGAAACAAACTGCTCAAATCATAAACAAAATATTTGACCAAATGATAAAAGCAGTCAATGATACAGGTGAAGAAAAACAAAAAAATATTATTCTCTTCGTAGGTAAAATACAAGACTTCACATACTCTTCAATAGAAGCATACAACAAATCATCCGAAAAAAAATATCGTATTGGTTTAATTTATGATTCAAAATCAAAATTTGATTTATCAGGACAAAAAATTTTTGATTCCATTGAAATTAAAATTCCTTGCGATATTAACAATCCTTCATCTATTCAAAAGGCTTTGTTACCTTATCAAGACGAACTATTGGCTATCACCTGTCGTGGAGAAGATAAAATACCAACATTTTCCAAAATAATTCCCCATGTACCATATCTAAATACTCCAAGCTCAAAATCACTAGAATGGGCATCTGACAAAATCATGATGCGTGAAAGATTGCGCATACACAACAAAAATATAACACCAGCATTTACCATAATAAAAGACTACAAAAATTCATCCATAAAAAAAATAGAAGACGAAGTAGGCTTTCCAATAGTTGTAAAACCATCAGGACTGGCAGCTAGTAGGCTAGTATCAATTTGCTTCCACAAAGAAGAACTGGAACAAATTTTGAAAAAGATTTTTAAAAAAATAGATTCAGTTTACAAAGAAAATAATTTTACTGGTGAACCACAAGTACTAGTAGAAAAATTTATGGATGGTGAAATGTACTCTATAGATGGCTATGTCAATAGAAGAGGTATTATAAATTTTTGTCCAATGGTACACATAAAAACAGGTAGATCAATCGGATTTGATGATTTTTTTGGTTATCAACAAATTACCCCAACACTTCTTGGAAAAGAAAAAATAATAAATGCAGAATTTGTTGCCCAAGAAGCTGTTCATGCACTAGCATTAAGAAATACCACTGTACATGTTGAAATGATTAAAACAGAGTCTGGCTGGAAAATTATTGAATTGGCTGCTAGAGCTGGTGGTTTCCGTCATCAAATGTACAAATATTCTTATGATATTGATCACACCCTAAATGATATTTATATACATATACCAGAAAAAACAATAATCCCAAAAAAAGTCTTAGGCTATACTGTGGCAATGAAATTTTTTGCAAAACAAGAAGGTACTTTGACTAAACTAACTGGAATAAAAAAAATACAACTTCTAAGCTCATTCAAAGAAATTAGTGTTAACAAAAATATTGGTGATATGTGTTTATATGCCAAAAATGGTGGAAATAGTGTTTTTAATTTAATAATGTTTAACAAAGAAAGATCAAAACTACTAGCAGATATCAGAAGAGTAGAGCAAACAATAGAAATAGAAACTAGTAAAAACGGAAATACTAAATAAAAAATCCCTAATAGGGATTTTTTAAATTATTAATAATTATTGATTTTATTATTATTTTAATAAATCATACAAAATTTCTCATCTTATAATCATGTTTTCTACCAACAAAATGCTCTACAGTTTGGCATATGCTATCATAATGATAAGGTGGCCCAAGCAAACACAAACCATATTCAAAAGCCAAAACTTGCCCACGAATTTCTTCTGCCAAATTAGGATACTCTTGCTCGTCATCTGCCATAGCCGACAAAACATTTAATCTTTTTTCTATATCATCTAAAATTATTTGAAACCTAGCAACTTTTTTTTCATATTCAATTCTACTAGAAGCAAAAACTGCTTGCGCAGTATGCCCCCAAATGTCTCTTTTTACATCAACTAATGCTTCACCAACTTTCACCCTATCTTCAACATCAAAAAACATTGCAGGGTTACCACTATACAAATCAACAAAATTACCACCATATCCAACAAACTCTTTATACCTACGCTTTAAATTTGGTTCAAGTTTTCCTAATAAAAAACTTTCACCTAATTTATTTTCAAATACATTAAAAAACTCCTTAAAAGCCTGACGATATGGCCATAATTTCTTACCAAAAAATATAATAGTTTTTTCCATTTCTCCCAACTCCAAATCAAAATTTGATTCCATTTGCTTATAAGCCTGTTTAGCATCTGCAACCATATTTTTTGGAGCCAAAGGTGGAATTCTATTAACTAAATGAGAAAAAATATTTAATGTATGTTTTATATGTGGTTTATGCATACTCAATAAAAACTATAATTACCAATGTTAGTATACACTTTTTTTAAAAATGACTCAACAAAAAACCCCGATCCGTTGTAAACGGACCGAGGCAAGCACGGTACAGGCAAGATAATGCCTACTTTTTTTCCATGCTTTTGAGCACATCACGGCGCTCCTTATCTGAACAAGGTTGACCCGATGGCTCCCACCGACAATCAACCAAAGAAACCCCTCCATCTTCCTCGTCTGTCCATATTATGATACGCCTAGTTGGAAGTATAACAGAATTTTCTTCTGATTCGAGTTTTTCAAACACAGAACCACGATCAATCTTAGAGGTTATGTCCACATCCACAGACGTGGGAAAAAACATCAAAATCAACAAGGTTGAAACGACAAAACCCACCACGAAATCAAACATCGACATTCTACGATTTTCCATGTTAACCCCCTATATCTTTCTTGGTCCCATACCAAAAAGACAAATAAGTATATCACAAAAAAATACTTTTGTCAAGTATTTTACACTTATTTTAAGCTAATCTTAGCTATTTTTTCTTAAAATATGCATAGCAATTCCACCAGCAATACTCACATTCAAACTCTCCTTTTTACCTTGCATCGGTATATGTAAAACTTCATCACACAACCTTATTATATCCTCAGACACACCCTCTACTTCATTACCTACTATAAGTGCTATGTCTCCTTTATATTTAAACTTATTTATATCATTACTTTTATTAGTTTTTTCTAAAGCTACTATCTTAATATTATTTTTTTTCAATTTTTGTATTAATATTTTCAAATTTTTCTTTGTTTCAAATGGTACCCATTTTTCTGCGCCAAGAGAAACTTTGTCGATCTGTGGTTTTGGTGGAACCGGAGTATATCCAACCAAAAATATTTTATCAATACCAAAAGCATCAGCCGTACGAAACATAGCTCCAACATTATGACAAGATCTAATATTTGGTAAAATTAAAAAAAATTTTCCTTTCACATCAATATATTATACTTGCATACATACAACTAAAAATTTACTCTACTGTATTTGGATATCTTCTGAGTTCTGTTTCTCTATCACTTTCCAATCTTTCTGCCTTGATACGAGCAGACTCTATCTCTGCACGCATATCTTGTCTATCTTCTATAAACTCACTTTGAGCCCTTCTCAGCTCTACAGACTTACCCTTCAAATCTTCAATCTTTTTAGTATGTTCATCTATCAATTGTTGCATTCTCTCTCTAATCTGTTCCTCTGTTAAACCCTCACTTTTAAGTTCCATCATTTTTTGAGAACGTTCCTTAAATAAATTATTTTTTTCTTGAAGAATTTTCTTTGCATCACTAATTACTTCCAACCGATGTCCAGCCTGCAAATCCCCAGACTGAGCTTTACTAACAAGATCTTCATAAAACCCTTTATAATTCAAACGAATAGACTCTAGCTTTAATTTTCTTTCCTCCTGAAGAATACGAATTTGTTCAACCTTTTCTTCTGTAGTCAATTCACTATTATTCAAAATCTCTTTCTTTTGTTTATTAAATTCTTTTACCGCACCTAAATGTGTTTGAATTCTCTCCCAAACACTATTCAAATGTTCAAAAGTTCTACTAGTAACCTCAGCATCATCAATATCCCCAATCAAAGATCTCCCTCGATCAAGCATTTGCTCTCTCAATAACTCAAATCTATCTTTAGCATCTTCAGGTAAATTATCAGCCAAATCTTCCATAATTTTATCCCTTCTCAATTGATGAGTAGCCAAATTCTTTTTTAATTTTTCTGCTCTTTCAGTTGTTTTTTCAATCCAACTATCCTTTTTTCTCTGTATATTATCCATATGCTTTTGCGCAATTTCAATCATTTGTTCTGCTTTTTTTTGGGCATTTGCATTTGTAGATTCTTCAAGAATTTTTTGAGCAATCGCCATTCTTTCTTCAGCATATATCAATTGCTTTTCAGCTTTTTTTACTGGATCAAAAGTTAAGGCAATAGATATTTTTTCTCTCCAATCACGCAACCACATACCAAACCCACTTGGTACTTTTGTAATATTCTCTAATTCCACACCCTCCAACTCTTCTGGTTCTTCCAATTCAACCAAAATATCATCCACTGTCTCTAAATCACCAGAATTATCTGATGTTTCTCCTACATTATTATCTGTTAATACAGGCTCTTCTGTCTGCGCAGAAACAAAAGAAATGGCAAAAAAAGCCACAAAAAAGCTCAAAGATAAACTCAAAAATACATTCTTCTTCATATTAAATAAAATTATATTATAACTAAAATATATTATACTCCATTAGAAATTCTTGGCAAGAACAAAAAAACAGACACCAACAGCATGATACCTGCAAATAAATAATAATAAATAGGGGCAAAACCTTCATTCTGTATTTCTGTTGTGCCCAAAACTGACCCAAACTTATCTTGTTTGTTACTCATATGTTTATGTTTATGTTTATTTTTGTATAAAAAAATCTTGAAGTCAATGACAACAAGAAATTTTTTTTACATTGATTGTTTGTCACTATCGTCTTCTAAAACATCTGAAACAGGTGCTTCAGGTGCTTGTACTTCTTCTACTGAAGTGTCCTCAACAACAGGAGCTTCTGGAGAAGTAGGCATTTCTGGAGAAACAGGTGCTTGTGATTCACCAGATTCTTCTGACCCTTTACTACCTTTAAAAAGTTCTGAAAAAAAACCCATAGATTTATTTTTAAAAATTAATTTTTGATTAATTACTCTATTAGTATAGCACAAAATTGACGTTTTGTCAATAGTGTCGTACAATATATTTATGAAATTATCCAAACTAATTGACAACTACCTTGATAATCTAGAAAAAAACAAAGGTAGAACAAAAAAAACTATAAAAAACTACCAATTTTATTTATCTAGATTTGTAGATTTTTTTGGCAATAAAAAACCTGAAAAAATAAATACTGAGATAATCAAAAAATATAAAAAGTGGTTAGATAATCTCATAGATGTACATGGAGAATCATTGAAAAAAAATACTCAAAATTATCATTTGATAGCCTTGAGAAATTTTCTAAAATATTTAAAACAAACAGACAGTCAAACATTTTCCTACCAAGATATAAAATTACAACCAAGTAAACTAAACAAACCTAGTGTTTTGAGTGAATCTGAAATTGAAAGTTTATTGAATTCTCCTCTACACGTTAAAAAAACAGGCAAAAATGATAATTTAATAAATCACAGAGATAAAGCCTTATTAGAATTATTATATTGCACTGGTTTATTGGTATCCGAAATATCAGATTTAAAAAAATCAGATATTGATCTAAATAAAAATGGATTCACACTAAAATCTAAAAATCATGCCCAAAAAACAGTCTCCTTATCACAACAAGCCAAATATTGGATAAAACAATATCTAAACCTACGAAATGACTCCAACTCTTATTTATTCATATCTCATGACAAAAGGACTGGCAAAATAACTATAGATGGCATAACTCCACGCACAGTCCAAAGAATAGTTAACAAATGTGCAAAGATTGCTGGGATAAATAAAAATATCACCCCTCACTCCCTAAGACATTCTTACACTCTTTCTATGATAAAAAGTGGTGTAAACACCTCTCAAATAAAACAACTCTTGGGTATCAAAAATGATAATAGCAAAAGATATGCCTAATCACTACAAAACATTGACAAACGACAAAAATGATGATACAATTTTGTGCATAATGCGCCCATAGTTTCAACCAGAGGCTGATCAGCCTTTGGCTGACAATGGATATTTCTACAAGATAGAATTAATAAGATTGACAAAATTAACAAATAATGCGCCCATAGTTCAATGGATAGAACACCAGCCTTCTAAGCTGGTTATGTAGGTTCGATTCCTGCTGGGCGTACAAAAGAATGCATCGGGGTGGCTATTGTATAATGGTTATTACTTCGGCTTGTGGAGCCGATAATACGGGTTCAATTCCCGTTAGCCACCCCAATGTGTTTTTTTAATTGAAGAAAATTACTATTCCAGCATAGGCTCCTGGAAGCCGAAAGATATAGGTTGTTTCCCGTTAGCCACCCCAATGTGTTTTTTTATTTGTTCAAATTATTGTTAATTTGCTATACTATAATAAAATTATAGCTTATTTATACTCTATGGAAAAAAGTAAAATTTTACTTATATCTGTTTCCACTGGTTCTGGTCATGTTAAAGCTGCTGAAGCATTAAAAAAAACTGCTAATATTTTATATCCAAAACTTGATATTGAACATATCAATATGATGGATTATGTAAGTTTGGCAATGAAAAAAACCATTACTGAATTCTACGATATCATGGCAAAAAAAATTCCAGACTTATGGGGCTACTTTTATAAAAAAACCAATTCTGCAAAATTGGCACCTCACACAAATAAAATAGCCAGTCTTTTCAATCAATTAAATTCTGCTACTTTTTTCAAATTTGTTCTTGACTACAAACCAACTCACATACTTTGTACTCATTTTATTCCATTATATGCTCTACTAGCTTTGCAGAATAAAAATGAATTAAATACTAAAATAAGTATTTTAATGACTGACTATTTTTCTCATGATTTGCAAATTATAAAAAATGTTAATCATTATTTTGTCCCATCTAAAAAAACAAAATACCATCTAATTGAAAGTGGAATAAAAAATGAAAATATTACTATCAGTGGTATACCAATTGATCCAATATTTTATACAAAAAAAAATATAAGGGGGCTTTATAAAAAATATAAAAGTGATAAAAATAAAATAAATTTATTAATACTATCTGGTGGTCAAGGATTAGTGGATACCAGCCATATTATACAAATATTATCTAAATTAAACACACAATATAGGGTATTTGCTATAGCTGGAAAAAACGCAAACCTTCAAACTATATTAGAAAAAATAGAACCACCAAACAATGTTGAACTTCATACAATAGGTTGGACAGACAATATGGACGAATATATGAGAATTGCCGACTATATAATTACCAAACCTGGCGGACTCACCACTACTGAATGTATTACGCTTGGTAAACCAATAATTGCAATCTCACCAATTCCTGGTCAAGAAGAATGCAATACTGAATACTTGCTTGAAAAAAATTATGGAGTTGTCGTTAGAACTCCATCAGATTTATTATATTACCTAGAAAACACCAATGAATGGACTCCTAAAATAAAAAAAATAACCTCACTGCCATCAACCAATGAGATTATATTAAAAAAACTATTAAATTTATAATCTAAAGTCCACGAGAACAGCTACTAACAGTCCCTCCAGATGCTATACAAGCATCATACTCACTCGTTCCAATATCATAATCAAAATAAGCTGGTGGCTTATCCTGCGTAGCATTAAGTGCTACACTAGAAACTAAAGCCAAAATTGAATAAGCACTCATAATTACAAAAATACCGATTATACCCGTACGCAAAGTGCTCTTGCCTTTTTTTACTTTTTCCTCATCCCCTGCCGAAGACATTATCAAATATCCAGCATAAACAGAATACGCAAAAAACATTATACCAATCATCCCTAACAAAAATTTTACCAACTGAGCCACGACAATCCTTGGATCAGTTGGAATAGTATCTCCTGCGCCAGACTTATTTGCAAAAGTTTTTAATTGTTGAGTAAAATCCTGAGCATTAACTTTTGCAAAATCAACAAAACTGTAGCCTAAAAATAAAATAGTTATCAATATATATAATGTTAAAAAATTTTTTTTATGTTTTTTCATATAAAATTATCCAGCAAAATCATCCCAACAACTTTCATCTTCCAGACAATCAAAGCGATCAGAACTTTGAGGTTCTTGAACAGCTTTCTGTAAACCTGAAGCAACAAAACTAGTGATTGCATAGGACAAAACTACTATAAACAGTCCTATTACTGCACCACGCATTGTAGCTGATGCTTTTTCAATCTTTTCTGATCTACCACGAGCAATTATAAACCAATATGATGCCATCGCAATCAATATAATAAAAATTGAGCCAATAAACCCTAAAAATATCTTTATAACTGAAGCTATGGTAACTTGAGGTGCGACCGCATCAGTATAACCTGCACTAGTCTTGCCAGCATTCAATTGGCCAAGTACTTTATCATTTAAACTTCCAGCTTGAACAACATTTGTAAATAATAAAGTACTTACAAATAAAATGACTATACTAAATATAAATTTATATACACTTTTTTGTTGCATAATATTAAAGCGATTCCTCAGATGGCGCAGTTTCAAGCAAAATCCTTGGAACAATAAAGAATGTAATACTGTATGCACTAACAGCAATCACCAAACCAATCACTGAAGCGCGAATTATATTTTTTGCTTTATCAACTTGCGCTTCTTCACCACGGGCAGTCATCCAAAGAAAACCAGCATAAACTGTCAAACTCATAAATATGATACCAGAAAATGACATCAATATTTTTACAACCGTACCCAATGTAGCTGCAAAAGTTGTTTCACTAGTATTTTCATCATATTGAGCAGCTTTGGCAGCATCACGTAAAAGTGAATTTGAATTAGATGAAGTTCCAAAACCAATATTTGGTTGAGCAAAAATAACTGTCGGTACAAAAATTAAACTTAATAAAGTTATAAAAAATAATATTTTTTTCATAAATATATGTTATTTATTTAAAGCCCCAGCTACCAGGAAAGTAATAGCATAAGCCGACAATACAAGCACAAGTCCAATAACAGTTCCTTTTATAATTGATTTTGCTTTGTTAACTTGATCTTCTTCACCCCTAGCTGTCATCCACAAAAATCCAGCATATACCATAAGCAACAAAAACATAAGACCAACCATAGACAATGCTACATTTATAACTCGTCCACTAATAGTCCCCAAACTATCAGATGCTTCAAATCCAGCTTGACCACGAACAGTTTCCAAAGGACTATTTGTACCACCAAAAGCATTCTTAAGACCTTGGGCAGAAACAATTTGTGGTAAAACTACACTACTCAATAAAACTATTATTATAATTATTTTTTTTATTGAAAACATATATATAATTAATTTTCTAAAACGCCACCCAATAAAACTGTGATTGCATAAGATGCCAGCACTACAATCAAACCTATTATAGCAGCAATTACAGTATTTTTTGCTTTCTTAATTTTATCCTCACTACCACTTGCCATCATCCAACTAAAACCTCCATAAAAAACCAAAATAAAAAATAATAAACCAACCGCAGTCAAACTTCCTTTTATCATACTACCAAATGTTCCACTAACACTCTCATTGGTAATACCTGCTTTCCCGGCTACTTTACCTAAATTACCACTAGCACTATTCAATGTGTATGCTGTTGCAAAATCTGCTTGAAAAAAAGAACACAAAATTATGATAAAACAAATATTTCTTAAAAATTTCTTCATAAAAATTTACTAGCTACTACGGACAAGCGCAAAACAAACCTCCAGAATTATTATCAACACAAGCTCTACCACCACATTCTGCTGATGAAGCTGATACTGTAGTACAAGGCTCAGTTGTTACACAACTACTATTTTGTGGTGTAGGCTCAGTAGTAGGTTCTCCACTAATAGCTCTAAATACAAAAGTAGTTATCGCATACGAGGCTACCACAATAATCAAACCAATCACAGCGGCCTTGATAGTACCCAATGCTTTATCAGTTTGCTGTTCATTACCACGAGCTATCATCCAAATAACACCACCATATATCATCAATAACAAAAATAATACACCAACCATAGTTAAGGCTGCCCCGACAACACTCCCAATAATATCTACTGGTGAGCTACCAGATACCGCCCCTTTCAAGCCTGAAACATCGGCAGTTTTGTCTAAACCATAATTTGCATAAACAGTTCCAGTACCAAATAAAGAAACAATGATTGATAAAGTGATAATTATTTTTTTCATAAATTTTATTACTTAGGGATACAACAGACATTATCTGTCCCACCAGTACAATAACCAACCAAGGCTGTACCAGATACACAATCTGATGGATTACTACATTCAAATCTATCTCCACACTGGCTCGTACATAAACTATCATCATTTGAAATACACACATTTGCAGTTGGACTACAAGATACAAGACTTGTACCAAAATCACATGGCTCAGTATCACTACAAGCAACCACCGTCAAACCATCTAGTCTATTTACACACTGTACAGAAGCACCAATAGAACGAAAGATTAATCCTACAATCACATAAGAACCTAATACAATCACCAAACCAATTACTGCTGAAACGATTGTTTTGGTAGCTTTATCTGTTTGTTGTTCATTTCCTCTAGCCGTCATCCATATTATACCACCATATATAGTCAAAAGAAAGAATATAACACTTACAAAAGCAAGCGCTCCACCTATTACTTTTCCAATCACTTCACTAGGAGTTCCAACATTCATTGATTTTGCAGAAGCTACCGACTTCAATCCATACTCACTATTTGATTGCGCATATATTGAATCTACAGATACCAAAAAAAATCCGATGGCTGAAAAAAAAATAATTATCAAAATAATTAATTTTTTCATATTAAAAATAATAAAAAAAGCCTCTGTGCGTCGCTTGAAATAAACTCTTCAAAACAAAGCTAGTAATTGCATACGAACTCATTATTATTGCCAATCCGATAGAAGCTCCCCAAATAATTTTTTTGGCTTTATTTACTTTTTCATCATTTCCCATAGATGTCATCCATAAAAAGCCAGCATACAACATCAAAACCATTGTTCCAATTCCAAGAAACCCTAAAACAGTCTGAATTATAGAACCAATACTATATCTAATATCCCTATTTTCAAGTCCAGAATACCGAGCATAATTAACACCCAATAAATCATCTTCTGTAGCTACAACTGGACTAATAACAAAAAATCCTAGTGATATAAAAAATAATAGGGAAAAAATAATGTATCTTTTTTTTTGCATATAAAATATTTGTTTATACAAACAAATGTTTGCATATATAAACAAATAGGGCAGGGCTCCTAAAGCAAGGTTTTTCCCTTACATCAGGGGCCCTGCCCTTTAATAATTTGTTTCTTATGTTCCGTATCCAGTTGCTGTTCCAAGTTGTACAAGTACAAAACTTGAAATTGCGTAAGCACTCAAGATAACTGCAAGACCTACAACACCAGCGATGATGATTTTTCTAGCTTCACCAACTCCTTCATCGTTACCACCAGCTGTCATCCATTTAAAACCACCGTAAAGTACTATTACTAAAGCGATTATACCTAAAAGGCTGAGAGCTACATTGATAATAGAAGCAATTGTTGTTCTTAAATCTTGATTTCCAAGACGACTAACAGTACCGTAAGTCAAACCAAAATCAGCTTCAATAGAACCAGCTAATGCAGCTGGGGCCAAAGCCAAACTAAATACCATTGCAGCTAAAACTGAAAGTCCTACCTTGTATTTTAGAATTTTCGATAACATATTCTCACCTCCCTTCCTATTATAGATTCATTTTTCATAGTTAAATTATACTACAAATACTTTAATTAAACAACATTAGTGTGGATAATAATTTAACTATACAATCCTACTTAAAAAATTTTATTTTTTATGTGCCATAACCAGTTGCGCTACCCAGACTAGTCAATACAAAACTAGAAATTGCATAAGCACTCAAAACTATTGCCAATCCAACTACACCAGCTATAATCGCTTTTCTACCTTGACCCGCTTGTTCATCATTACCACCAGACACCATCATCTGAAAACCACCATATAATACACCCACTAATGCCAATATACCTAAAAGTCCCAAAATAACATTAATAATTGAAGCAATCGTTGAACGCACATCTTGATTCCCCAGACGACTAACAGTACCATAAGTCAAACCAAAATCTTCTTCAATAGAACCAGCTAACACAGTTGGTGTTAAAACTAAACTAAATATTACCAAAATTAAAGTCGCAAATATATTTAATTTTATTTTTTTATTCATAACATTTTTAATAAAAATTATTTGGCTATGACCCCAATTAATGCGCTTAAAATTGCATACGAAGAAAATATCACAAGAATACCTATGGTTGCATAAAGCATTGTCTTGGTACCTTTATCAACTCTCTGTTCATTTCCTGCAGAAGTGAGCCATAAAAATCCACCAATAACAAAAACTATCAACGTTACTGATCCCAAAATTCCTAAACTAGTATCTATTATTTTCTTTATCAAAGGATTAATAACCGTACCATCTTCACCGGTAACCATCTCTCCCAAAGGATTTTGTAATCTTGATACACCACTACTATCTTCTTGGGCATTAACAGATACTGAACCATACACACCCAAAAACATAAAAGAAAAAATCATATAGCCTATTATATATTTTTTGAATATTTTCATAAAAAATTTATTTAAATACATTTAATCTATCTGATACACCAAGCACATCAAGCAAAAAACCAACTATAAAATAACCAGCAAAGACTATTACCATACCAATCACTGACGCCACCAAAACATTTTGTCCTTGTTTGAAACGCTCTGCATTACCAAATGACAATACCATTAAACCACCACCAAAAACAAAGAAAGCAAAAACAATTGCGCCTATATATTTGAATATACTACCAGCTGCATTTGAAACAATGACCACTATATCATTTGGGCTATTACAAGTACCCAATTTTGCGCATTTTGGCAATGTTCCTAATATGCCAGCTTTAAAATCATAATCATATACATTATCCAAATATTGCAAGGCTTCACTATAACAAGTCTCAGCATCTTCATTCCATTTACAAACATCACTTACAATACAATCTGTCTTTTTTTGCATATATGAACAATCCGAATTGGAAAATCTAGATAAACAACTACCATCTGTTGTAAAAAAACAACCAGATCTACGTATACAAAGATTTTTAGGCAAATCATTGCAGGTAACACAGTAATTTTCTGTACAAGATACACCCACTTCAACTCTATAAAAAGACTGGTCAACATACTTTATCAATGTATCACAAGGCAATACCTCCATATCATCGCGTCTACAACCAACTGGTTTCAAACTACTCTGGCTCGGTTCTGTACCTTCTGATATTAAACAGCAACCTATAGATTCAGCTTTTAATTCTTGAGGACTAAATATAATTGCAACAAAAAAAACCAAAAACACAAAGCTAAATTTTTGTATTTTATGAATAAATTTTTTTTTATTGATAAATAACATTTTATATTACATTGTTTGTTGAATAATTTTTACAGCATTTCCTATTAAACCAATATTTCTCTTGAGTTCACTTTCTTTTTCTCCAACTGGTTTTAAGTAATTGCTAAATAATTCATCAAATGCTTTTTCTGCTGAAATAATATTTTTACCTCTATACCAATTTTCTGCTGTGATTGCTTGTAATGCAAACGGGCCAATATTCACATCTTCTTTTTGTACCAATAATTGCTCGCGCAAAGGACTTGGTTGACCAGTTTTTTTGGAATATTTTTCAACATTTTCAGGCAATGTTATGAATCTAACAAAATCCCATGCCTCTGATTTGTGTTGCGATTTTGCAACCACAGACTCAACCCAATAATTAGCGACGTTTGAAGGATCTGCAGAATTCAACTGTGGTACTGGCTCAATATCAAATTTAATCTGAGGGCCTCTAGCTTTAAGCCGAGGGAGATCATAGGCAAAACCAAAATAAAATACGCTTTTACCACGCGCAAATTCATCCAATGAATTCGCCATTTTTGCATTCCAGGAATATACATCTTTTGTTGGTCTGGCAAAATCAGAATAAAATTGTAATGTTTGAAGTACAGGATGATCACTTGACCTGTCAGTCAACCCATTAGCAAAAGTTACTCTATCTCCCTGTGACATAATGAGACTATTTTGCATCATCAACAAAGAAATTATATCAAAAGAATTATCAATATTTTCCCCAAGACCTAGGGCAACTCCTGATTGGATAATATTACCATCACGATCATATTTGGTTGATTTTTTGACAGCACTAGAAAACTCATCCCAAGTTTTTGGTGGAATTGGAATTCCAGCTTTATCAAGCAATTCTACATTGTAATACATCGCCAATGTATCCATAAACAAAGGAAGTCCATAAACTTTGTCACCTACAATAATATCCTGCGCTACCGTTGTCACATATGATTTTTTGATATAATCAATTGTTGGCATTGCATTATTTTCTGTTGAAATAACAGTTTTTGGTTTAAATTCACCTTCAGTAAAAACATTAGTTACTTGAACATTATCAGGCATAGGATCAAGCCTATTCAAATATTTGTTAACCCATCTAGGATGCATAGAAACAATATCCGGAGCATTATCATCAGCCAAAGCATTGGCAAACAAACTATCAAATTCATCATATCTAACTTGTTTTACTTTTATAGTTACATAACTATGCAAATTTTGATATGAGACTGCAAATGATCTCAACGCATCAACATCATTATAAACAGTCCAGTAATTTATTGTGATTGGTTTTACTGCTTCTTGTTGTTCTTGTGTAAGACCTTTACAACCCAACCCAGTCAAAACAAATATACTTATCAAAGAAAATATTATTAAGTATCTTTTATTTATTAATTTCATATTATTTATACAAATAAACCAAATATAAATTTAAGTATAACATAACTAGACAAAATTACTACGACACCCAAAGATGACCAAGTCATCATTTTCAAAGCTTTACTAGTTTTCTCAGAATTCCCTCTAGCAGTCATCCACATAAATCCACTACCAACAAACATAGCGAGCGCCACACTGCCAGTGAAACCTAATATATATTCTATAATCTTACCAACCAAAGTTTGAATCTGTTCTGTTTTGGTCCCAGAACCCAATTTTAGTTTATTGAGATTAGCAATACTATCTCCAACATCACAACCCAACAACCCCGGTCTTTCACCTGTCTTTGGGCAAAGGCCTTCACATTCACGTGCTATATATTCTCTACATTTTGTTAAGGCTTCTCCAGTACCTTCTCCTTCTTTTTTACATACTTCATCAATTTGTGTCTGATCTTCACAAAAACTTAACACAGGTTTATCTTCAACCGCTTCTAATACAGTTTTGCAAGTAACATCAAACCAAAAATCTGGAAATAATTGATCAGAAAAATTAACTAAACCACATTTATCATAAGTAAAATTTGTTTGTATCCATTCTTTATCAAGACATTTTTTTTCTTCAACTGGCTGTTCTACTAGTGTTGGTATACCACAAAAACCATGACCATCTTCAGTAAAACTTAATTCACAATTAACTTGATTGACAGATCCACCACAACCAAAACCCCCTTCATCATCTGTATTAATAAAACTACAATTAGCATTTGGAATTATTCTGATTACTCGTGTAGGTATTGGTTGGAATGCTAGTGGACCAATCCCAGGGGTAGTAGGCATACTACCAAGTATAGGACTACAATTGTCCTTAAACAGTCCCTCATCAAACGTATAACCACCAATTGTACTGGCAAACTCTCTAACAAATTTTTGTATTGCTTCAGTAAAACTAAAACAAGCAAAGCCACTTTCTGGAAATGCAATACTACCCAAATTTCCTGCAAGCGCACGATAACCAGATGCCTCAAGATTCCTACGAACCCCATGACATGACGGGCAATCATCAGTACTTATACCAGTCGGAGGGACTTGCATATTTCTTATACTGATACTACAGCTACATTGCCCAGCATCAGTCTTACTTCTGACAACCACTGCTTCTCCCAAAGAAGTAGTATATTCAGGTGGTGTAGCAGATTGAAAATTAGCGCATTGTTGATTGGTCTGCGCATTAACTTTTACTCCAAAAAATAATCCTGTTATCAAAGAAGTAAAAAATAATATAGTAATAAATATTTTTTTTGAAAAAAATATACTCATAAATTTATTCTGGTCTAAATTCAATACTGACACCAAATGATTTTATAATAAAATCTGTTATAAAATACGCGCCAAACACAATGATTAACCCTATCACAGCTGCCACTATTATGCCCTTACCTTTGGCTACCTTCTCTTGATTTCCAAAAGACAAAACCATAGTAATACCACCTATAATGAAAAAAATAAAAGCAAGAGCGCCCACATATTTGAATATTTCTTTGGCAAACATAAGTGGTACACCTAGCAAATCCCCAATACTATTACAAGTTCCAGCGACTGCACATGGTGGCATAAATTTGCCACTATCTCTAGTACCATAAGTTTCATTTATATATTGTTGATATTCATCAATACACGTAGTTGATTCAAAATCCCATTTACATTTGTTACTTCTAGCACAATCAAATTCACTATTTATGTGTGGACATTCACTACCTCTCTCTGCTTCAAAACATGTTCCTTGTCCTTCAGACCAAAAACAAGCTCCTGTGTTATTACAAGATCGTTTATCATTCTTGTTATGACATTCATCAATTCCATTGTATTTTCTCCAATAATCTACAGCAGTATTACATATATCTGAATATTTAGGTGGAGGCACATAATCCAAACATTTCATTTCAGTCTCCATATACTGTGGACATTCAGTTGGCAAACCTTCTCCTCCCATAACTCCTGAAATAAACTCAACTTGATCAAGTTTATCTGATATACCACTCAAACCTCTACCAACTATAGCCCCAAAATCAAAAAGACCAAAATATTCATTGCAATTACTTTTTGTTTGTACACCTATTTTACATGGCTTTGCTGTTGTTTTTAAACGACACCCTGATAAACTCCAATCACTTGTACACCTGTCCATACCTACTACATCCCCTATCCATGTTTTTCCACACCAATTCGTCCAACTGCTTTTCTCTGTTCTAATTTCATTAATACAACAAACTGGCTCACTTTCACCTTGAGCAAAAACAATATTTGGACTAAAAAATAATCCCATTACAAATATGCTGATTATTAAAAACTTTTTCATAAAAATTAACTAAAAATACTGAAAATAAAATCCAAAATCACATAACTAGACAAGATTACCACAACACCCAAAGATGACCACGTCATCATTTTCAAAGCTTTGCTAGTTTTTTCAGAATTCCCTCCTGCAGTCATCCACAAAAATCCACTGCCAACAAACATAGCGAGCGCCACACTACCGGTGAAGCCCAATATATACTCTATAACCCTACCTAAAAATGTTTGGATTGGTTGATCCCCTTCAATATTAAGTTGATTTAAAGCTCCATAAAGTTTTGCCACATCACAACCCAAATTACCCTTTTCTGAACCATCAGCACATTTTCCTTCACATTCATTTATCAATCTTTCCACACAATTATCTAATTCATCTCCAGAAATTCCATCTTTACTTTTTTTACAATACTCTGATATTTTATCAACTGAACAATTTTCAAATAAATTCTCATCAATATCATCTTTAGTATGTAGTTTACAAGTCAAACTAAAATCTAATACATCATTATGCACTAGCCCCATCCAACTACAACCTCGTTCACTACAGATTCTATTTATCTCCTCAGTCCAATTTATAATTAAATTAAAATCATAAGTATCACCTTCACAATTTGATTCATTTATAATACCTTCAGTAGTACCTAATCGTTCTCTCATGCTTTGTTCTGTAGCAATCAAATCACCAACCAAAAAATTACAATTACTATTTATCATTGCAGCTCTAAAAGCATCGAACAAATCAAACCTAGAATTCAAAGCATAAACTGTTGTACTCTGTCCTTGACAATATTGAGTTGATGGCCCTAATTCTTCATAATTAGGACTGTTTACTCCTATTACTTTTGCTCTACTGATTTGCAATCCACATTCACAATATCCTGTTTCATATAATTTTTTTTTATATTCAACATATGCAACACATTCTGCTCTTCTGGCATCAGTACAATCACTACCATAATCCTCCAATATATTACATATATCTGTGTAATACTCTTGAGCACCCACAGAATCACAATCTTCATTGTAGCCTGGTTGATTTGTACTATCTAATTGCGCAGAAACATTTTGAGTAAATACAAAAAATAAAAGCGCTATAAAAAAAGCTTTTAAAAAATAAATTTTTTTTCTTGCCTTCATTTTATTAAATTATTTTTACAACAACCCTTCCTTCTTGGCGAAATGAATAGTTGTTTTTAATAAGGCTAATTTGTTTCCGGTATCAAAATATTGACCATCATATTCATAAGCATAAAATGGTTTTTTTTGTGTCAATGAATTGGCTGCGTCAGACAACCATATCTCACCATCTTTACCTTTGCCTTGATCCTCTAAATGACTCCAGATATCCTTGGTAAAAATATATCTCATACCACCGACAATTAATCCAAATGGTGAAGTCTTGGATACTGCTGGTTTTTCTACAAATTTTTCCACCCGAAAAATTTTTTTGTCTTTTGTTCCTTTTGCGTAGACATTGCCATATTTGGTCATTTCTTGTGGGTCTTCAATTCGCTGTACACCAATCACTGATGAACCAACCTCATTAAAAACTTTCACCAATTGTTTGATAACTGGAACTTCCGCATCAATGATACTGTCACCATCAGAAAAAGCAAAAGCATCGTCTCCTATAAAATCCTTGGCACACAATAGCGCATGTCCATTACCTTTTGGTTCACTTTGACGAGTATAAAAAAACCGTACTTTTTTACAAAGATCAATCAAAGGTTGAACTCTATCCAATTTTCCTTTGCTCTCCAAGAACCTTTCAAGCGCCTCATCTCGATCAAAATGATCCTCAATAGCTCGCTTTTGAGAGCTAGTTACAAACATAATATCTGTGATTCCACTCTCTGCCATTTCCTCAACAATATATTGAACTACCGGCTTATCAAGCACCGGCAACATTTCTTTTGGCATGGCCTTGGTAGCTGGCAAAAATCTAGTCCCCACCCCAGCAACGGTAATAACTCCTTTGGTTATTTTTGTTTGTTTTGGCATATCTTTTATCAGTTATTAACACAGATATTATAGCAAAAAAAATATTAAAAATAAAGAGTCTAAAATTAAATTATTGTATTGTCTCCAGCCAATTGCCAATAAGCCAACCACCACCCGGACCACTAGTAAAATTCAAATTCACCAAACCAGATTCATAAATAATAGTTGAATTATTTTCAACTTGCATTTGATAGGCCGTAGCTTCTTTCAAAGTAGCTGAATTTTGTATAAACAATAATCCATAAGGCGCATATAATATTCCCCGAAGTTGAGTATTGTTTTGCATCATTATAGCTGGATCAGAAGTATCCAATTGATTAGCAGTCGTAATAAACATTATATAACTATCATTTGGAGTATTGCAGTCCACAATATCTTCATTATAACCCTCAGAACCACAAATTATTACATTATTTTTTAGATCAATATCACCATCTACTATCATAACCCCACTATTATCCCCATAACCAGCATTCAATTCAATTCCGGCACTATTTTCCAAAACTAAATTTCCAGTTACCCATACTGTTCCATCAAATGTAAAAGTATCATCACCGTTACCACTTATTCTTAAATCTCCATTAATCCTAACTGGCCCCAAAGAAAAATCCATATCATCAATATCCTGTGTACCAATTGTACCACCCGCAAGAGCGGCCGCTTTCCAACTATTTATTTGATCATCTGTTATAGGAAAATCTACAGTATCGGGATCCGCACTACCCGGAAATTCAGCTCCATTAAAAGTATTACCACCACTATCAACCGCATAATATGCATCACCATCAACAACAGTATCTGTAATTGTATGAGCACGAACATCTCCACCAACATTAAAATTATCAACCAGACCAGATGGACCAGCAACCCAAACATCACCAGTTGCATTAGCAGAGTTCACTCCAACAATATTACCATTTGAATATATACTCCCTTCAATTGTACTATCATTTTTCATTAAAATTCCACCTTGACCCACCTGCATACCATAATTAAAACTAATCCCTTCTGTTGCTGGCACTAAACTAACTTCCACACCTCTCACAAATGAATCCTTGTCTGCAAATGATTCTATAACATAAACTCCATCATCCAAACCAAGACCTATTTCAGCCGTAGCACCTGCCAATGACAAAGTATATTCCCAATCATAAGACAAATCCGGATCAATCATTCGAAGTAACATATCTTCCAATCCTGCCTCAGCCGTATAATAACTTTGCGCTGAACCAACTACATTGCGAATTAATTTTTCTCTGGATATCATCGATGAAGTTAAACTCATCACAATAATAAGACCAACTATGGTTGCCAAAAGCACACTGACAATTGCTGAATATCCTTTATTATTTAATAATTTACCCATAATATTAATATGATCTTAATGATGCGGTTGTTGTCAAAGTAACACTACTCTTTTCTTGAATTTCGGTCGACGGTGAATCATACGAAGCAGTGATTGAAACTCTCACCGCTTGATAGCTACCAGCAGAATTGATATGAGTGAATGTCAAATCATCAATTTTTGTTTTTTGAGATACAATTATTTCTGAGACAACTCCCTCTCTCTTCATATAAAGCCTATCCCCATCAACAAAAAAATCAATAAAAGTAATTGTTTCACCAACAGGCACATTATTTGTACTCTCCAAACTTAACTGCCCAGGACTTGAATCAAAAATACTTGTCGGTGTATAAATATTTGATGCATGCCTAATTTCTTGAGCAATGACTTCAAGCGCGCTTCTAGTATTTCCTAGGACTTCACCTCTAGCTTGAATATTTAAATTATTTCTGACCAATTGAGGGAGAAAAGAAGCTACCATAGTCGTAATCAAAAGCATAATAAATATATACATCATCATTTCTATCAAAGTAAATCCTTTTTTATTTTTTTTCAAAAAAAACATAAACTAATTATTCAAAAAATTAGTTAAATAAGTTTCCAATACAACACTATTAGTTACACTTTTCTCCACCCAAGAAACTGTAACTACCACCCTCTTTGTTTTGGGGTCATCAGTGCCAACAACTGCAATATCATCATTTGCATCACGATTAACCGCATAAATCGATATAGTTCTCGTAAAAGTTCCATTAATCAATGGCTGAGAAATAGTAGATAAAGTCCACAAATCACCCACCAAAACTGGATAATACACAGTACCACTAGTCAAAGTCGCTATATCATCAGTCCAACTAACATTTTTTATTGTTCTAACTATTTCAATACCCTCCTGAGCAAATTGCACTGCCTCAGTCTTTCTCAATGCTCTATGCATAGTTTGATTTGAAAAGAAAATTATACTATATATTGAACTGAAAAACATAAGAGCGATAGCGATAGCAATCACTACTTCTACAATACTAAATCCAGAATTATTTTTTTTATTATTTTTATTTTGAATAAAATATTTTTTAAAAATTTTCAACATATTATTATTGAATAGACATTGTACCACCAAATACACCTACACTAGGTACACCATCTGCTGTAAACGATGCAATAGCATTGCCATCAACAGAAACATCTAGCATCTTTGTATTATATCTACCATCACGATGTATACACAAAACAGTATCAAATTCATCCAATGAGTGAGTGTGTACCCTCAAAGTCTGAGGCTCACCATTTACATCAATAGTCCCAGTCCAATCAAACTCTGTTTCATCTGGATTAAAATAATCTGCCATTACAACAGTCTCATCAACATCTACTGTATCATCAAAATGAAGTTCTAAATCAGATGCACCTTGCAAACTCCACCCCAGTGCAAAATGAATATGTCTAGAATCTATTACTCTTGTATCTGTCAAATTTATTGTTCCCGCAAGACCTACTCGTCCAGAAGGCGATATTTTTATTACTCTATTTTCATCATTGTCATCCACCAGTCTCAAAATAATATCACCTACATGGTCAGTTTTACCTGTAATCCGATCAAAAACGACTGACACGCCAAAAGTATTACCCCAAATATCTGTATACTCAACATTATCTGAAAAATAAAAAACTTCATTATTTGGATCATTTACATCCCAATCAAATCCCTTATATATGGCATAATAAGTCGGCTCAAAACGAACCCCATATTGATCATTCTCCTTGGAAGAAAGAGTTCTTTCTGATGCTAAATGTAATGCAGAAATCACATCATTTACCGAAGTATTCAATTCTAATCTTTTGACAAACGATCTATAACTTACAAAACCACCAACTACCAAAATACTTGCTGTTGAAACAACCAATAAAATTTCTACAAGTGAAAAACCTCGTTTATTTAAACATTTAAGCATATAAACATATAAACATTCCATCGTTCCCAATAACAAATAAATTATTTGATGCAAATTTTATTAAAAACAAAATATGTTTATATGTTTGTATGTTTACATGTTAAGTATTATATCACAAAAAACAAAAAACCGCCCTTTCAGACGATTTTTCTGTTTTTTATTTTGGAACAAAGGCTAGCAATCCGGCGATTCTTGCCTGTTTGATAGCTTTTGTAACTTTGCGTTGATGAAACGCACATAGTCCACTGCGTCTTCTTGGAGCAATTTTCATATATGATGAAACAAATCTGCGTAGAGTTTGAATATCTTTATAATCAATTGCTTTTTTATTGTTAACACAGTAATGACATTGTCTTTCAGTTTTTTTCATGATATGTCTATTAAGTAATAATTTCACTTGTTTCTATTAAAATGGAATATCTTCTACTTTTACTTCGTCAATTGGTTCTTCTTGATAAGCAGGTCCAGAATCTTGGGTAGAGACAGTATTATCAGATGCAGGTGAACCACCAGTTCTACCACCATCTAACATTATCATATTGTCTACTACAATTTCTGTTTTATATTTTTTGACACCATCAGTTCCAGTCCAATCACTAGTTTGCAATCGTCCTTCTACATAGACTCTCTTACCTTTTGACAAATATTGTCCTGCAATTTCGGCAATCTTTCCCCAAAGGACACAATTGTGATATTCTGGCTTCTCTTGTTTTTGGCCAGCAGAATCAGTCCAAACTCTATTGGTTGCAATACCTAATTTTGTTACAGTACGTCCACTAGGGGTGCTTTTTACTTCAGGGTCACGAGTCAAACGACCCAAAATTGTTGCTCTATTTAAATCCATATTAATATTTTATGATTTAAGATTGAGTTAAGCCAAATATTTATGACTTATTATACGTCTCCAAGATTATTTCCCAAAAGTTCATCAAGTTTCTTGTCAATATCTTCCATTTTTATATTTTCAACTTTTGTTTCGGTATTTTCCTTTGATTTGGCCTCTGTTTTTACAGACTTTTTTACATCAATTTGATGACTAGCCTCTATGTCTTCTCTTGGTTTTACAACTTCTTCATTAGTAGTAGTTTTTGTAGACTCTGTAGTGTCTCTTACAGTAACATCACTAATAGCGCTGATCTTGTCTGGAATAGACTCACTTGATCCAGCCAATTTCAGCACAACACGCAACATTTCACTCATCAAACCAAGATTTTCTCTAATAGTTTTAATATCTGTTGTTTCTGCATCAAAAGTACAAAGCTGAAAATATCCATATCTAATATGTTTGATTGGATAAGCAATTCTACTTTTTCCCAAATCTTTCACTTTGATATCTGTTCCACCACCTTTTTGAACAGCTTCCTTCACCTTATCTACCACCGGAACCACTTCATTTTCTGCCAAAGTTCCCGGCAAAATAAATAATAATTCGTATTGTTTTATCATAATTTAATGTATATTCTTATTAATCCGCTTTCTTGTCTATCCTTGGGATCGACCGACAAACAATAATCACAAATAATATAGTGGAAATAATATACCATTATGATATAGAAATGTCAATAGTTAACCATAATTTAATCTAAATAATAAACTAAAATACAAAATAGCAAAATTAGTAAAAATATGATATAATTTATTTGAATAAATATTGCTATTTTATGCTTTCTCAAAAAATAATCACAAAAATACTCAAAGAAAAATACGGAATAAATGCAAAAGAACTTAATACCCATATTGCTACTGCCGAGAAACAAAAAAAAACTCTTGAACAATATGTACTTGATGAAAACATTGCTGACGAAGTAGAACTTTACTCAGAAGCAGCTATCAAACTCAAAATTCCTTTTGTTGCTCTAAAAGGAAGAGAAATAAAAAAAGAAATCTTAAATATTATTCCAGCACCTTTGGCCCAAACACACCAAATGGTTGTTTTTGCTACCACAAAAGAAGAAATGCAACTAGCAATGTTAGATCCAACTGATATTCAAACTATAGAATTTATCCAAAGAAAAACAAACTTGACCCCAAAAGTATATATAACCACACCCAGTGATATCAAAGATGCGCTACGTCGATACCATGCTGATCTTGGAGATGACATGTCTATTGAACAACTCAAAGAAGGTCCATCAGTTGGTGCAAGTGATCTTAAAAAAGCCGCTGAAGAACTTCCTGTCGTAAATATTGTCAACAATATTTTAGAACATGCTGTTTTTGAAAACGCATCTGATATACATATTGAACCACAAGAAAAAGAAGTGACTATACGCTATCGCATTGATGGTATCTTAAAAAATGTAATGACTCTACCAAAAACAATTCAAGGTGGTATTATTGCCCGTATAAAAATTCTTTCCAAACTTAAAATCGACGAACACATGTTACCTCAAGACGGAAGATTTAAAATAAAAATACAAGAAGACAAATTATCATTTCGTGTTTCTATTATACCAGTTTATGATGGTGAAAAAATCGTAATGCGTCTTTTGCACGAAGGACAAAAACCATTAAATCTAGACCAACTTGGATTTCTACCCGTACCAAAAAAGAAAGTAGAACGCGCCATAAAAAGTCCTCACGGAATGATACTAGTAACTGGCCCGACCGGTAGTGGTAAAACCACAACCCTATATTCTGTGCTTGGGTTACTTAACCGACCTGGTGTAAATATTTGTACTATAGAAGATCCAATTGAATATCATGTCCAAGGAATCAACCAAAGCCAAATAAATGTACGAGCTGGTTTTACTTTTGCCAGTGGTCTTCGTTCTTTTTTGCGTCAAGATCCTGATATTATTATGGTTGGAGAAATTCGTGACAAAGAAACTGCTGAAATTGCTATCCACTCAGCCATGACTGGACATCTAGTACTCTCCACACTCCACACAAATGACGCACCTACAACTGTACCCCGTCTAATTGATATGGATATTCCACCTTTTTTAATAGCTTTTACAGCCAACATCATAATCGCTCAACGTTTAGTAAGAAAAATGTGTGAATTTTGCAAAAAAGAATTAGTCTTAGAAAAAGATGCGATTACTGAATTACAAAAAATATCCGATACCAAAAAACTATTAGAACTTTTCAAAGAACATAATATTGAATTAAAAAAACAAGAAATAAACTTCGACTCATTTACATTTTATAGAGGTGAAGGTTGTCGACGATGCAACAATAGTGGATACAAAGGACGAATAGGTATTTATGAAGTACTTGAAATTGATAGTACCCTTACAAACAAAATCAATGAAGGAGCCAATGCTGACGACATCAAAAAATATGCCATTGAAAAAGGTATGATTACTATGCTACAAGATGGACTTATCAAAGCCAAGCAAGGAGTCACAACTATAGAAGAAGTACTTAGAGCAACTAGAGAATAATTTTATGCCAAATAAACACAAAAAAAAAGAATTAAGCAAATTTGAAGAAAAATTAAATAATTTTGCTGCCAAATTTTCTAGAATTTCATTTGTTGAAAAGATTTTCTTTGTAGATCATTTGCGAACAATGATACATGCTAGTCTTTCTCTGATTGAAGCATTAGATATTTTGGGTAAAGAAATGGAAAGTAGAAAATTTAAAGGCATAATTTTGAAAGTAAAAAGTGAAGTAGAAAAAGGTAGGCAATTAAGTGAGGTGTTAGCAGAATATCCAAAAGTTTTTCCTCCAATTTATGTCAAAATGATTTCCTCCGGTGAATTATCTGGTAAATTAGACGAATCCCTTGAACAAATTGTGGTGCAAATGAAAAAAACCCAACAATTAATCTCCAGTATTCGTGGGGCTATGATTTACCCAAGTGTAATTATTATTGCAATAGTTGGCGTTGCAATCTTTATGATGATTGCAGTATTACCAAAAATGTTATCACTATTTTCAGAATTTGATGCCGAATTACCACTAGCTACAAAAATCTTAATCAAAGTCACTCATTTTTTCAATCAACCACTTAACCTAGTTTTACTATTTGGTGGAATTTTTGTTTTTGTAATATTTTTTATTTATTCTCTACGAAAATTTCCTAGATTTAAAAAGATTATTCATACCATGAATTTAAATTTGCCTATCATTGGCCATGTTATCAAACAAATTAATCTAGCCAGATTTTCCTTAACGCTTTCATCTCTTTTAAAAAGTACCATCCCTATAATTGATGCTATGGATATTACAGCTGATACTTGCACAAACTTACAATACCAAATATCCCTGCACAAGACTGCATTAGAAATAAAAACTGGACGCCCCCTATCTGAACTTTTGGCAGAATATGATAAACTATATCCACCGATGGTAACAGAAATGATCATGGTTGGCGAAAGGTCTGGTCAAGTTGATCAACTTTTAAACGAATTATCAGAATTTTATGGATCAGAAGTTGATAATACCATGAAAAATTTTGCCCAAATAATAGAGCCAATTATTATTATAGTATTAGGGTTTGCTGTAGCTGGTATCGCGGTTGCGATTATTATGCCAATGTACTCCCTAGTAGAAGCCGTATAAAATTATAAAATGTTTTTCAATCCTTTCCCACACGCAATTGGTCTTGACATAAGCGATCTATCAATCAAGATGGTCCAGCTTAATAATATCTCCAAACTAAAAAAAGGAAAGACTTTTGAGCTAATCAATGCAAAAAGTACACAACTTCCCCACGGACTAATAGTTAATGGCGAACTAGAAAAACCAGAAGCTGTTAGAAAATATCTACTTCACTTATTTGAAAAAAATGATAAAAAAGAAAAATTTTATAAAACCCCATGGGTAGTGGCTTCTATTCCTGACAAACACGGCTTTATTAAACTCATTCAATTAGCCAAAGAACCAAATGACATAATTGAAGAAGATATTATTATTGCCTCTCAGAAACATGTTCCCTTCCAAGAAAACGATTATTACCTAGATTGGCAAATAGTTCCAAGCCACCATCATGATGGCATCCAATATACAAATATATTATTAGCAAGTATACCCAAAAATATTGCCAACATGTACACATATCTGTTAGAAAGTGTAGGGCTAGCAGTCATTGCCTTAGAATTAGGCGCGCTCTCCACTGCAAGATCTATGATAACTGCCAACAAAGATTATGTAGATGAAGGACGGGCTATATTATATATTGGGGCAACAGAATCTACTCTTACTGTCTATGATCATGATCATGTTCAATTTAGCAAATCATTAAATTATTCTGGAGAAATACTTACAACTGCCATTGCTCAAAATCTACACATTTCCTATGATGAAGCAGAAATGAAAAAAAAGGCTTATGGACTGGCCTATTCAAAAAATAAAAGCTGGCCAATACTTGCTGAACAAACAGACAAATTCATAAAAGAAATTGAAGGGGTACTAGAATTTTATGCCACTCACTTTCCTGTAACTAACAAAATAAATCATATTACAATGTGTGGTGGAGGATCTGCAATGAAAGGACTAGACAAAGTACTTACAGAAAAATTAAAAATAGAATCAAGCCCAGGAAAAGTTTGGAAAAATCTACATTCACCAAAACCAATCGATATAGATGCAAATAAATCTCTCCGTTTTGCTAAAGCCATAGGTCTTTCACTCCGAGCAGCCAGTAATCCTTTTTTTGACAATAACTATATCTAAATAATTTTATACCATGTATCCACTACGAATAAATTTACTTTCTACTGAAAAAAGAAAATATCTCAACAAGATGATATATGTTCAGTTCGTAAAAAATACATTTATTAGTATTGTATTTGTATTTTGTTTATCTGGTATAACCTTACTCGGTTGTCAATCAGTATTACAAGAATATTTTAGTGATGTCAGCAACAGCTTAACACTATCTGATAGTATGCATGCAGAAAAAAATAAAAACATTCAAGCAGTAAATGAAACCTTAAAAAAAGTAGAAGCTATGCAAGAAGTTCATAATCTTTGGTCACAAAAAATTATAAAGCTTGGTAATGCCATACCTACTGACATAATTATCAACAATATACTAATAGTCAATCAAAATAAAGAAATAAATATATCTGGCACAGCGCTTAGCCGTACTGCTCTATTAGAACTTAAAGATAATTTTAATAATTTAGATTTTATTAATAATATAAATATACCCTTATCTCAACTTACCGAAAAAGAAAATATAGATTTCTCAATAAGTATAGAAATGAAATAGTATGAAAAAAATAAACTTAAAAAATCAAATGATTACAGTAACTGTTGTTATTATTATTTTAAGTTTTGTAATTATTTTTCTAGTGATCATACCTGTAATAAAAAATATTATAGAATTACGAACAGATATTACCGGTACTCAACAATTTCTTGAAAATCAATATGAAAAAACTCAGAGAATGCGTCGTTCCGTCCACAATCTAGATGATATTCTAATACAAATAGAAAAATTTAAAAACATATCAGTAACAAGTAACTCTGAACTACAAATAATCACCCAACTTGAACAACTAGCCAACAAGCACAATGTAAATCAAGTTCTTAAAGCCACACTAAAAGAAGGAGAAAATAAAAATCCTATTATAGAAGAACTCCCTTCTCTACTAAAAGGAAAAGATTACTATATTTTTTCATTTAATACTGAAGGAAATTATATAGATCTAATGAAATATTTAAAAGAAATTGAAGAACTTCCTTATTACTTTAGCATAAACTCTTTGCAATTATCTCAAAAAAACCAACTTAGCCCGACAATACTAAAATTTGATGCTATATTATTCATCCTCGATCATGAAAAATAATATGAATTTCCGTAATATATTGAGTAAAATTAAATTAAAAAAATCTACAGAAAACCCCACTAATAAAAATAGTGACTCAAAATCTGTTATAAAAGACAAACGAAATAGACCAATATTTATTTTAAGATTATTGAGTTATTTTGTTATATTTTTGTTACTCTTAGCAATAATGCTCACTGTTATTTTTGTACATTCAAGTATTACAAATTCCATCGGTCAAATTGAATCTATTGCTTCATATCAAAATAAAATTCATATAGAATTAATTGATTTTAATGCCCTAGAAAAAACAGAGGAATATTGGCAAGAAAAAGTTAAATCTGAATTAACCCCAATAGAAAGAAATCCTTTCTTGGAAACTATAATAGAAGTAACTACTACCACTGAATTATTAGAATAATATTGATTATTAAACAAGATGAATAAATATTTATTTTTTTTAGGCATTCACCCAGAACTATCTACCGCTGAGATAAGAGCGGTTTTTTCTGCTGACAGTATTAAATATAATATAGACAAACTCACAAAAAAATATCTTTTTATTTCAACCACAAATAAATTAAATGAAGTAAGTTTAATAAGTAGATTAGGTGGTACAATAAAAATAGCAAAATTAATAGATGAAAAAAATAATACTTTAAGCCTAGTGGATTTCCTAATGAATGCCCAACCAGAAGGCAAAATACAATTTTCTATCACAGGAGCTGGAAACAAAGAACCGCTTGCTGTAAAACAAGCGCTAAAAAACAAAGGTAGAAGTGTCAGATACGTTGAAATAAAAAATACTGCCAGCATTCTTCATAATAATTTAATTAAAAAACGTGGTGATATAACAATCATAGATAATAAAGCTTATATTACTGTGGCCATACAGCCTATTTATGAAATGAGCAAACGTGATTTTGATAGACCCGGAGTCGACAGTTTCAGTGGTATGCTACCACCAAAACTTGCGCGTATGATGATTAACCTTAGTGACGCACCCTTTGGCTCTACCATACTTGATGCTTTTTGCGGATCAGGAACAGTTCTTACAGAAGCGCTTGCCATAGGGTATCATAATATTTATGGTAGTGACATATCAAAAAAAGCAATTGAAGATAGTGAAGCAAATATAGAATGGTATATAAATGAAAAAAATTTAACCAAAATAAAATATAAATTATTTTTATCAGATTCCGCTAATTTAGCGGATATAATAGAAAAAAATTCTATTCAATCAATTATTTCTGAACCTTTTATGGGCAAGCCATTGCATGGCAATGAACATGAAAAAAATTTACAAAAACAAGCAAAAGAACTTGCTCAATTATATATAAATTCATTTACTGCATTTCACAAAATTTTACGTTATGATGGTACTATAATTTTTATTATTCCATCATTTAAATCAGGAAATAAATGGATAAAAATTGATTGTATTGATGAGATAAAAAAAATAGGTTTTAATATTGAACCTCTTTCAGAAAATTCTCCCTATCTTAGATATATGAGAGAAGACCAACATCTAGCTCGTGATATATGGAAATTTACAAAAAACAATCAATAAACTAAAATACTTCTCAAAAGAGAAGTATTTTTAAATATAAATTTAAATAAAAAAAGATTTGGTTTGTGGCCAAATCTCGAGAAACAATGTTTCTCGAGATTCGCTTCTATTTCCTATTTACTAAGACTTAGAAGTGAATCTCGATCAACAATTTATAGTTTCTTAAATAGAGTATAACCTATATATTATATTCTGTCAAATATCACATGTGGATAACTTTCAAGCAAAGTATTTTTCAACTAATTGTCCTACTACATAACCCACAGACGCTGCAACCGATGCTAAAGCAAACATCTCAAACCCAGCTTTAAACCAATTTCTTTTGGAAAATTTTGTAGTATAAACACCCAATATAAAAAGAGAAATAAGAGTAAGTATAATAGAAGCATATATTGCATAAGGCAATCCAAATACAAAATAAGTTGAAACCGGTATAATTCCACCAAATAAATATGACAACAGCATAACAAAGCCATTTTTCAAAGGATTTTTCATTTTTTCGGGTATAATACCTAATTCTCTATAGGCCATTTCTTGTAAAAATAACTTCTCGTCCTTAGAGGCCACCTCAGCCATTTTTTCTGCCAATTCTTTTGGCCAACCATCAACCACATACATCCCTACCAGTTCTTTTTTCTCTTCCATAGGGAAATCATTCAACTCTTCCTTTTCTTCAGACAATTTTCTCTCATCAATACTTTTGACAGATTTACTAGACAAATAAGACCCAACTGCCATAGAAATTGACTCAACTGATATAATAACAAAACCAGAAAGTATTACTGTAAAATGACTACTGGTTGCCGCCGCAATACCAGTAATAGTCCCCAAAGTAGACACCATACCATCTTCCATACCAAAAACAAACTCACTAAATGAATTATCTAATTTGGGATTTTTGTGATGGATATAATCTGGATTAAATTTTACAGTCATATTTTATATTATAAATAATCTATATATAGTATATATTAGTTATTACCAAAAAACAAAAAGAGACCTACAAATATTTAGCAAATAAATCTAACCAATCTTCAATAAGCCGTGTAATCAAAAAATTTTCTTCTATATACTTTTTTCCTCTTTTTCCCAATTTAACTGCATGTTTTTTATCTTTTAAAATCTTTACTATACTATCTGCAAAACTTTTATAATCCAATGGATCATGCAAATATCCAGACTCATTATTTATTATTTGCAATGGCATACCGCCTATATTTGAAGCTACAACTGGTGTAGATTTATAGGCTGCTTCAGATATTGTCAAAGCAAAACCTTCTCGTATAGATTTTTGAATAACCACACTAGCTTTGCTCTGTAGAGCATTTACAGTCAAATCATTATTTTTTACATTAACTAATATTTTTATATCTTTTTTATTGGAAAATTTTTTGATATAAGAATAGACTTTTACACCTTCTGGGTCATCAGTGGCAGTATTACCTAGTAGCACCAATTGACAATCGCTTTTTTTCTTAACCATATCAAATATTTTTATCACACCTTCTGGATCTTTCCATTTGTCAAACCTAGAAATTTGAGTAATAATTGGCTTACTTAAGCTTATTGACTGCTCAGATAAAATTTTATTTATTTGACTACTTGTTAATTTTCTATTTTTATCACTCAATGGATCTATAGCTGGATGTATAATATCTTGAGAATTAGACAAATCTTTTCTATAAGCTTCATCTGAAACTACCACTTGATCGTATTTATCAATATATTCAGATAAAAAATTCCATACTTTTTTATCTGAATTGGTTAAATCAATATGACATCTCCAAATCCACGGCTGTCTCTTTTTATAAAAGTTTATCAAAGCTAAAGGCTGTGGATCGTGTACAATAACCAAATCATGATTTAAATGTGTAAAAATAGAATATCTTTCATTAGTATTCAGATATATTTCTTTTTCATGTCTAGACAAATTTACTGGCGCACCTTGCAATGCATTGTGTAAAGACTTAGTTATAGCAAAAAAATCTGGAGATCCATGGATAATCCTCCAACCAAAATTAATCCCCAAATCATTAAATAAAATCACAAGGCTATTTAACATTTCTGCTACACCACCACCTTGATTAGTTGAACTAATACAAACAATTCTTTTATCCTTAAATTTCTTAGCTTTCTTTTTAAGATTGTTTATGACATCTTTCCCCACGATGTCTATATAATCATTAATTTTTATCATAATATTTTAATAAAGCCAATGCGCCAGCCAAACTAGAATAATCTTTAAAACTAGAGACCATCAATTTTGTTGGCGGTTTTATAATATGTAAGTTATTTTTTAAATTTTGTTTTATTTGCTTTATTTGATTCTTGCGATGCACTGCTATTGCACCGGCAAAAATAATAATATCTACTGGATTATTCACCAACATTTGAGCTATACCCAATGCTATACGATTACCTACTTCATTCCACTGTTTATCTGTAATTTTTAAGATATTTTTTTTATATGTCTTTACTATGCCATCTCCACCACAACTCAATTCCAAACATCCTATTTGTCCGCAACCACATTTTCTTTTTGTAAAATTAAATACTTGATGACCCGGCTCGAGTGCAGTAATAATTGGTTTGTGATTATTTACCCTCACAATTGCTCCACCAATTCCAGTCCCCCATATTATATACAAAAACTCTTTTTTTCTACCTTTACCAAATTCTGCTTCAGCCAATGCGCCGGCATAAGCATCATTTTGTATTACTACCCTACATTTAAAATGTTTATTTAAATCTAAGGCTGGCTTTTTACCATTCCATCCAGTTAAATTTGGTGATACTAATATTTTACCAGAAGAATCCAACTTACCCGCTACAGAAACTCCAATACTATCTACTTTTACTTTAAAATCCGTAATAGTACTAATTATTTTTTCTAAATCCTGTTTATAATTATTCACCACAAAAAATTTCTTCAAAAATTTGAATTTAAATTGATTGTTGTTTTTAAAGGCAGCCACCCGTATATTGGTACCGCCGATATCTATGGCTATATACATAAGGTTTTTTTATATTTTACACCAAATGAATATATCAGTAAATGACAAAGCCCTTTGATATTATCTTAGGGCTTGTGCAATACACCACTTTTATTAAAATACATAATAGATGACAGCAAACATAGCTTTTACATTTTGTTTGCCATAAATATCATAATAAAGATAAGTACCATCTATAACTTGCATACTACGCAAATCGATTCTGTCACCAAATAATGCAGGTAAAATATTTTTATATTCTTGAGCAAATTCTCTAGCCTTTGTATATCCATTAATATTATCAGCCACAAAACAATTCATGTGCATTTTATATTTTTTATCTGAAACACCAAATACTCCATGAAACCTAACAACAACAAAAATCTCTGAACGCTGTCTATCCCCCTCATAAAAAATAACTTGCTCCAAACTTATTCTGATATCCCTTGGTCTTGCCCCTCTATCTAACAAGGAATTTATAAAGTCATTAACTTTTTTCAAAGTATTTCTATACTCAAAATAAAATCCATCAATACCAATACTCAAAGTCTCATTTTCAAACTTGAATATTTGTCCACGAAATGGTCCAAAAAACATGGTACTACTCACTCCTTTTTGTGTATTACACTATAATATATAGAAACACAAAAATTACCATTTAGTCAACTCGTATACAAAAACCTCAAGGGCTTATATGAAAATAACAAACATCTCCATCTTGAACAATATAATCTTTCCCGACCAATAACATTTTTCCATTTTCTTTCACCCCATTCCAACCATTAAACTCAACGAAGTTTTCATATTTGGTAACATCAGCTTTAATATACCCTTTTTCAAAATCAGTATGAATAACAGCAGCCGCTTTTGGGGCTATAGTTCCTTCTTTTACAGTCCAAGCACGAGTTTCCTGTTCACCAGAAGTAAAATAAGTAACTAATTTCAATAATTTATAACCAGCCAAAATAATTTTATCTAATCCAGATTGATTCATACCCAAATCTTTCATAAATTCTTTTGCATCTTCGACCGACAATTCTGCCAATTCTGCTTCTAACTTTGCACAAACTTTGACACTAACTTCATTTTTAGAAAATTTTATTTTTTCTTCACTTGCGCTCAAATTATCATCATCATTAATCACATACATCATCGGTTTCATAGTGAGCAAATGTAAATCCTGCAAAATCAAAAACTCATCATCAGTATACTCCAAAGTACGAGCCGGTTTCCCCTCAAGCAAATGTTTATCTAACTTTTCTAATAAAGCAATTTCAATAGCAAACTCTTTGACTGCGATCCCTTTTGCTTTTTTACTAGTATTTTCCAATCTCTTTTTTACTGTTTGAGAATCAGCCAAAACTAATTCCAAATTTATAATGTCAACATCATTATTTGGATCAATCTTATTGTGAACATGCGTTATATTATTATTTTCAAATGCACGCACAACCTGAACAATCGCATCAACTTCACGAATATGTGACAAAAATTTATTACCAAGCCCTTCACCCTCTGAAGCACCGGCCACCAGACCAGCAATATCAACAAACTCAATTGCAGTTGGAATAATTTTTTTTGATTTGGAAATATCTGAAAGTTTTTGTAGACGATTATCTGGCACTTCTACTATTCCCACATTTGGTTCAATTGTACAAAAAGGATAATTTTGAGCATCTGCCTGCTTACTGCGAGTTAATGCATTAAACAATGTTGATTTGCCAACATTTGGTAGACCTACAATTCCCAGAGATAATGACATATTTTTATTTTTTAAAACCCCTGCTTTAGGGGTTAAAAAGTGTGGACCGAACAGGACTTGAACCCGCTACCTCCGCAGTGCAAATGCGGCGCTCTACCAGATGAGCTATCGGCCCTTATAATTTATGTGCAACAATTGTATCATCACTTTAAAGCATTGTCAACACCAAATCAATGGCTACTATCCTTAAATCTCTGTCTCATTTCATTGATTTGGTCTTTTTTGAGTTCATTAAAAGTATGTTTGGTCCATGGTTTATTTTTCAAAATATTAGACATCCATGAACCACCCAACAAATGTGGCATCATAACATAATTGGCGCCAGCTTTGTATACATCATCTATATGAACAGGGTGATACAAATTACCAATAATAACAGCTTTGCCACCATTTTGTCTCACCGTTCTTATCAATGTATTTTGTGAATCAAACTCAGGTATAGTTGAAACAATCAATTTTGCCTTTTCAAGCGGAAGAATCTGTAAAAATTCAACATCAGCTGCATCACCAAAATAGGCTGGAATATTTCTACTTTTTAATCTACTAATAGCTTCAGGGTTAAAATCTACTACAGCATATTTAACATTCATTTCTTCTAGTGCTTCACACACTTTCCAACCAATTCTATGATAACCAAACACCCATACTTTATATGGCTCAGCATCCTTTATTTTATCTTTAAATTTGTCATTCCCAAATTTTTTCAAAAAAGGTAATATTTTTTGATATAACTGATCATTGTATGTAATAAAATATGAAGAAATTACAATCGTAATAAGAGCTGTCATTGTAAGTATAGTTACTTCATTTCCATACAAATAACCCAAATCTTTACCTTTGAAAACCAATATAAAACCAAATTCACTAACTTGCGCAGCGGTAATACCAGCAAAAAAAGCATTTCTACGAGTATACTTCATACTTCTCATCACTACATACAAGACCAAAGGATCAACAATTAATATAAAAATAGACAAAATAATTGCTGGCCAAAAAGAAGAATACACATCACCTATCTGCATTTGACTTCCCAAGACAATAAAAAATAAAACTATAAAAAAATCTCGCAAAGGCCTTATACGACTAACAATTTGAGATTGATAAGGAGATGCGCCTAAAGAAATACCCGCTATAACCGCCCCAATTTCAATATTAAAACCTGCCCAATAAACCAAGCTAGCCACCCCAAAACACCATGCAATCGTAAAAATAAATAATAATTCTCCAGAGTGAGCTACCTTTTCAATCAATATTGGCAAAATATATCGTGCTGCCAAAAAAACAATACCTATCAAAAGTATACCCTTGCTTATTGTCATCATAAATACTTCCCCCAATGTTCCCTCTCCACCAACAGTATTCAAGAAAATCATTATAATAACAGCTATAATATCTTGTACCAAAAGCAATCCAATCACATACCTGCCATACATTGATTCACTATCTTTCTTCTCTGACAAAAATTTAGTGACAATAATCGTACTAGAAAATGTAATGGCAACCGCAACAAACATTGCTGAAACAGCCCCGTACCCCAATGCTTTCATTATCAAAAATCCTAAAGATGCTGCCAAAAGAAACTGAACTATACCACCGATAAAAACAACCTTGCCAACTTTTTTGATATATTCAAAATTCAAACTCAAACCCACAATAAACAATAATAATACAATCCCAAAATGCGCAAAAGTTTCAAAAAATGCTTCACCACCATGAAGTAAGTTAAAAAATAATGGACCACCAACAATACCGGCTATAATATACGCAACTACAAGAGGCTGTTTGAACAAACGCAAAACAAGAGCAATCGTCACTGTAATTGCAAGCAATGTACTAATTTGAATAAAAATATTATCAACCACATTTAACATTTAAACATATAAGCATATAAACATTAAAACATAAAAATTGACTTACTATCATCAAAAAACTTTCAAACAAAATATTTCAATTTGTTTAAATGCTTATATGTTTATATGTTTGTATGCTTATTATTATACCAAATTTTTTAACGTTTTACGAATGATATAATAGATACTAAAAACCGTTTAAGAAATCTTTTGATAAAAAAAGCTCGTGATTTTAAACTTATACCAATCAACGTTAATACCAAACCAATAATTATGGCTGTCAAATATTTTTCAGTATTATTTTTTTTAATTTCTTGCGAATTTAATAAATTGTCAGTTGATGTGGCCACATCAATTAATTCTATATCCATATCAAAGCGTGGCATTAATTGTACGCCAGATGTACTATTGCCTAATATTCCTTTTATGATCATATTGTCACCCACATCAAACAAGCTTTTGTCTATATTTGCATTTTTTTTAAAATAAACTTTAATTTCTTCACTCCCATCATCAAGATAAATATATGTGCTTTTCTTTTCAGTTATTTCACCACTTATTTGCAAATAACTTCCTATATAATTTTCTGTAATTTCATTTATTTCAATTTTTTGTTCAACAAGCTCAGCTTTATCTAATACAACAATATCTTTTTTTGCCTTTATTTTAACCCTAGTTTCTCCATAAGCCATAGAAATCTCCCCTACTATTTCAACTTCATCACCCACTTCAAATTCAGGAAAATCCTTGCTATACATATAAACCTGAACGCCAGCAATATTGTCTGTAATATAAAAATACTGCGTACCAAAAATATTTGGCATCACACTTACAATTCCTTTTGTTTTTATTTGAGTGCCAACCTCAAGAGTCCTTATTTCAGACAAGCTAACATTTACTATTAATTTATAACCACTAGTATTAGATACTATTTTTACCAATGGTTTTGAAAAAGTATTTTTTACACCCGGAGTAATCTGTGTTGTCCATTGCCATTCATCATCTTCATCACGAGAAAAACTTGCGCCCTCAACCACACTCACATAATCAATCTCATCAACAACAGTATCGTCCAACCATAACAAACGTGCTGAATCAATTGTATTATTTAATGCAATCTTTGTATCCCATTTACCAAATACCATATATTCACCGGCTTTAATAAAAGTATTATCAGGAATTTTGTAAGGTCTTGAACCACCTTCTTCATCATCCAACCTTAATCCTGTCAAATCAAAATCTTCATTTGTTGGATTATACAGCTCAATCATTTCTGTTGAATCTGACCCAGCTGGATTTGGTAAAATTTCTGTAATTATTATATTTACATCTTCAATATTTCTTTGACTATTTTTATTTCCTATATTCTCCAAATTATTTTTTATGGTTGTTGTATTTGTAATTACAGAATTATAAATTTTTGTAGATGTACTTAATGTATATTCTTCTTCATCTGATTCTATATATATTATATTTTCAATACCCTTGGTAATTTCCATTGTAATAACAAAATCAATAGAATCCATATCAGTATCTTGACCATCATAAACTCTCGCAACTGCAAAAGGATCATCGGCTTTGGGCGCATTATTATTAATATTTCCATCATCCCAAGATCCATAAACCACTTGATCAATCAATCCACCTGTCGGATCAAATAATTTTATAATGTCCCCAGTATTATTCAAACTCCCTTTAGGATGTTCCAAAACAAAAAAATCCTGCGCCATAACCGAACCACCCAAAATACTTTTTTTACCAGACCCTTCCTCAATCCACCAACCAGTCAAATCAATTACATATTGTGAATTATTATAAAGCTCAACAAATTCTACTTGCTCATCAAATGCATCGGAAAGAAATTCATTAATCACCACTTCATGCACTTCATATCCTAATAACTCTGACTCGGAGAATTCAGTTGCAACATAATTTGTAACTGGTACTGGCGAAGGTTCTGACTGTATGACTGTTACTTCTTCTGTCACGACTGTATCAACTGTAATTAAATCTTTCATATTATCATAGGTTACCTGACCAATTCCTGACACATTCATAATATCTTCTATTGTCGCAAATGATCCATTCAATTCTCTATAATCAACAATCGCCTGCGCTTTGGCAATACCAATCCCCGGCAGAGTATCCAGTTCTTCTATATTAGCAATATTTATATTGATTAACTCATTGGCATAAACATTTCCTAAAAATAAAAAAATTCCACTTAACACCCATAATGATAAAAATATTTTTTTCATAAAAAATATAAAAAATAAATTATTATGAATACAATAATAACATACTTATTTTTAAAACAAAAATATTGACAAAAACGTATTTTTTTGTTACAAATTGTATTACCTAGACTAGGAAAATACCTAGAAAAGGTCCAACAAGAGACAGGGGGTTGGTATGTCGATTATTGAACTCAATGACGGTGTTTATATTGAAGGTCTTGAAGTGCGCAAAGAGATGCGCGGTGGCTATATGTCTGACGAAGTCTACCAAGAAGTGGTAGATAACACGATTATCGTGTGTACCGATACAATAATCGTAAACATCAACCGTAAAACGATCTACCTTGCAAAACGAATTATTCGTCCAATGAGAGGGCTATGGTGGATCGGCGGACGCCGAAAGAAGGGGGAAACCCCAAAACAAGGTATGCACCGCAACTTCAAGCGGGAAACTGACCTCGACCTTACCGTGGACAGATTCAACTTCGTCACGATGACGGAATATCTATGGCCAGATCGTGAGCAATCTCCCCAAGAAAATGGTTCGCACAACTTGTGCCACCAATTCGTAGTAGAGCTCAATGATGTGGAGCTACAAAAGGCTCGTGAGAACCTCAGCTCCGAGGAATATGACCATGAATTTGGTCTAAAAGAATTCAACTACACCCAACTCCTCGATATTGAGGAGCTACATCCAGTGATCCTGGAAGTGTACAATAAGATTTTTCCTTAATACCTAAAACAAGTCTCATACGCCTGCGCCAATGGGAAACCATCGGCGCGGGCATAAAATTTTTAAAGAATCAAAAAATCCCCTTTCGGAGATTTCTTTTTTTATTTTTCTATTGCGCGTCCACCATAATCACCTGTTTCTGTATTTACGACTACTTCTTCACCTTCTTTTATAAATATTGGTGCTTGAATTACCAAATCATTGTCCAATATTATTTCTTTGGTAACATTTCCACTCGCACTGTCCCCCTTTACAGCCGGAGGAGCTTGTTTGACAACATAGGTAACTTTCTTTGGTAAATCAATCGCCACTACACTATCCTCATACAAAACTGCAATTACATCCAGCCCATCTCTCAAAAACTTAGCATCGTCTCCTAGTATATCTGCATCCACATCCACTGTCTCATAAGTGTCTTTATTCATAAATGAATAATTGTTGACACCTTTATACAAAAATTGCATATTTACCCTAGATACACTTACAATATCAACAGATTCACTACTCTTGTATGTAACTTCCAAACTCTTGCCAGAAGAAATACTTCTCATTTTTGTTTTTGTAAAAGCTGAGCCCTTTCCTGGATTTACAAAATTAAAACTAGTCACGACCCACAAATCATTTTGGTGTTTTATCACTACTCCTTTTTTTATTTCACTAATACTTGCCATATATACTTTTCTATTTAAAAATCTTTGATGCTGGTAATACTAACACATTATCTATATTTTGGCAACCCAAAAGCACTTGGACCAAACGATCAACACCTAGAGCAATTCCGGCGCATTTTGGCAAAATATCAACCGCATCTACAAAATCCTCATCAATATTATAAACACTCGCACCCAATTTTTCTCTCAATTTTCTTTCTTCTACCAATCTTGCTTTTTGCTCTTTTGCATCAGTCAGCTCTGAAAATGCATTGGCAATTTCAATCCCATTCACATAAACCTCAAATCTCTCTGCATATCGCTCGTCATCAGATAATTTTGCCAATGCAGCCATTTGTGCTGGATAATGATGAACAATATAATAGCCATTGAGCTGTGGCTCAATCATATTTAAAAATATTCTATAAAATAAATCTTCATAACTTTCATCTTCACTCGGCTTAAACCCTTTGTCTAGACACAAAGAAAACATTTTTTCTTTTTCCAAATAATCATCAAGATTGACCCCGGCAAACTTTTGCCACAAATCTCTCATATGAATTCTTTGAAATTTATTTTTCATATCACCTACACTTGCAAACAAATTTTCAACATCCTGCATTATCTCAAAAAAATCTGCATTTACTCTATACCATTCCAGCATAGTAAACTCTGGATTGTGTATGCCCCCAAAACTTTCTTTATCACGAAAACATTTACAAATTGAAAAAATATTTTCAAATCCTGATGCCAACATTTTTTTCATTGTATACTCTGGCGAAGTATGTAAATATGCGCTGTATTGTCTGCCTTTTTCATCATTAATCAAAAAATTAACTGGTGATAAATACGGCTCTTGTCCAGGTAAAGATACTATATTAGGTGTCTCTACCTCCAAAAAATTTTGTTGCCAAAAAAACTCGCGCAACTTTTTCAAAATTTTTGCCCGCTTTGATAAATTTTTAAAATTATTTTGTATATGATTTATTTGATCTGACATAATTAATATGGTCATGGTTCAAAGTATAAAAAATATGCTATAATACAATTATAATAAATATATCACATTACTATGGAATACATAATTTTCACTGGACAACTATTCTTATCAATCTTTTTAGGTTCACTTATTGGTTGGCAACGACACAATATCGGCAAAGCGGCTGGCGCCAGAACATTCGCTATGGTATCAGTTGGCTCTACCTTGTTTACACTACTTTCAATAAATATGTCAAGTGGTGATCCAAGCAGAATCGCAGCTCAAATTTTAACTGGCATTGGTTTTATTGGCGCCGGTACTATCATTCACAAAAAAGATAATGTCGAAGGCTTGACTACAGCTGCTGGACTTTGGTCAGTCGCAGCTATTGGTATGGCGATTGGATTTGGTTGGTATATACAAGCAATTATTGCTTCTATTTTGATATTCATTGTCTTTGCCATAAAAACAGACAAAAATAAATGGTATTAAAAATATTGACATCAAGTAATAATTGTTATAACATATAGCTCATATGCGGATGTCGTATAATGGTTATTATCTCGGTTTTCCAAACCGATGACGCCGGTTCGATTCCGGTCATCCGCTCAAAAACATTGCAATTTAATCATATACCTGCTATAGTAATGCACACACAATCAAAATATATAAATAGCGGGATGGAGCAGTCTGGCAGCTCGTCGGGCTCATAACCCGAAGGTCCCCGGTTCAAATCCGGGTCCCGCAACAAAATAGCCAATGCGGTGGTAGTTCAGTTGGCTAGAACGCTTCCTTGCCAAGGAAGAGGTCGCCGGTTCGAATCCGGTTCACCGCTCAGTAAAAAAATATCGCTAAACATAGTGGTATTTTTGTTTTACCCAGAAAATTCATTTGTGGGATATTACTATGTACGGTTAACCTTCAAAAATAATATATTTACACTATTTATGGTTAATCTATGATTTTATCATATTAGTGATTCCAGTAGTTTAAAATCTTTCAAAGGTCGTTAACCCTTTACTTATTACATTTCTCATATTAATTTTTTTATCCTGAAAAAAAAGGGGTTATGAACACAAAAAACGAAAATGAAACTAAATGGGTTCATATTATTGAACTTTTCTGTTGGACAGGCTCCAAAGATTCAGGCCGTATATTTAATAAAAATAACATTGTGAAAATTTTCCAATATGCTCGAAAAGATTGTGCTATCCAAATTAAGTTTACATCAGGAGGAGTTGTTAAACAAAGACTTAAGGATTTGCTGAACGAACAAATCACAAGAGGATGGTTGCTCATACCCGAAGAACAGTTCGAAGTTGAGCTGCAACAGGACTGTGATATTTACTTCCTCTGTACCATACACCACAAGATTCGTGGACAAAACCAATTTCCCAAATCGCATCAACACCACGAGGCACGCCAACAGAATTATAAAAACAATATTAACTCGTGGTCCCTATGAAACCACTTTTATAAGGCGGTTTTTAGGTAAAAATATTTTTGTTTAATTCTGACAAAAATAAAAACTATCCGTAAAAGAATAGTTTTTATTTTGAAAATTTTTTTTACAGGCTATTTACTATTTAAGTGCTCGAGCGTCGTTGCATCCACTACTCCAGTTGGCTCAAACCCAACAGATATTTGATATTTTTTAAGTACATTGCTGGTTAAATTCCTAAATAACCCTATGGCAATCATTTTTACAAAAACTTCTTTTTCTCAAAGAATTTCTATGGTTTAGTTACATCAGTACTATGGTTATTATATTTAAGCTTACAACCAAGACCAATGTTCGGGCCAGAAGTTATTTTAAATACCGGCCACAACACCAGGAGTGGTTGAAAAGACTGCTGAAACATGATCAATGGTATAGCGTGCTGGGCCGCCGTTGTCATGGCGGATACCCATCATTGTTTGCCATATTCCCTGCGAAAGATCTACCGGCATAGTGACTGTCAAAGTAGCTTTACCACCCACTGGGATCATAGTGTTATTAGTACATGTGGTAACACCCAAAGGTCCAAGTATGTAACCACACACAGCAAATGTATCTCCAGCTGGATATGCTTCAGCGCGCACGACTGCAGAAACCGTATAGTACTGTGCCCCTTGAAATACATTGGCATCATTTACACGCATAACCCAGTAATTAGTGCTATTATATTTAGTTGAGTCTGCTAACAAGCTAGCTTGGCCTTCAATTGGATTAGTTGTAACTCGCGTAAGAATAGCACCATCTGAACTGAAACCAGCATCACTTGTTTCGAAACCTGAATCAGAAATAAGGTTAATGCCTATCATATTGCCTGGTGCGGGTGCCGGATCTGATACTATCGTCCTCTGTGCACTGCAACTTGCAGTAGTGCCACCATTTGATCCAGCACAAGACCAAGTCCAAGGTCCAGATCCACCTACAGCACTGGCTATGCCAGTAGAACAAAGGTTGGTGATTGGAGCAGTTGAAACAGTGGTGTTATTGGATGATCCACATGTACCATTAATTGAGGTAGAAGCAACAGCGAAAGTTGCCCCTACATTTTTAGCCGCATCCATTAAAACAGTACAAGGACCAGTACCTGTACAAGATCCATTCCAACCAATAAAAATACTACCGACAGCTGAAGTAGCAGTAAGAGTCACAGAAGCACCACTCGCAAAACTAGCTAAACAATTAACTCCGCAAGAAATTCCAACAGGTGCTGAGCTGATTGATCCGTTGCCTGACACTGAAGTTGTGAGTAAATAATTTGTAGTTTGAGAAAGGTTTATTTGTGCACTGCAACTTGCAGTAGTGCCACCATTTGATCCAGCACAAGTCCATGACCATGGTCCAGAACCAGATACAGAACTAGCAGTTCCGGTGGAACAGAGATTGGTAGTAGGAGCAGTTGAAACGGTGGTGTTATTTGAGGTACCACAGGTACCGCTCACTAGAATAGGTGTGGGCACAGGAGTTGGAGCAGGAGCTGGAACCGGTATGCCATTTAAAGCTCCCCAAACCGGACCGTTATCAGTTACCACTATTGATTGAACTGCATTATTCAATTGCGTGGTTACGCCACCAACAGTAATTGATCCGCCACTTGAAATCATACCTTTGTTTAGAACAAGGGTAATGGTTCCTTTTTGCGGATGAGTTAGAGTTACTGTGTACGATGTGCCATTATCAACCACAGAAGAAGCTAAGTTTGATCCAGTTGCATCTTTAGCTTGCAACACATTTAAGAAATAACTTTGAGCAGAACCTGATGTTTCTAGTTCCAAACGATATTGACCAACAGCACCACCTTCGGTGATTACTCTGTAGGTAGGATTAGAAGGTACAAGGGTTGTCATTCTTAACGCTTGTGTGCCATTAACAGCGGTGACAACTCGATTAGCTGAATCAACGGTTGGGTTAGTTTCAAAGTGGGCTAAGAATGTTTTTCGGATATTTTCAGCTGTTACTCCTCCGGTAGCATTGCTTTCTAAACGATCAAATATTACCAATGTTTCGAGAGGTCGGATAAATACCATATCCCGTTCAACATGATTGACCGCTGGATTATCTACTTGATCTCTGTTTACCGCTCGATACATCTTTGATAAATCTACGCTGCTGAAAGAATAAGTAGGCTGGCTTTCTAAGCGTCTAACAACTGGAGGGCCTAACTTGTACTCTCCGGTGCCGAAAGCACGTCCATTTACCAACAACACGTTATGGGCAAGCGCAGTTTCTGCACCGGTAGTGCCACTACCAGCATATCCAGTGAAATTTTCTGCGTAAGCAGTTGTTTCACGTGATAACCAGCGTCCACCGCGCCATAACTGCCAATTACCATAATCTTCATGAGCATGCCCAGCGCCATAGAGCAACCCAAGTTGCTGATGATAGAGGGTCGCATCATTGGCCCATGAACTTCGTCCAAGCATCATGCTGGGACCTGAGGCATAATAATCGAGTGGCAAATCAGCAAAACTCTTAGCCGAGCCTCCATTATCAAGAGATTGTGTCCATGGAGTAACGCTTAATCTAGTACCTTGAGGTCTAAGATATGCTCCATAGTTGAGAGCGCCAGTCATGTTTATCCATTGTCTGGCATATTGTCCGATAGGTAATGTGGCCCATTGATTGGCCATAGTTAACATAAAGTCGCCATAACCTGTACCTTGAGCAATAGCACCCTGACGGAAGAATTCATCATCATTCCAAGGGAACATGCTGTAACCGGTTTCGCCTCCAGGAAGTACGGTTGGAACAGGAGTGGTGTTATAGATTAAGGAATATACTGCACCTTTCCAAAAGTCAGTTTCATTATAGATATCACGGCCATTTAGGGCTACGGACTTAAATGGGATTATAGGATAATCTAACAAGTATGCTCCGTATTGAGCACCTTCTTGAGCAACTCCGCCACTGCTGCCATTTAATGCAACTGGTAAGAATGAATTTCTCCAACGAGTCACTAATGAATCTGTTAAGAATGTATCTGCTTGTGGATTATCACCGAAACTCGTAATACCCCATTCAAGTTCATTACGTAAATATCCCCAATAATAATTGTTTTGTTCCATGCCTACGCCGCCCCATGGTTTGGTCATCCAGCCTGACAAGTATCCATTCCAACGGGTAATGAATGTGGATCTTTCAGATGGCGTCATATAGTTGTATGCCCAGTCATAGGTAAGGATTGCAATCTCACCATTCCAACGACAAGCATCACACGATACATTGGTTGGTGCTGGCAGTGTAATTGTCATGGCATGGTCAATTGCAGCTCGACAGGCAGCTGTATCTCCAAGCACTACACAGTTCATAGCACGTTGGATTGCGCCAACATCATTAGGCAATGCATTTGGATTTATTGGGTGAGCGAGTAACCAGGTGCGAGCTTGAGCTAACCGTTCAGGAGTAAACCAAAGTCTTGGATGATCTTTTGGTATTGAGAATCCGTAGGATGTTTGGTGGGTGTCGGCTGAAGGAGCAGTTGTTGTCCTCTGTGCACTGCAACTAGCAGTGGTACCACCATTTGATCCAGCACAAGACCAAGTCCAAGGTCCAGATCCACCAACAGCACTTG
>MFPS01000009.1:194214-194575 GCA_001782825.1 Candidatus Magasanikbacteria bacterium RIFCSPHIGHO2_01_FULL_33_34
ACCGCAAACCCCATTGACTGCAGTTGGAGATGTGTAAGTAGTCAGAAAATCTTCAACAGAATAACCATCTACTCCAACATCATAATTTATTTGCCACCAATTAAATCCATCTGCAGTAGTTGGACCTGAGACTACTGTTCCTATTGATTCCACAACTTGTGTACCTAACACTAAGCCTGTGGCAGAAGGGGTTGATCTTACATTTAAATTACCAGTAGTAATAACACGTTGACCGATTGCAAACTTACCAACAGGCGTAGTTACAATACTTCTTTGTGCACTGCAACTAGCAGTGGTACCACCATTTGATCCAGCACAAGACCAAGTCCAAGGTCCAGATCCACCAACAGCACTTGCTGTG
>MFPS01000009.1:194594-197412 GCA_001782825.1 Candidatus Magasanikbacteria bacterium RIFCSPHIGHO2_01_FULL_33_34
TGGTGGTGGTAGAACTGGATCAACTGGAGTGATTGGAGTTGTGCCAACTGGTGTTCCGATATACTCAAATGCTCCAATATCAATTACTCCTTGAGGTACTCTGGCTGCTGGCTGCAAAGATGTAAACTCTGAAGAGAGGCGAATCGCTGGCGTATATTGAGGAAATATTAATGGATTAGGAACAGGGAATAAATTAGAGTTTGTGTTGTTTCCCGTTCCTTTGTCCACAAGAGCAGAGGAGCTTAAAAGCTGTGGATCAAGAGTACCTACTCCAATATTATTTACAAATCCAGGATTAGTACCACGTATTGTAGAAACTAAACCATTTGGCAATATGCCAATATTTTGGCTGATCCAATTGTTGCGACCAGAAATTACTTGCCCATGTGTCCATGAAGCATCACCTAGATTAACTAACTCCGTAAGATTGTTAGCTGAATAGAAAATATTATTATTTAGCTCGATACTTTCAATAGTGCCATAAACACGGAATATGTCTCGAGGTGAAGCGTGAAATGTAACAAAAGTGTTGTTGGCAAAACGATAGCGACCTTCACTGCTATTTTCATCAGTATCTCCACCCAAACGGATTGAGGATCCAACGCCGGTGCCTGCCACACCTACAAATACATTTCCAACTACATCACCATCTTCTCGAATACCAGCAACTGGAGTAATTGAATCAGCGTCTGGTCCATATAAAGACATCTGATAATAGTTTACTAATCCTGGTGCGGCTTGTATCCAGTTATAGTAAATTTCATTTCGGCGAGCGCGTGATTTTACTCCTTCTCCGCCATTGTTATCATGAAGATACGAATATTGCATACGGAAAACCGCATTTGGGTAAAGTTCTTCATCTGCAGTTACATAAATTGGATGTTTTAAGTTTTCTCCTGGAGGCTGACTACCAGTATGATAAACTTCCACATGGTCTAGAGTTATACTACCGGTTTCAGTATCAGCTCCTAAAATACCGTGTTTAGGACAATCATGCACAGCCGTGTCACGAATAACGATATCACCAGCATGAATAAACACACAGCGATCAGTACCACCACGGATATCAAACCCTTCTATGGTGTTAAAGTTGGCAAATTCAAAACGAACTGTGTTGCTTCCACCAGCAATAACTGGTCGATTTCCATTAATACGTACACCACGAATTACGATTGGTCTTTCTGCAGTACCGGATTGACTGAAACTTACCGGCTGGTAAGTGGTATTACCATCTACTTCCACAACATCACCAGCTCGCAATAAATTCGCTATTTGAGTCAATTGAGTATATTGTCTGCCAGGACCAACGCGATATGTAGCAGGAGTGGTTGGAGTTGGAACTAGTGTTACACTCCTCTGTGCACTGCAACTAGCAGTGGTACCACCATTTGATCCAGCACAAGACCAAGTCCAAGGTCCAGATCCACCAACAGCACTTGCTGTGCCAGTAGAACAAAGGTTGGTGGTTGGAGCAGTTGAAACAGTGGTGTTGTTGGATGAGCCACAGGTGCCATTGATTAAAATAAAAGCTGGAGTAGATGCTGCTACCGTCACATTTACTACAGCTGATACTGTACCAGCACCGGAATTATCAAATGCTTTGGCTGTGAGAGCATAGCTTCCGATTGGAACATTTGTCCAAATGAAAGAATACGGTACCGTCGTGTCTTCACCGATTTTGGTAAGGCTTTGATAGAATTCAACTCTAGTTATTGTGCCATCACTATCACTAACGCTCGCAGATAAGTTGAAGGTTGCTGGTGTGATAACGCTTGCACCATTGAGTGGTAATGAAAGGGTAACTGTTGGAGGAGTATTTTGGGTAGGGGTAGGTGTAGAAGTTGGGGTAGGATCTACAGTCTTCTGTACACTACAACTTGCAGTAGTTCCACCATTTAATCCGACACAAGTCCATGACCATGGTCCAGAACCGATGACTGAACTAGCAGTTCCGATGGAACATAGATTTGTAATTGGGATAGTTGGTACTATAGTGTTATTTACTGAGCCACATACACCATTTATAGAAGTTGGTGTAGGAGCTGGTGCAGGAGCAAGACTACTTCCGCCTCCACTTCCACTACCAGTTCCACCACCGCCACTACTTCCATCATTAGATGAACCTAAACCAAAGCCAGGACCAAAATTGGTGACTGGAGAAATTTTAATACCAGTTACTTCAGAACTGATATCTGAAGTTTGTGCAATAGGTGTTCCGGGAACAACCACCGCAGAGCTAGGTGTTACGATGGCAATAATTGAAGGGAGAATGGTAGAGGGAATGGTTAAAATACTTGAAACACTATCAATGGTATAGCGAGCTTCTTCAGTTCCAAGGGATTTAATAAGAATATGAGTTGAAGTTACTTGTTTGGTTGATACTAAGGGTACAATGACAGAGATCGTACTTATTTTATTAATAATTTTAGGAAGGGTAACACATTCGGAAGCTTGTGTTTTGTCGCTATAGATGGCTACACCACATAATTGGACATTGGTGATGCTTTTGATATCAGGTCTGACTTCAGCAGTCATTGTAAGCACTGTAGCTTTACTGGGTGGTAAATTGGTGATAGTTTGATCAAGGGATACTACTTTTTTATTTTTTAAACTGAGCTGCAAACTAGCCTTTCCAGCAATAGGTTTAACTTTAGAAATTTTTACATCTGTGTCGGAAATAGTAAATTCTTTCTCAAATCCATTGTCTTTAAAAAGATTTGGGGTTTTAACATAGTTGTCTAAAGGCCTTTTTGCAATCAAATCGTTTAATTGTGCACGTGTAAGAGCATCTACCAAACCAGAGGTAGGTATTTTTTCT